>JBCCGE010000129.1:0-7524 GCA_039029455.1 Pseudomonadota bacterium | reverse complement strand
GTCGTGTCCAAAACCATTGCAGACCCCTCATCCACCGATCTGGGTTGCCGCGCGTTCACCAATCACTTTTGACTATGCGATCAAAAATGAATGCAACATCATGTCGTGGCCGCTGACCCGACCGTTTGAGGAAGCGGAACTGTACAAACAACAATTGGATGAGGCCATGGAAAAGGCGGACGCCCGGTACAGTCCGGTCTTCGCCATGATGCGACACACCTGCGTCTACGACAATGAAAAAGACCGTCAGTCGGCAATGAATGCAATTCGAAGCGTGTTGGGCCAGTTTGAAAATCTTTTCCGTCAGACCGGCGAGGTTCAAAACGGTTTTCCACAGCAGGTTGCGCTGGAGTCCCTGGAGGGTCGAGAACAGTACGACCCTAAAATGCTTGAGGAAAACTTGATGTTTGGTTCTCCGGATGTTGTGATCGAAAAGCTGAAACGTTACGAGGCGCTGGGCGTTGACGAGTTCATCTACTACGCGAGTATGGGGCTGGGGCTCGAAGAGCAAAAGCGATCAATGCGATTGTTCATTGATGAGGTCATGCCGGCGTTTGCGGCGTAAACAAATTTCGCTAAATTTTCTAAAAATGTCTATGAATTCAGAAATCAGAAGAACACTGCTGCATGTCGAAAGCGTGCGAATCGATGAAGGCAGAGCGCTTGAAATACCGAGCAAACTGATCGCGGCCCTGGCGATTATTCGAAACCCATGGTTTGGCGAAGGATTCGTTGAAAATCTGCGACCCGAAATTCAGGCCTGTGGGCCGGAGTTGGGCCAACTTTTGACAGAAATGATTCTGGACGTAACCGGCGATGAGATTGAGGGGTATGGCAAGGCCTCTGTCGTTGGAATGGGCGGATACCTTCAGCACGCACAGGCGCTCACCCACACGCTCTGGTTTGGCAATCAATACCGCAATGCGGTCAATGCGAAAACCTATCTGGCGTTTACCAACACGCGGGGAGCCGCAGGCACACCGCTGATGATTCCACTTATGGACAAGCACGACGCTGGCAGACGATCACACTACCAGACCATTCACCTAAGTGTTCCCGATGCGCCGGCCCCTGACGAAATCATTATGGCACTCGGCGCTTCTGTCGGGGGTAATCCGCATCATCGCATTGGAGATCGATACCAGGACCTGAAAGAAATGGGTCACGACGTCGACAACCCCGCGGGCGTTTAGGAAACCCATCATGAAAACACTTACCGGAGGACAGGCTGCGGTCGAATCGTTGCGAGTCGAAAATACGCGTCATGTTTTCGGGTTGATTGGGTCAGCCACGATGGAGATGTTCGATGCACTGTACGATGCCTCCGATATTAAATATATTGGTGTCCACGATGAGCGGACGGGCACCCACATGGCCGATGGATATGCCCGGGTCAGCGGAGATGCCGGCGTAATACTCGCCGGACAAAACGGACCCGGTGCAACCAATCTGGTAACCGGACTGAGTCAGGCAAAAGCCGCATTTTCTCCAGTGGTGTCGATCGCCGGATCGCTTTCATCTCAGCACGTCTACAGAGATGCTTTTCAGGAAGTCGACCAGCAAAGCCTGTTCACACCAGTCACCAAAAAAACGTGGACGGTTACCAGCGCCGATAGAGTACCGGAAATGTTTCGTGAGGCCTATCGAACTGCGCTGACGCCGCGTCGGGGACCGGTCCAGCTCAACATTCCACGAGATGTGCTGTCGGCTCAGACTGAATTTCCGATGCTGCAAACTCCGGACCAGTATCGATCCCAGTCTCTTCCCGCCGGCGCGCCCGACTCGATTCACAAAGCGGCGGAAATGATCGCGAAGGCTGACCGGCCTGTGATTGTCGTTGGCGGTGGTATCAAAAACTCCGGAAATGCGGACACCGTCATGCAGCTGGCGGAGACGATCAACGTTCCCGTGGTCAGTGCACCGGGCCACGGTGACGCGGTGTCATTTGGTCATGAACTGAATGCCGGTCAAATGGGACCCAGAGGAAATCCGGTGGCATCCCGACTTGTAAAAGAGGCTGATGTCATTCTCGCCCTTGGAACCCGCCTCGGGTTCAATTCCACGTTCTATTCCTATGACAATCTGAACGAAAATGCGGCCATCATCCACGTCGAACTCGAACCGACAGCAATCGGTCGCTATTTCCCAGTCGCATTAGGGATTTGGGGCGATGCGAATACTGTTGCAACCCAGCTCGAAGTCGCCATTGAGAAGATGGAGGCGAAGATTGCAGTCGATCAGTGGACTCAGGCGTTTCAGCAGGAGCGATCGGAGTATTTGCAAAAACGGGACGCGGACGCTGTTATGGACGATACGCCTATTCAGCCTTCGGGATTGTTTCGAGCACTGCGGTCGGTGTTACCCAAAGATGCGGCAATCACTATGGATGCCGGAACGCTGTGTCTGCAGGCTACCGATGCACTTAACTACTGGTCGCCAAAAAGTTTGTTCACGCCCCTAGATTTTGGACTGGTTGGCTTTTCTTTCGCCTGCGGACTCGGCATCAAGACAGCATGTCCCGATCGACCTGTTGTCAGTCTGATGGGAGACGGTGGATTCGGCATGACGATTTCGGAATTGAGTACGGCCGTGGAGCACAATCTGAATACCGTGACTATTGTTATGAACAACAGTTGCTGGGGCGCAGAAAAAGCGTATCAGCGCGACTTTTTCGGTGAGCGATACATCGGCGCGGATGTTGGCAGCCCCGCATTTGACAAAGCCGCGGAGCTGTACGGTGCTGCCGGATATAGAGTGGAAAAACTGTCAGATGTTGCCGGAGCAGTAGAGGCTGCGCTCGGGGAGGATAGACCCGCAGTGATTGATATTTCTGTCGACCCGAATGCGCTTTACAGTTTTCGGCGCGATTCCTTCAAGCACAGAGGCGGCTGAGACGCAGATTTCTAGCGGGGAAGTGAGTCCAGAAAACGCAGACTGTCTTCCAGTCGGTAACGAATATTACTGGTCTGCCTCAGATCATGGCCCTCGTTTTCAAAGATACGCACCGTGTATTCGAAATCATCGCTTGATTGATGTGTCTGCTCACCTTCGAAATAAGGGTCATTTTCTCCTACATACATTATTTTCGGGCGGTTTGTCGGTGGTGGTAAAAACGACAGGGGCGCGAACTCAATCGTCGCATCAAACCGGGAATTTGGCTGAGTCTCGTACGCCCTGAGTAATCGCGTGCCTGAGCTGACCCCCAGCAAAATGATTGGAGCCTCCGAAATTTTTTCGATCAGTCCGGTCAGCTCCTCAATCTGGAGTGACTGCAGTTCTGAGTAGCTGCCGACTGATCTGAACTGACCGGTGCTGCCTGAAAAATTTAGCGCAGCAAATTCATAGCCATTCGCCGAGTAGTACTGTGCATATTTATGCCATCTTGGCGAGAAGCTTGAACTGCCGCCATGCAGCCAGACAACCGTTCCCTTGGCGTTATCTTCAGGTGTGTACCAGTGGACCGGTACCGACCTGTCTCCAAGGTCCAGTTGTTCGAGTCGATAGCTGATATCTGAACGCGGTTGAATATGACTCAACCGGTAGAGTACGTCCCAGCTGCCGGTTTCCACGTTCAGGGAATTGATCGATGGTGGCAGGTCGGGCGAGGTGTGGACAAAATACAGCGTGGTTCCGGTGTGATCGCGAATAACGTCATAGACAACGCCATCCTCGGGCCCAAGGTGAGACACGATATTGCTTGTGGGAGTGAAGGCTTTCAGCAAATACCGGTCGTTGTCAAATACCCGAAATATGAGCCGGTCCGGTGATATCCAATCGACTGTGACCGGGCGTATTGAATCGACCGGCAGGGTTTCGTAGGAGAGTTCTTTTGTATCGTAAGACAATACGTGGTGACGATTTTTAACCGCCCGCAGAACGACCGCCAGCTGATTTCCGCCTGGGCTGAAATCGAGATCAAGAACGCGCCCGAATATGCTCGATTCAAGGTAACGGATCTGTCCGGAGTCTAAATCGTAAATTGCAACCCGACTGATATCTCCGGCGACAGCCAGCTGTCTGCTGTCCCGGGACCAGGCAATCTTGCTGTACTGGTTAAAGTCCAGCGCGATGGTTGTTGTTTCGCTGGTTTGTATATCCAGAATCTGAAATGAATCCCGATCAGTGTCTTTGCGAACAAAGGCTATTTGATTCTCTTGCGGCGATAGCCTGTAAACGCCGATTTCCATATCGGGCTCCAGCTCGGACAGTGGTCGGGATGTTTTTGTCCGGATATCCCGGTTATAGAGCTGGTACCTGCCGTCGCCGAAACTGTCGGAGACAAAATGGACGCTTCGGCCATGTGTGTCCGCTTGCGGGGAGAACGGATCTTTGGAATGGTTTGATAACAGCGTAGCGTCTCCACCTGATTTGGGGACCGACCACAATTCATAGCGTCCGCTTTCGTTACTCGTAAACACTATGGAGTCACGGGTCTGGGTCAGAGTTTTGTGGACTTCAGGAACAGACAACAGTGACGCTGGCGGAGGGTCAAGAGAGAGCTTTGTCCGCGACCGTTGCTGAATCAACTGAACTTTTCTGAGTTGTGCCAGGCGCTGATCAAGCAGCCCTATGGACTTACGACCGAATTCATGAGCGCCAACCTGCGAAGCCCCCAGTGCATCGGCCTGCATAGTTTGTTGAAGTGCCCCCGCGGCATCTCCGGATTGAAGCAGGGACTCGCTGAATGACAGACGGGAAGAAATGTCATGAGGTCTTGTCGTAACGGCTGTTTGGCAGACGGGTCTGGAGACATCCGCACTGGCAGATATTTCCAGCAGGCATCTGCACTTTGTTGTCCAGGCCCGGCCGTTTTTTGGATGGCGCCGGATTTCAGCGTCAAGCCAGTCGATCGCACGGTCGCACTGACCCGAAGCCGCCAGGTTTTCTCCGACACGTCCAAGTATTTTTCGATAGCCGTGAGTCGTATAACGAGAAAAATCGAAGTCATCCGGTGTTTTTTCGTAGTAATCAACATCGGTTAAAAACGCTTGCATGTTATGCGGCAGTTTGCGCGCAACCTGCCCGATGGCGATAGAGGTTTCACCGTTTTGATGCCTTACAGAAACCCCCGCAACGGCTGATCGGACATTTGCAAGTGTCGACAACGTTTGCGCGTATAGCGTACCTGTTGCAGCAAGTACCAGAATCACGGCAACTACTGGAATCTGCTTACGGTCCGGCAATCCCGGCGTTGAATCTTCGTCCGCTGGCTTACGCGACTGGGTGTAAGCCAGTAGTGCAAACCAGTGGATGACAAGAGATTTGTACTCGAAGGGCATATGGAAAATCGCAAAAACAGACAAGGCCAGAACGGCGCACTTCGCGGACAGATGCACCGGGTCAACCGTGGGTCCTGCCAGCGATACCGCAATTGCTGCGATGACCAACAGGAAAAGAACGATGCCTCCCTCCACCAGTAGCTGCAGATACCAGTTGAAGGCAAAGCTGATACCTCCGGGATCGGCAATCACGGAATGGCGAAAATTCTCGAACTGATTTTCCCACTCCCCGGTACCGGCGCCCCACGGAAAGTACTGAAGTGCCAAAGCCATACCGTTGGCCCAGCGCCGAACCCGGCCTTCGGACGACCCGTCCAGCCAGTGAACTGCTGAATCCACCCAGAAGGATATGGAAAACAAGCCGACGATTAAAACCAGGGTGATCGTCAGAAAAACCGACAGTGGAGACAGGATTCTTCTAATGTTTTGGGTTCCCAACCAATTTGATTGCGCCGCCCATGCAACCAGTCCAACAAACAACCCGAGATACGTGGCTCTGCTGTCGTTGACATACAGGATCAGTACACTGCCTGCGATCAGAAGCACGCAGATTGCGCGGATGTACAGTTGCTTTGTGCTTTGGAGCAAACCGAGCGCGAAAAACATCGGAATCAGTTGCAGTCCGGACCGAGAGTTTGCGTCGAGAGTGAATGGTCGAAATATCCAGATTTCCGAGCCACAGCGTTGGCAGTAAATTCGCAGGACTATAGTTGCAACATGAAGTAAGCCGAGAACTATCAGAGTCGCAACATAGTAGTTATGAAGCGAGTCACGTGCTAACAGGCAGGACAGCATCCACGTAAGCAGACAGCCCTCGAGCCACCACTGTGCTGCCGCAACCACGTCCCATGAATCGGCGGCCCAGTTGACTCGAAACAGAAGATAAACAAACGTCAGCATGAATATGGAGAGCTGACGATTCCACACCCATTGCTTGCGGTTGAGAGGTGAAATCAAATACAACAACGAGCAAAACCAGATCCCGGCACTGATGGTCCAGGCATTCGTGGTAATGGTGGTGCCATAAAACAGGGTCGTGGTCGCGAGAAGCGGGAGCAGCAGACTGATCAGCACTATTGCAAGCCCAAAAGGACTGCCTGGCGACTTTTGAATTGCAGATATATGCGGCATAATGTAGCTACCTGACGTGGAACGCTGTCTGTATGACGTGGCCAGGATGTCGGTTCCTCAGCATCGGGCGTGCCAACAAAACAATTGATGACAAGGCATGGTTTTTCGAGCCAATAGGGGGTGATTCATTAAAATCTTGTTTCTCCCCCGAGATTTGGCATTTCTTGCAATGTAATTTTTTATTGTTTCTGGTTAATGAAAAAGACGAATCAAAATTCCAGTGAGGGTGGCACTGACAAGAACGAATTCCCTCGCCGCAAGCTGTTGGGTGTATTGAGTACGGGCGCTGCCGCGACCGCAATAGTACCAACCAAATGGGCCTCACCTGTAGTCGACAGCGTGATGCTGCCGGCACACGCAACCACGACAGGTTCCGGTGGTGATGGTGGTGACGGCAGCGATGAAGTAGAAGATCTCATTTTTAGCGGCACTACTGTAGAGGACGAAAATCTGGGAGCGGTGATGCCGAATCTCATCGACCTGGTCGCGCAACCCGCTCATGCTGGTTTTAGGACAGACCGATTCATATCGATGTACGCAAGGCTGCAGTCGAGTGGAACCGTTCAGTTTCAGATGACCTATCAGCGATTCGAAGATTGTCTGTTCAGTCTTTCGACCAGTAGTACCGGAGGGATCGTGTTTTTCAACGCAAACGGCGGAACCGCCAATGGAAATTTTTCATTGTGCGGCGAGAATGAAGTTTTTGACGTGGAATATATGATAGCGCCAAACAATGCTTTTATAAAAGCGTACGTAGTACTTTTTGACAAGCTGGAGTTTGAGTTGACCCTGAATCCAGGCGGTTCACCATTAAGCGCACCTCCTTGTATTGCATGTCCAGATCCGAGTGACGATATGTTTCTCCAGCTGTAGTTTTACAAATTCAGAGCGAAAAACCGGCACTTCGTTGCCGGTTTTTTTTGGTCTTTGTTTGATGTCTTCGAGCGGAAGCCTTCTGCTTTTTATAGATCACTTAATAAAATACGTAAGCGCAGTGATAAAGTAAGCGCGGCGCTGTTAAATTCATACAACCGGATGTCAAGGCAGCGAAGATTGGTTACATGACGATTGAATTTGATGAGAAAGACTAGAAGCTATCTCATAAATGCATCTT
>JBCCGE010000128.1:0-7569 GCA_039029455.1 Pseudomonadota bacterium | reverse complement strand
CCCCACCATGTCAAGGTGGTGCTCTAACCAACTGAGCTACGCGCCTGCCGGGTGCGCGAGTTTACACAGGCGGAATCTGTGAATCAACGACCGGAATTCGGTAAATTCAAAAGTGTATTGTGTGCGGGCATTTTGCTTGATATATTCGAGCAGTTGAGTTCCGCTATTGCGGGTCAACATGACGAAATTACCGTTACCCGGTCAAAAGCGTCCCGGGTAGCTTGTTGGGCGTTAAGCCAACACCGTCGGCCTTACGGTCGGCAAGGTCTGAAGAGGATCAGCCTGATATTCAGAGAGGCGCAGCATTACGTTTGCGGCCTCCGACTGGGAAGAAATAAAACCGTCAATTTGACGACCAGATCAGACAGGCAAATGATCGCGTTCAGGCGCGGGAAAAGAACATATTTCGTGCACGGTGCCTTTCACTACGCAGGCAGGCGACAAAGGGCTGTAAACAGTCCTATCGGAGACAGTCGATAACGTTGAAATCCGGCCCCCGGGATTCCGTTCGGGATGGCGGTTCAAAAAGTGCTAAGGCACTCTGTTTCGGCTCAGTATTTGAATAAAATACTGACAATCGACATTGTGGTCTGACTTCGATTCTGAATTAAGGCCAGTTCACGATAGTATTTGTAAGTTGTTGAAATCATTTAATGAAATGATTTCATTGTCAACTGTTACGAGACCCTCGTAACTTAAGATGTTGATAAACAGCTTCCTTCAACCGTCAACGGTTCCCGCCCCTGTATCCCTTCACCGACTGGCTTAACGGAAATTAACGGCGTGCCGTCGAATGCACTGCATTCTGCCGCATAGCCAGATGTCGCCGCTATTTTTTGACGCTGTTGCGGCGAGGAAAGAAAAATGAAAAGAATGTTATTTAATGCAACTCACGCTGAAGAGTTGAGGGTTGCTATTGTCGATGGCCAGAAACTGATTGATCTGGATCTGGAATCTGCAATAAGAAGCGAGAAAAAAGGCAATATTTACAAAGGAGTAGTTACAAAAGTTGAACCAAGTCTAGAGGCAGCTTTTGTCGATTACGGTGCTGAAAAACAGGGTTTTCTCCCGTTAAAGGAAATCTACCGTCAGTATTTCCAGAATTATGACGGCAAGACGCCAATCAACAGCGTCAAAATAGAGTCGGTCATCTCAGAAGGTCAGGAAATGATCGTCCAGGTCGACAAGGATGAGCGAGGAACCAAAGGCGCGGCTCTGACCACATTTATCAGTCTGGCGGGGCGTTTTCTGGTGCTGATGCCGAACAATCCCAAAGGCGGCGGCATTTCTCGCAGGATCTCAGGTGAGGACCGCACCGAACTTCGACAGATTATCGATAGTCTGGAACTGAAATCCCAGCATGCACTTATCGCCCGAACCGCCGGCATCGGTCGTTCTGAAGACGAAATGCAATGGGATCTGGATTTTCTGACCAAGCTCTGGGAATCCGTCGAAGAAGCGGCGGCCGAACAAAAAGCCCCTTTCCTGATCTATCAGGAAAGCAATTTGATTGTCCGATCTATTCGCGACCATCTCGGCAACGATATCTCGGAGATCATCGTTGACGATAAAGAGATTTTCGACAGAGCGGAGCGGTTTGTGCAGCAGGTTATGCCGCATAACATCGCCAAGCTCAAGTTGTATCAGGACAGCGTGCCTCTGTTTTCACGTTATCAGATCGAGCACCAGATCGATTCCGCATTCAATCGGGAAGTCAGCCTGCCTTCCGGAGGTTCAATTGTCATCGATCACACTGAAGCGCTGATCTCAGTTGATGTAAATTCGGCCCGCGCCACCAAAGGCAGCGATATCGAGGATACAGCCCTGCAGACCAATCTCGAAGCCGTCGATGAAGTCGCCCGTCAGCTCAGAATTCGAGACATGGGCGGACTGATCGTGATCGATTTGATCGATATGACGATTTCACGAAATCAGCGAGCGGTCGAGGCCCGCCTCAAAGATGCGTTGCGACCGGACAGAGCGCGCGTGCAGATAAGCAAAATTTCACGGTTTGGACTGCTGGAGATGTCGCGCCAACGTTTGCGATCATCAATCAGCGATGTAAATTATCGACCCTGCCCGAGATGTTCCGGTGTGGGTATCATCCGCAGTGTCGTTTCTTCATCCCTATACCTCCTGCGCCTGATCGAAGATGAGGCGATGAAAGAGAATACCGAGGCCATTCAGGTACTCGTGCCCCTCGATATGGCCACCTATCTGCTTAACGAGAAACGTTTTGAGGTGAACCAGATGGAAGCGCGTCTGGCTTCGCGAATTATCATCGTCCCGACCGATGAGTTGTCCAGTCCGCAGTTCCATGTCCGACGTCTGCGCGGGGAAGAACTCGAGGAAATTACCGGGGTCGCCAGTTTCAGACAGAAAGTCGAACATGATATTGAGCTCGAGAGCAGCACTGACAGCCTAAAGTCACCACGCCCGGAAAAAGCGCGTGTTCAGCTTGACCAGATCGCACACAGCGCACCACCCGCTCCTGAGGCCACGCAAAACGGCAAAACAGAGTCAGCACAACGGGCTGAGACTGCGGATAAAGTTGGATTCCTTGCCCGTGTCGCGTCGATCTTTGGCAGCAACAAATCTGAAGCTGAGGAGACTGCAGAAACGGAAAAGTCCAAAGACTCGAAGCCTCGAGGGGGAAACAACCGCCGTGGCAACCAGGGCAACCGCCGAGGTGGAAACCGTTCACAAAAAGGACGTGGTAACCCGGCTAAAACGACGAAGTCAGATGGTGGAGACGGTAAAGGTAATGCGCGAGGCAACCGCCGGGGTGATCGTCAGAACGAGCAGAAAAAAGGAGCGCGCAAGTCCGGTCATGGCAATGACGGACAAAGCGCGGAAAATTCAAAATCCGGTCAAAAACAGACCGCCAACAAGTCCGGATCGCGAGGCAGGAACAATAACCGCAGGGGTGCTGGTGGAAATCAGGCGTCGGGCGGCAACAAGCAGGCACAGACAAATAACCGCAACAGGGATCAGAAAGGCAATCCAAACCAACAGGGAAAACCGGAAAATTCGAGAAACGAGTCCAAATCTGGCAGTAAACAGAGCAGCGTGGAGAAATCCGTCTCACCCGATTCAATTCCGCCATTTAATCCACCGGTAACCGGCAAGCCCAGTCGACTGGCGCCCAAACCCGCTCCCGTTCAGCAGGCAACTTCTGCCCCTGCACCTGGCGCGAGCAGCGGCGGAACCAGCATCCCTTCAAGCCAGCCCCGAGCGCCCATGCCGGGAGCAGCAACGCCTGCGGGCTCAGCGACCAGTCGCCCTGGCGACAGTAAAGCTGCTGCGCCTGCCGCTGCGAAACAGAGTCATCCCAATCGACTGCCGTCGGCACCCAAAAAGGACGTCCCGGACGACATCGGTAACCGCAAAGACAGCTAGAGGTTCCACGGACTCAAGACCCGGCCCTGTCGAACAGCGCAATGGATTCGACATGGGCCGTGTGCGGAAACATATCGGCGATGCCAGCCTCAATCAATTGGTAACCGTGTTGATTGACCAGATAGTCCGCATCTCTGGCCAATGTCGCTGGATTGCAGGACACGTAGACGATACGTTGAGGCGCAATAACCGGAATCAGATGCTCGCAGATTTCGCGCGCGCCTGAGCGCGGCGGATCGATCAGCATCTTGTCAAAATTATGCGCTTTGAGTCTGGCGACATGTTCTGAATTATGCAGATCAGCGCGCTCGAACGTCACATTGGTGAGCCGGTTTCGTGATGCATTGAGTACGGCCTTGTCGACCAGCGCCTGCTCTCCCTCAATACCCACAACCTCAGCGCCGGATTTTGCAATTGGCAAGGTGAAATTACCCAGGCCGCAAAACAGATCGAGGATCTTCTCCCCCGTTTGAGGCTTCAGAAGTGCCAACGCCTTTGAGACTATCCTCTCGTTGATGTCTGCATTCACCTGAACAAAATCGGTCGCAGAAAATTCCAGCTCTATGCCGAATCGCTGTAGACTGAATTTCAGCGGTTGTGGATTCTCCGGCCACAGGGGATGAATACTTTTCAGATTTCCCGGCTGCAGATACATCTGCACCTTATGACGGCACGCAAATTGTTTCAGGGATTCAAGATCATTGTCAGTCAGTGCCTCAAGATGGCGCAGCACGATGGATATTGCGTTATCCCCCTGTGCAATCTCCACCTGTGGAAAACGATCACTGTGACTGAGACCGGTAATCAGCTCATGCAGCGGTGCCAGCAAATCTGACAGCGGTTCGTTCAGCGTATGGCATTTGTGTAAAGAAGTCAGAAAACTGCTGCCCCGCTCCCTGAACCCAACCAGAATGCCGCCTTTTTTGGGCACCAGCTTGATACCGGGTCGGGCTTTTCGCCGATACTTCCAGGAATCTGCAACGATGGGCTCAGCAAGCTTTTCCGCCGTGACCCGGCCAAGTTTCTGCAGGTTGTTCTGCAGCACATCCTGCTTGTAGGAAATTTGAGCCTCTCTGGACAAATGCTGCAACGCGCAGCCGCCGCAGACACCGAAATACGAGCAATACGGATCCACACGATCGGGGGATTTACTTAAAATGCTCACCAGACTCCCGAGGCGCTTTCCTTTTCGTTTCTTGCCACGCAAAAATGTGACCTCTTCCCCTGGAAGAACGCCATCGACGAAATAGGTCTGGTCCTCCACTTTACAAATACCCACGCCATCGTGGGCCAGATCGGCAACCACGGCTGTCAGTTCAGTCACGCTGCCAAACCCCGAATAGTGCGATCACTGATCACTCGGCCAGGCCGACAGAAAATCCCTGAAGTGCTCGCCGCTGGCCGCCGCCAACCAGTCTCGGGTCTCCTGAATGTGATCCGCATATTGATCGGGCGTTACCCCTCCGCGAGTCAGCTCCCATCGAAGATAAACCAGATACGTGTTCAGCACATCTGTTTCGCAATAGTCACGAATGGACTTGAGATCGCCCTGCTGATAGGTGTCCCAGACGGCGGCCCCACTCATCCCCAGCTTGCCGGGAAAGCCCAACATGACCGCTACTTCATCCAGTGGCGCCGCAGATCGTGCATTAAAACCAGCGATCACGTCCATCAGATCAATGTGACGCCAGTGGTAGCGGGACAGATAGTTGTTGTAACGAAACTCACGATTTTCATCGCCATTTTCCCAGTAGCGACTGGCGTTCACGCTATTCAGCATGGCCCGATAATGCAGGACCGGCAGATCAAATCCGCTTCCATTCCAGCTGACCAGAGTGGGCGTATATCGATCCAGACCGTCGTAAAAGCGCTGCACGATCTCTTTCTCGTCAGCCGACTCGTCACCGAGGGACCAGACGTTAAACGAAGACGCGGTTTTCATGACGGCGGATATCGCGACCACGCGATGAAGATGCAGCGGCAAAAAATCCGACCCGCCCGTTTTCTGTACGCGCTTGGCAAACATGGCCCGGGCAATGTCGGCGTCGCTCAGACCCTGCAGGTCATACAGCCGGGCTCCGGTCACCGTATCCGGCACAGTTTCGATGTCGAAAACCAGAACGTTCATTATCGTGTCGTCGAGTAGGCCATACCCGTATGGTCACATAAAAGCGTCAGTTTTACCCGACCAAATTCCATGCCGAGAGGACACGAACGTCGGTGTAACCTGTAGCCTCAGTCCACAGTCGGCAGACAACCGGTCACAACCGCAGCTGCAGTGCCCGCTAGCGCAGATTCTTAAGTTTGTTTTTATTGAAGTCTGAATCCTTCAAACCTGTTTTGAACTGATAATCGTTCCACTTCAGAGTCGTCGATTTACCGGTTTGATGGTTGACCATTTCCATAACCGACGGCCGCCAGTGGCGGTCTGCATACACGGCATAATCCGCCATCGTCAGCGTTTTCAGAAGCGCCTTCTTTCGATCATAAAACTCTGTTTTTGTAACCCGATAAGCGTCGGTATCCATCCACACCACCTGCCGCGTATATCCGGAATGCTTGTACTCGGGGAAGCGCTCAATAACGTGGCAGGTCCAGTCTCCACATGGTTCCTCACCTACATATTTATAGGTGTATTTCTCAACTTCCTGCGAACCCAGATCTTCAAACGCAAACTCAGACCCCATGAACGGACCGGACTTGTTACGTGATGAAATCCGCTTGACCCGCTTTAATGCCGGAAGATAGAGCCACTGATCATCGGGCTCCAGACCGTGGGTAAACGTCAGCATCGCGGTGCCTTTTACGTCCGCGGGTTCATCAAAAATAGACATCGACTTGTCGCCGTCGCCCTGCACTTCCAGCGTCCTCGAGCGTATCCTGCGAGTACTTTCCTGCCCGCTGCGGTTGCGAAGAACCATCTCCATCTCGGCCGTGAAATCGCCAAACCCATTGTCAAACTGTTCCGCCTCTACCGAGAGCCGCAGACCTTTTTCCTCCGGACTTTCAGCGAATGCTGATGCCGGAACTGCAATCAGTAACGCAGCGGCAAAACACAGCGGATAGGCATTACGATGATTCATTTTGACCTCTGTCGATTTTCATTAATAGAGCCGGCAGCAGCAAAAAGTCTGCCACCAGAGCAATAAAGATTGTGATTGCAGTCAGCAATCCCATGTCCGAGTTAACCCGGAACGCCGACGTCGCAAGCACCAGGAACCCGGCCACCAAAACCACGGTATTGACGGTAAGCGCAACACCGACGGTCGAAAAGGCGTACCGGATGGCGTCCTCTGAATTCAGGCCCCTCTCCCGTCTCGCCCGCAGATACTTGCTCAGAAAGTGCACCGTGTCGTCCACCACCACCCCGAGGGTCATCCCGGCCACGACTGACAGCGCGAGCCCGATCTCACCCACCAGCAGACCCCATATTCCAAACCCTATACCAACCGGGAGCAGATTAGGTACAACACTGAGCGCACCAATCTTGAACGACCGCAGAGCAAAGATCAGCAACACCGATATCAGAACCAACGCGATCGTCGTACCGATAATCATGCTCTTAATGTTGCGCATGCCAAGGTGGGAGAAGATTACGGTAGGTGAAACACCATACGTCGATAACTCGGGCGCATTGTCATCAAACCACCCCAGGATTCGCTGCTCGAAATCCAGCACTTCCTTTGAGGTCATGGTTTTCAGTTTCGCCGTGACCCGAGTGGCGGATTTATCGACGTTAATCTGGTTGTTCAGATCAAGACCATACGGCAGCGACATCTCATAAAGCAGCAGATACTGCGCCGCCAGCTCGCGGTCCTCAGGAATCCGATAGTACGACTCATCATCGCTGTGCAGATTTTTATTCAGCCGCTTGAAAACATCGGTCAGAATACTGACGTGCAGTACTTCGGACTGCTGCTCGAGCCATTCTCCGAAACTCTCCAGCTTTGTCAGAAACTCCGGTGAACTGACGCCGCCGCTCTGACCTGAGTCCATGGCGAACTCAATCAGGTACATCCCGGTGAGATTGTCGGTGACTTTATCCGTATGCTGGCGGAATTCGACCGATTCGTCGAAGTACTCGAGGAAGTTATCATTGAGCTCGTTTTTTGCCACCATGGCAACAAAAAACAGGGAAACTCCCCCCTGATGTGGGTTCTTGGGGGAGTT
>JBCCGE010000127.1:0-7654 GCA_039029455.1 Pseudomonadota bacterium | reverse complement strand
TTTGAATATATTGAGCTGTTCTACAATCGACGAAGAAGGCATTCTTATCTGGGCTACGTCAGCCCAGATGAATATGAGCGGGCCTCTGCCCACAATTAATCACTCCGAAAAACTGTGGCAACCTCAGTCTGTCCCCGATTAGCAACTCCCAAACTTCTCTAGCTGTCTTTCCTGCTCTTCACTCTGATACTCTTGGTGCTTGCCAAGTTCTGTCCGAGTATGAATGGCTACCCGAATTCTTATTGTAGAAGACGAAGCGGAAATCGTAGATACGCTCACTTATGTATTTGAGCGTGAAGGCATGGATTCGGTGTGGGTGTCCACCGGAGCCGCAGCTAAAGAAACACTTGCCACCTCCCAGTTCGATTTCATTGTTCTGGATGTCGGCCTGCCGGACTGCAACGGATTCGAACTTTTAAAAGAGATTCGGCAGAACTATTCACAACCGGTCATGATGCTGACCGCGCGGTCAGAAGAAGTGGACCGCATTGTGGGGCTTGAGATTGGAGCGGATGATTACGTGGTCAAGCCCTTCAGTCCGCGTGAGGTGGTTGCGCGAGTCAGAGCAATTCTGAAACGGGCATCGGGGCAGGAGTCTGTCGACAGTGAGGTGTTTTCGATCGACCTCAATGCGATGATCATTCAATTTTGCAATCAGCCTCTATCACTAACCCGGTCAGAGTATCTGTTGTTGAAGACCATGATTGAACGGCCCGGGCAAACGTTTTCCCGACGCCAGTTGATCGAGAAGGTCTGGTCCGAACAACACCCCTCGGATGACCGCGCTATCGACACTCATATTAAGTCCCTTCGCGCAGCACTAAAACAAGTGAATCCTGAATTGTCACCCATTCGCACGCATCGCGGATTCGGGTACTCGCTGGTCACATGAAGATCAGCTTTAGTCTCCGGGCCTTTGTGGTCTACTTTATTATCCTGGCCACCCTGTCCTGGTTCATTCTGGACAAAGCGATTGAGCGTCTGAATGTAGCTCTGCGGCAGTCTGCGGAGAGTGTACTGGTGGATACCGCCAACCTGCTGGCAACGTCTCTGGAAGCGGAATTTAAGGATCAGGTTCTGGATACAGGTGAGATTCGGCAGCTGTTCAATCGCGCCTATAACCGGAATATTCAGGCGCAGATCTACAACGTCACAAAGAACAAAGTCGATACCGAAGTGTATGTGACAGACCGGGACGGCACCGTCGTCTATGACTCGTCCGGACTGCATACCGGGGAGGATTTTTCGGAGTGGCGGGATGTGCGCCTGACCCTCGACGGTGAGTACGGTGCTCGCACCAGTTTCAAGTTTGAAGATCAGACCGAAGAGGACGATGAAAAGATTATGGTCATTGCTGCACCGATTCGGATCGAACACGATATCGTTGGTGTTGTCAGTGTGGTTAAACCGATTCAATCGCTGGAAGCTTTTTTACTGGATGAAAGCAATCAGCTGAAACAATACGCTATCGGCCTGCTCGCAATCGCTATGATTCTGGGCTATTTGGTGAGTCACGGGTTTACCGCTTCAATCGGCAAGCTCGTGAATTACGCTAACGGTATGGCGGCCGGGCGCAAGACTGCCAAGCCCCGTTTTATGGACAAACGCTTCGATCATCTGTCCAATGCCATCAATAATCTGCGTCAGCAAATTGACGGCAAAAACTATGTCGAAGACTACATCCACAGTCTCACCCACGAGTTAAAAACTCCGCTTACCGTAGTGGAAGCCTCAACGGAGCTGCTGTCAGATGACATGCCTGTTGAACAGCGCAGAAAGTTCATTGGCAATATCCGAACCGCAAACGCGCGCATGTCCCGACTGGTGGATCGCATGCTGGAACTCGCACAACTTGAGAGCATGGACGAAGTAGCTCTTTCAGACCGGTTTGACCTGGCAGAAGCAGTCGGAGAGCTCATCGATGAACGCGATGCGCTTATCAGGGAAAAAGCACTGAGGATCGCACGGCCGGAATCCGAGTCAATCGAAGTGCATGGCGATGCGCTGTTGTTGCAGCAGGCCATCGCCAATCTGCTCGATAACGCCATCGAACACTGCCCAATCAATGGCGAGATTAGTGTGATTCATTCGAATCACAATCAGGGTAATCGAATTACCGTTTTCAATCAGGGCGGCGCACTGGACGAATTTATTGTTAACCAGGCATTCGACCGATTCTTCTCGGTTCCACCCGAAGAAGCGACCAAAGGAACAGGCCTGGGTCTGGCCTTTGTGCGGGAAATTATGAGCCTGCATCAGGGCACAGCAGAACTGGAAAATACCGAGAACGGTGTTGTGGCAACGATATGGTGGCCGGACAATATTTCCTCCACTTAATTGACAAATAAACTCGATTAAACACCACTAATTCCTCACCAAACGCTCACATAAAGCTCATGTGAACCTGCGACTTTCGGTCCTCATCGTTAAAAACTTCTGAGAGGACCAACATGAAAATCGCTCTTTCTCCCCGGATCACGTCGAAACTGGGCGTATTGCCCGGCCTGCTCTTGCTGTTGAGCATAATGAATCCGTTGCTGGCCAACGTTCCCAACGAAAACACAACGGCAGAACTCCAGTTTGAAAGCGAGTCCGGCAGCAGATCATCGGCATTGTTGCTGAACACGCACTACAACGGAAAGGTTGACGGGCTGGTCGCGACTTTTACTCTGACTCAGACCTTTCGTAACCAAAGCGATGAATGGGTCAACGGACGATATGTCTTTCCACTGCCTGAAAGCGCCGCTGTTGATAGTCTGATTCTGAAGACCGACAATCGTATTCTGCGCGGAGCAGTGAAAGAGAAACTGCAGGCCAAAAGAGAGTTTCAGGCTGCAAAACAGGCCGGCAAGAAAGCCGGACTTCTGGAGCAAAGTCGCCCCAATTTGTTTTCGATGTCTTTGGCGAATATCGCGCCACAGGCTGAGGTTGAAGCCGAATTGACCTGGGTGGAAACCGTTCGATTTGACAGCGGACGATTTTCGCTTCGCCTCCCGACCACCCTGACACCAAGATACATTCCAGGCCGACCACTTAAACCAACTGTTTTGGATGCTCTGGGAGAAACCGAGATGGAAGTCGAGGAAATTGTGATTGACCCCAACTCGGGATGGTCCGGCAATACGGATGCGGTACCCGACGCAGCGGATATCACACCCTTTCAAACCCGACAAACGGAACAGCAATCCAGCCATCGGTTTTCATTTGAACTCAGTCTTAACGCGGGCTTTGCCCTGGACAATATTTCTAGCACCACTCACGGTATCGATATCCGACAACCTGATTCACAAGGCCATGTCTACGGCATCACTCTGAGTGGCGGAAACTCGTTACTCGATCGAGATCTGTTACTCGATTGGGCCCCAAGTCCCAGCATCAAACCAGACGCTGCACTGTTTTCTCAGGAAATAGAGGGAAAGCACTATTCGCTGGTCATGGTGATGCCGCCCGTTCGTAACATTGTTCAAAGTCTGCCGAGGGAGGTTATTATTGTGATCGACTCCTCCGGATCTATGGCTGGTGTCTCCATGAAACAGGCAAAAACCGGACTGACCATTGCGCTGGATACATTGTCTCCCGCTGATCGTTTCAATGTGATTGACTTCGACAGTTCAGCACACGCGCTTTTTGGCGACCCACAGCCTGCCTCGCGCGAAAACATCCATCGCGCCAGACATTTCGTGCAGCAACTGGGAGCCAATGGTGGCACCAATATGGAGGCCGCGTTGAATCTGGCGTTTGACCAGCAGGCGGTCGAGAACTACCTGCGGCAGATCGTGTTTATTACTGACGGCAGCGTCGGTAATGAGAGCGCCCTGTTTTCTCTGATACGTCGCCGCCTGGGAAATGCGCGGCTGTTTACCATGGGCATTGGCAGTGCACCTAACACCCACTTCATGCGCGGCGCAGCCCATTACGGTCGCGGCACATTCAGTTATATCGAATCCGTCCACGAAGCGGCCTCCAACATGAATGCCTTATTCGCCAGGATCAATCGACCTGTGATGCAGGACATCCAGATTCGCTGGAACCCGAACCAGAGTATCGAAGTCTTCCCGGAACGCATACCCGATCTGTACGTGGGCGAACCGCTAATGATGCTCGCTCAATCGGATGCACCTGTTGCCAAAGTTGACGTTAGTGGCAAGCTGGTTGGGAAATCGTGGAGTCGTACGCTCGCCACGTCACCCAAATCTGAAATCCATTCAAAGGCCGACAATCTCGACAAAATCTGGGCACAACGAAAGATCGCGCATCTGGAAAGTAAACGAGTCATTCACGGACATCATTCGGATCGCTTCAAGAACGACATTATCAATCTCGGTGTGACACACCAACTCGTTACCCGCTTTACCAGCTTCCTTGCCGTCGAAGAAAAACCCTCCAGGCCAACCGGACTGGATGTGGTGGATAAAAACGTTTCGAATCTCATGCCCGCTGGTAACACCATGGTGGTGCCGACGCCCAACACCGCTACACCTGCAACACTGCAGCTGATGATCGGAATGTTGATGCTGCTACTTGCGGGATTTGGATGGAACATCCCATGGAGTATCAAATGGAAACGACAATCACAATACACCAGTGCAGTGAGCGAGGTTGCACCATGAATATCGTCTCAAAGAGAGCGGTTAAATCAATTCTTCTCACACTCATCGCGCTTGCAGGCATGACGCAACTGACTCAGGGCAGCTATATCAAGTTAAAGGCAAGCGCAGCCGACTGGCTTATTCAATCCAGTTGGGCCAACCGTAATGCAAGCGGCCGCACTGTTAAACCCTGGCCCTGGGCCGATACCTGGGTCAGTGCAAAGTTAACCGTTCCGCGACTGAGCATTGAGCAATATGTGATGAAGGATGCGTCCGGCGAATCTCTGGCCTTTGGCCCGGGTTTCGTCTCACTACCGGACCAGTATGACAACCAACCAACTTCAATTGTTGCTGGGCATCGGGACACTCACTTTCAATTTTTAAAAGATCTGAGGGCTGGGGATCGTTTTCAGTTAGAGAATGCGCTGGGTCACACCAATCACTACCAGGTCGTGACTCGGCAAGTAATCGATACCGAAGAGCGCGCTATTACGATTGATCCTGAATCAAACCAGCTGATATTGGTTACCTGTTATCCATTCGAATCTCTGCTTACAGGAGGATCGGAACGATTTGTTGTTGTTGCTGTGGCGACAGCTTCTTAACTGGTAGCGCTTGTCATCTGCTTCGATCAGGCGACTTACCGAATTATGCCGTTGTTCCTGCTCCTTTGAGGAAAATGTAGATACTGCTACCTTCCAATCATTTTAGTTGGTCTGCAACGTCGAAGATCCAAGGAAGATTACAGGGCGTGGAGTGATAGTTTGTTCATCCCACACCCTGTTTAATAAAGTACGGAATCACCGCACGCTGGCAACTTAATGATTCAGCTTTTCCATTAAGAGCTGTACTTGGTGCTCCAGTTTCTCGATTCGTGCGTCTTTTTCCTCGATTTTCTGATGAAGCGCCTGTATGGCAGCCACATTTATCCCGTTTGCGTCAACCATGTGAATTCTTTTTTCGCTATCGCCCAAACCAAATGCGTTCCGAAAATCCTGCGCCATCGGCCCGATGTGACGAATCGATTGACCATCAGCGGTGTAATTCCAGTATTCAACTGGCATGTCGACAACTTTTTGCAGAATGTCCTGCTGATCCACTTCGTTAAAATTGCCTTTGAGATTGACGTCACTGACGAAGCAGACTTCTGAGAACTCCATACACGAACCTTCGTTAATCGTGCCCGCTCCCGCATCCGTCAGGCTATATCCAATCGTGCCGCCCGATGGTGGACTGACCACCAATGTTCCAGACCCTACAGATGAGGCACACCCATCACCCCCTCCGTTGAGATTTTCCTTCACGCCAAAAGATCCACCACTGATTTCCAGATTATCTCTCCCTATCTCCGACACCACCGTCAGTATCGCGTCATACTGGTCTCCCATTGTTGTAATGCAGAGGTACGCAGCTGGCTCTATCTCTTGCGCATAGGCCGGTTGTCCCAGAATATCCATCAGCGGATTCTGTCCTTCGCTGCCTGTACTCGTCAGCACATCATCAGAAATATTCCCGAAAAAGACCTGAGGTGGCGTCTCTTCCTGCTCTGTCGTGCCAGAGTCAGTGGTTTGGGCGTGCGCTGGCAATATCACTGAACCGATACTTGGTTTAACCCACTGAGAGGGTGCTGACACAACTGCACCTGCGGCTATTGCAGACCCGAGCAACTTACGTCGCGCATCTAATTTTTTATCTTTCATATATATTCTCAAATTGAATGGCATTAAACATGAATCTATGTATTCACGACTTTACAGAACTTTCTTCTTAATCGCTGTGATCTGTGTCACAAATTAAGGGTATTCTGATTCGGAGCAAAGCGTTAACTCTGTGCAAACAGGTCTGCCCTCCACCACCCTTCCACTGGCGTACTTCCTTTTATAGCCTGAATCACGCTTGAGTGATTTAGAGTTTCTGCAAAGCGTTGTAATAACAATCAGGGAACAAATTAAAAGGTATTCCCTCCATCCCCACAGAGTTCGCCCCCTTCTCAAGACAGAATAACAGGCTCAGATGCTCGCGAACGGCCTGCGGGCAAATGTGACTGAGTTGAAAAAGACACTAATGCCATCGCTGCTGAGATCCGTGTCCGTGATGATCCAGTCCTCGTTGTCCGCTGAGAAAAAAGTGCTATCGACAGAGGGAAATGTAGGTGCGGAACAGTTACCAAACGGGCCGGTTGATATATCGGCGAAGCCATCGGCACTGATAGCAGCTGACAGGTTGCCTGAACCGTCGTTGGTCAGACTGAAACTGATCTGGCCAAAACCTAAACTCGGTACTACTTCGACTTTACCACCGTCCGATTCGACCACGTCAGTTGGCAGGGCTGTGCCAATCGCGACTTGTGAACTGCACGGCATCTGCAGTTCGGGTCGAAAGGTTACCTGCTCGGTCAGGTGGCAATCCACACCTGCATCTTCGGTAGCTACACAGGATACAGTCTCTATTAACGATAAAGACTCGAGGGAAGTGAGTAAAAATTCCTTCGGCAGACTTCCGTCTCGCGTAAACAGTGAGGGGATGAGATTGCCTCCCTCATACCCCATATCATGGCAGACCAGATTCGCAAATTCATCGCCCGTTTGCTGCACCACATTCGAGCCGCCAATAGCGGGGGTAGCGAGATTGTCGTCGCACACTGTACCCCACTCACTATCCGGGCCGGGAGAGGCGTCTGGCGTGTATTCCAATCGCCCTTGATTTGCTTCGCTGGGTCCAATGAATCCGCCAGCATCACTGCCGGTTCCATGAGAAACGATTCGAAACTGAGAGGCATCTTCTCCGCCAAGGGGAACGACGACGACCGTATTTTGGGCCGATGCATAGAACGGTGTAAACCATAATATCGAGGCAAAGGAACCGGTAAAAAAGCGTCTGAATTCTGATGACATCTCGTTTCCTCCTGCGACTTGGTTGTTTTTTGTAAATCAAATATAGCAGCATTCAAGGCTTTTCGTTCAAAAAATGACGGGGCTACAATTTTTCCCTCCGCCTCCTTTTCACTCTCAGTGATGGTACAGACGTGGGATCAGCTTCGAGTCCGAACAGCCACAACGTCAGGA
>JBCCGE010000126.1:0-7760 GCA_039029455.1 Pseudomonadota bacterium | reverse complement strand
CGACAAATCCGGTACGACGATTGCAACATGGTTGAGATTTCCAATCATTCCAAATTCAATTGACCTTTGGGGGACTGCCCCGAGATTTCGAGTCCAGAAACCACTCAACGAGCTGGCGAGCCGCGACCGATGCCGGAATTTCACCGCCAGCGACCTGATCCCGTAAGGATGTCAGCGTGGAATCTGCGACTTCGAATGCCTGCAGTGCCGACATAAGGTGTTCTCCGGCTTCACGCCAAAGATTTTCAATCGCCTGATTCGCACGCAAATCTTTCAATCCCGGACCTGCGTCGATGTGTTCGAAGTAATTCATCACCTGTTGCCAAACGTCATCAATACCAATCTGTTGTGTAGATGATACCGTGCTGACCGGCACCTTCCATCCTGGCAGTCTGGGTTGCATCAGCCCAAGGGCATTTTTCACATCCGCCTGAGCAATCCTGGCACGGTTCGTTAAATCGCCATCGGCCTTATTTATCACGACCATATCCGCAAGTTCCATAATACCGCGCTTAATGCCCTGTAAGTCATCACCAGCGGAAGGCAAAATCAAAAGCAAAAACAAGTCAGTCATCTGTGAAACCAGAAACTCTGACTGCCCCACACCGACAGTTTCAATTAACAGCACATCAAACCCGGCGGCTTCGCATAACAACATGCTCTCATGCGTTCTGCGGGCGACACCGCCCAGTGTCCGCCCAGCGGGTGAGGGCCGAATAAACGCATTCGGCATAACTGAAAGATTGGGCATTCGCGTTTTGTCGCCCAGAATGGCGCCACCGCTGGTTGCAGACGACGGATCAATCGCCAGCACAGCCACGTGTTTACCGCGTGCAAGCAAGTTCAGCCCAAAAGATTCGATAAACGTGGATTTACCAACACCGGGCACACCCGTAATTCCGATGCGAATCGCACGACCACTGTCAGGCATGAGTTGCTCAAGCAGCGATTCTGCAGCAGATCGATGATCAGAACGGGTTGATTCGATAACAGTTATCGCCTGCGCCAGCGCTTTTCGATCGCCTTGTCGAATTCGATCTGCCAGTTCATCAACACAAAGTGCGGTCATACAGGGGGGTCAATCGCTCTGGCGAAAACGAATAATAGGCTGATCAACTTCGAGCGTATTGCCCTGTTCAACCAAAACTTCATCAACAACAACCTCTCGTTCCGCACGCATACTGTTTTCCATTTTCATCGCCTCGATTACAGCGAGTTCCTCTCCGGCTTTGACAGTCTGACCCGCCTCGACCGGGACTGAAACCAACAGACCCGGCATAGGTGAAAGCAGGAATCCGGACAGATCGACAGCTTCCTTAACCGGCATATGTTGATGCAAATCACCCGCTCGTCTGGACAGCACTTTAACTGACATTTCCCGACCGGATGCAGTGAGCACATATGTATAACCTGTTTTCTCAATGTGCATACAAATCGGAGCATCATTGACACTCGCTCTGAACACAGGCTCTGTGGCTATCCAGTTGTCCGCGATTCTGAATTCACGGTCCCCGACACGAATGCTTCGGCTTTCCGTTTCGGGTTCGACCTCCGTATCTATCGAATGAGTATCAAACAATACGGTCCACTGGTATGACACCTTGCGACCGTATCCTGGCAATTGCCCGGACGTTGACGCCGCTCGGCGCGACAGTCGATCGTGGATAGAAGTGACAATCGCCGCTAACTGTTCAACCGGACTGTCTACAGTCAGATCTGGGGAGAAACCATCAGGATACTCCTCGGCAATAAAATTTGTCGTTAAACTTCCTTCCCTGAATCTGGGATTCGCCATAATCGCTGACAGGAACGGCAGATTAGTATCGACACCTCTGATGTAGTATTCATTTAACGCCGTTTCCATGGCCTCGATTGCGAGTGTTCGCGTCTCTGCCCAGGTCACAAGCTTTGCGATCATTGGATCGTAAAACATCGAAATTTCGGATCCCTGTGTTACTCCGGTGTCCACCCGAACATTCTTGCCGGTCTGTGGCACCTGGTAGCGAACGAGTCGACCTGTCGACGGCAAAAAATTACGAAATGCGCTCTCTGCGTATATTCTGGATTCAATTGCCCAACCGTCTCTTTGAACATCTTTTTGCTCGATCGGCAACTTTTCTCCAGCGGCAACCTTAATCATCATTTCAACCAGATCGAGCCCGGTAATCAACTCCGTGACCGGGTGTTCAACCTGCAGTCGGGTGTTCATTTCAAGGAAGTAAAATTTTCTATTGCCGTCCACAATCAGTTCGACCGTTCCTGCTGACTCGTAGTCGACTGCTCTGGCCAGGGATATTGCCTGCCGACTCATTTCGTCGCGGGTACCTTCGTCAATAAACGGCGACGGCGCTTCCTCGATCACCTTCTGATGACGCCGCTGAATCGAACATTCGCGCTCATTGAGTGTAATCACGTTACCATGCGCGTCAGCAATAATTTGAATTTCGATGTGTCTGGGCTGGTCGACAAACTTTTCAATAAAAATCCGGCCATCACCGAAGCTGGACACTGCTTCGCTGGTTGCGCGAACAAAGCCTTCGCGACACTCTTCCTCATTGTAGGCCACTCGCATACCCTTGCCACCGCCGCCCGCGCTGGCCTTGATCATGACCGGATAGCCGATACGGTCCGAAATTTCTACGGCCTCATCTGCGTCCTTGACCACTTCAGTGTGTCCCGGGATTACGTTTACTCCCGCTTCCTCGGCGATTTTCTTGGAGGTGATTTTGTCACCCATGGCCTCAATCGCTCGTTTTCGAGGCCCGATGAACGCGATGCCCGCTGCGTCCAAAGCATCGACAAATGCTGCGTTTTCGGAAAGGAAGCCGTATCCGGGGTGCACGGCTTCTGCACCGGTTGACTGACATGCCGAGATAATTTTATCGATCACCAGATAGCTTTCAGCAGCAGCGGAAGGTCCTATATGTACCGCTTCATCAGCCATTTCTACATGGCGCGCATTGCGATCAGCATCCGAAAAAACCGCCACCGTTCCGATCGACATTTTCTTAGCGGTCTCGATGACACGACATGCTATTTCACCCCTATTGGCAATAAGAATTTTCTTGAACATTTTTTATGGTTATCGGTGTTCTCTAAAGTGGGATGTTGCCATGTTTCTTCCACGGGTTCTGCAGCTCCTTGTCCTGCAGCATTGCCAGTGACCGACAGACGCGTTTACGGGTGTCTCGCGGCAATATAACGTCGTCGATAAAACCCCTTCGACCGGCTACAAACGGATTGGCAAACTTCTGCCGATATTCCTCCGTGCGTTGATTAAGCGTATCGGTATCTTTGGCGTCTTCGCGAAATATAATTTCCACCGCTCCCTTTGGCCCCATGACAGCGATCTCCGCACTTGGCCAGGTCAGATTTACGTCACCTCGAAGGTGCTTTGAAGCCATGACGTCATAAGCGCCGCCATAGGCCTTGCGGGTAATCAGGGTTATTTTGGGTACCGTGCACTCCGCGTAGGCATACAGCAGTTTTGCTCCATGTTTGATGATTCCGCCGTATTCCTGAGATGTTCCCGGCATGAATCCCGGGACATCGACCAGTGTAACAATCGGGATATTAAATGCGTCGCAGAAACGAACAAAACGTGCGCCCTTAATCGATGCATTGATATCAAGACAACCCGCCAGAACCATTGGCTGGTTAGCCACGAAACCCACCGGGTTTCCGTCCATACGGGCAAATCCAATGACGATATTTTTGGCATACCCTGGCGAGAGTTCGAAAAAGTCACCTTCGTCAACTATGCTGACAATCAGTTCCTTTATGTCATAAGGTAAGTTTGGATTGTCCGGCACCAAAGTATCAAGAGATGGCTCTGAACGATCAATATGATCGTCGGTTCGCCGATGCGGCGGCCCCTCGCGATTGTTGGCCGGCAGAAAATTGAAAAAGCGCCGCGTCATCTGCAACGCGTCCACGTCGTTTTCAAAAGCAAGATCAGCGACCCCGGAGCGGGTAGTATGCGTGAGCGCGCCGCCTAAATCCTCCGCAGTAACAGTTTCATGTGTGACAGTTTTGACTACGTCTGGCCCTGTGACAAACATGTATGAACTGTCTTCGACCATGAATATGAAATCGGTGATGGCAGGAGAGTAGACCGCGCCACCCGCACAAGGCCCCATGATCAGCGAAAGTTGAGGTACAACTCCCGACGCCATAACGTTGCGCTGAAAGACTTCGGCATACCCTCCGAGTGACGCTACGCCTTCCTGAATGCGGGCACCACCGGAATCTGATATACCAATAACCGGCGCGCCAACTTTCATCGCCTGATCCATCACTTTGCAGATCTTCTCCGCGTGGGCTTCAGACAAAGATCCTCCGAACACGGTGAAATCCTGACTGTACACAAACACCAGCCGGCCGTTGATGGTTCCGTATCCAATCACAACGCCGTCTCCAGGCACTGTTTTTTCATCCATACCAAAATCACTGCATCGATGTTCTACGAATATATCCCATTCTTCAAAACTGTCTTCGTCCAGAAGAATGTCAATGCGTTCTCTTGCAGTCAGTTTACCTTTGGCATGTTGAGCGTCGATTCGTCTTTGCCCACCGCCAAGTTTGGCTTCGTTTCGTTTTGACTCGAGTTGTTCAATTATTTCGTGCATATATAAAGAGTCGTACTGGTTATTGTTCTGTTAGCCTGCTTTCCAGAGCGTTGAGAATCTGAGCTGCCGCTTCAGGTATTTTAGTGCCCGGCCCGAACACCGCAGTAACGCCCTCGTCATATAGTAGCTGGTAATCATCCGGCGGGATCACGCCTCCGCAAATCACCATGATTTCTTCGGAATCCGCGTCCTTCAGTGATTGCATTAATCCGGGTACAAGTGTGCGGTGACCCGCCGCCTGGGAAGACACGCCAATCAGATGGACATCGTTCTCCACAGCCTGTCGAACCGCCTCTTCAGGTGTTTGAAACAGTGGACCAATATCCACATCAAAACCAATGTCGGCAAACGCCGTAGCGATGATTTTTGCGCCACGGTCATGCCCGTCCTGCCCCAGCTTGACCACCAGCATTCTGGGTCTGCGACCGTGGCGTTCTGCGAAAGACTGCACGGACTCTTGCAGCTGATCAAACTCCTCATTACCCGAGTACATTTCGGTGTAGACGCCTCCTATAGAGCGCACTTCGGCCGTATGCCGATTATAAACGCGTTCGAGAGTGTCCGATATTTCACCGACAGTCGCCCGCGCCCGGGCCGCGACGATAGCGGCTTCCAGCAAACCTCCCTGCATCTCTCGTGCTCTTGTCTCCAGAGTCGCGAGAGCGGTGTTGCACTGCGCTTCATCCCGCTCTGATCTCACGCGTTGCAGCCGTTCGATCTGAGATTCGCGCACTTTTTGGTTGTCGACAACCAAAATATCAACAGTTTCCTCGACATCTCGCTGATAGCGATTGACACCAACGATAACGTCATTGCCCTGATCGACACGCGCCTGTCGCCGAGCGGCAGCCTCTTCAATGCGAAGCTTGGGCATGCCGGTTTCCACCGCGCGTGTCATTCCACCAAGTTGTTCTACTTCATCAATCAATTCACGCGCTGCATCGACAAGACTATTTGTCAGACTCTCAACGTAATAAGAGCCCGCAAGAGGATCCACTACGCGAGTCAGGTCAGCTTCGTGCTGCAGGATCAACTGGGTGTTCCTGGCTATTCGCGCGGAGTTTTCCGTAGGCAAAGCCAGCGCCTCGTCAAATGAATTCGTATGCAGCGACTGTGTCCCGCCCATCACCGCAGCCATCGCTTCTATTGTTGTTCGAATGATATTGTTGTGAGGATCGAGACTGGTCAGACTGACACCCGAAGTCTGGCAGTGCGTACGCAGCAACAGTGACTTTTGATTTTTGGGTTCAAAATGCTGACGCATCAATTCGCACCAGAGCGTCCTCGCGGCTCGGAGTTTGGCCACTTCCATGAAAAAATTCATACCAATGGCAAAGAAAAAAGAGAGTCGTGGTGCAAAAACATCCACATCCAGACCGCTCCGGATTGCCGCTCGTACGTACTCAATGCCGTCTGCAAGGGTGAATGCAAGCTCCTGTACCACAGTCGCGCCTGCTTCCTGCATGTGATAACCGGAAATCGAAATCGGATTGAACTTTGGCATTTCCCTGGCTGTAAATCCGATGATGTCGGATACGATGGACATCGAGGGTTCCGGGGGATAAATATAGGTGTTGCGCACCATGAACTCTTTGAGAATGTCGTTTTGGAGCGTTCCGCTCAATGCGTCAATACTCAAACCCTGTTCTTCGCCTGCGACAACAAACATGGCCATCACCGGCAGCACCGCGCCATTCATGGTCATTGACACTGACATCTGGTCGAGGGGTATTTGATCAAACAGAATCTTCATGTCTTCGACCGAATCAATCGCCACACCAGCCTTGCCCACGTCACCCTCAACTCTGGGATGATCCGAGTCATACCCCCTGTGTGTCGCCAGATCAAATGCCACCGAGAGCCCGGCCTGACCGGCAGCGAGGTTTTTACGATAGAACGCATTCGATTCTTCCGCAGTCGAAAACCCGGCGTACTGCCGTATTGTCCAGGGTCTGCCGGCATACATCGTCGCTCTCGGCCCCCGAGTGAAGGGCTCCATTCCGGGCATGGACGGTGTAAACGAAATACTGTCTAAATCGGCGGCAGTGTAGACGGGTTTAACCTCAATGCCTTCCGGAGTTCGCCAAATCAGCTCATCGGGTGACCTTCCCCGCAGTTCTTTCTCCGCGAGATCACTCCAACGGTGGGTTGATTTTTTATCGGAGGACATATGTCGAATCAGGGGCAAACAATCAGTGTTATTGCTGTCAGAACGCAGCTCAAAATTTCAGACTAATGTTGAATTAACCGCGCTACACAACGACACGAGTGTAAGAGATAAGCAGCACTTTATCGCCACTCAAAGTGTAACCAGTTTGTAAAGCTGCTGTAGCTTGTCGGCACCAGAATTTCAGCGCAGTGACAACGACCGAGTTCTGACTCCACCCTCTAGTATAGGTTAAAATAAAGGCTGCGGCAGCTAGCCTGCAATATACCCAATACTTTCTTTGTACGAGGATCACACCATCATGACATATCAACATATTGTAATTCCGGATCACGGTCAAAAGATTACTGTCGAAAATAACAAACTGGTAGTGCCGGACAACCCGATTCTCGGATATGTGGAAGGTGACGGCATCGGTCCTGATATCACCAAAGCGTCACTAAGGGTCTGGGATGCCGCTGTGGAAAAGGCGTATGGTGGAGAGAAAAAGGTGCATTGGTGCGAACTCTATATGGGAGAAAAAGCCGCGGGAATTTACGAAGGCGACTATTTTCCACCGGAAACTCTGGATGCAATTCGTGAATTGATTGTGTCCATTAAGGGGCCGCTTACAACGCCTGTAGGCGGAGGATTCAGATCCCTGAACGTATCCCTCCGTCAGGAGATGGATCTTTACGCCTGCGTCAGACCCGTACGGTACTATACCGGCGTGCCGTCTCCTCTGCAGAAGCCCGAGGAAGTCGATGTCGTCATCTTTCGGGAAAATACTGAAGATGTTTACGCCGGTATCGAATACGCCAGCGGTTCTCCGGAAAACGAGAAGCTCGCCCGTTTTCTGCGCGAAGAACTGGGAGCCGAGTTTTTTGAAGGTGCCGGACTGGGCGTTAAACCGATCAGTTCATTTGGCAGTAAACGTCTGGTCCGTAAAGCTATCCAGTATGCAATTGACCATAACAAACCCTCGG
>JBCCGE010000125.1:0-8077 GCA_039029455.1 Pseudomonadota bacterium | reverse complement strand
AGCAGGTTTGATGCATCGAGAGCGCCACCAGAGACCGCACCGGCACCAATTATCGTGTGAATCTCATCAATAAAAAGGATGGCACCGTCTTCCTTGTCGAGCGCTTTCAATACCGCTTTCAGTCGCTGCTCAAAATCGCCCCGATATTTCGCACCGGCAAGCAAAGCCCCCATATCCAGTGAGTAGATCGTACTCTCAGCCAACACCTCGGGAACTTCGTTCTTCACGATCCTCCGCGCCAGCCCCTCGGCCAGAGCCGTTTTACCGACACCGGCCTCGCCCACGAACAACGGATTGTTCTTACGGCGTCGGCACAGAATCTGAACTGTGCGCTCCAGTTCCTTTGCGCGACCAATCAGCGGATCGATTTTCCCCTGTTCGGCAAGCTCATTCAGATTCAGCGTGTAGTTTTCAAGCGCCCCACCCCGGTCGACTGACTCTTCGTCGTCATCGATTTTCTGCTCCTCTTCCGGAGCCGGCAGCTGATCCCGTTCCGGCACCTTGGTGATTCCGTGGGAGATGTAATTCACAACGTCAAATCGAGAGATATCCTGCTGACTCAGAAAATAAACCGCATAGGACTCTTTTTCAGAAAAAACCGCCACCAGAACATTCTTGCCCTCGACTTCCTTTTTGCCGGAGCTTTGTACGTGCATAATTGCGCGCTGCAGGACGCGCTGGAATCCGAGTCCGGGCTGGGGTTCCAGATCATCGCCATCGCCCAGCAGCGGCACTTCGTTCTCCAGATATTCGGACAGGGATTTTTTCAGTTGACTGATATCTCCACCGCATGACACCAGCGCCTTGCGGGTGCCGGTGTCGTCGAGAAGTGCAAACAGAAGATGCTCGACAGTGATGATTTCGTGGCGCTCCTTTCGCGCCATCGAAACGGCGGCACCAAGGGTAATTTCCAGCTCTTCAGATAACATAGTCTTCTCAGTTCACAGTCGCCGATTTTTCCGGCTCTACTCTTTCTCCATAGTACATTGCAGCGGGTGTTGATTCTCACTGGCGAAATCCATTACCAGCCGCACCTTGGTCTCCGCAATTTCACGGGGATAAACGCCGCACACGCCAACGCCTTTGGTATGCACATGAATCATGATCTGCTCGGCCTTATCCTGTGAAAGATTGAAGAAGCGCATCAACAGATGCACGACAAACTCCATCGGCGTGTAGTCGTCATTCAGCAGCAGCACCTTGTACAGGGGCGGCTTTTTGACTTTCGGTTTGGTCGTCTCGACGACGAGCCCGGTACCGTTGTCCTGCGAGTCTTTTTTCTGATCGCTCATCGTGCTGGCTGAACAATAAATACGTCGGCCCAAATCGATCTAAAATGCACCGCCGCCGCATCCGCCGCAGGCACCACTGCCGCCTACAGACTGAAATACGTTGTTAAACACAAAAGACGCATTCAAACCATCGTCGACGTAGTCGACTTCGGCACCGCCCAGAAAGCTGAGCGCAATTGGATCGACAACCAGCTTGAAACCATTGCCGTCCGTCATCACGCTGTCAAATTCATCCTCTTTGACCGCAAAGGTCATTCCATAGTTCATCCCCGAACATCCGCCGCCGGCGACATATATGCGCACAGCACCCGCTTCACCATCGGTATCCTCAACAAGAGCGGTGATTTTCTCACGGGCACTCTCGGTGACATTCAGGTCGGTGTCGGAAATAATATGACTGTATTCACTCATGATAAACTTCTTGGACTGGGTTTCAAGTTATCTGAACAAGGTTCAGGGTGCGACTGCAAAGGCCCCGTATTACATTTTGTGTTGCGTTTTTGCGTTGTCAATCTGTTTTTTCTGCGTGTTGATTTTGACTTGGACTTGCACTCAGAATCGGCAGTCGGAACCATTTGAACACATCCAGATCGTGTCAGCGTTCATCCGGATCGACAACCGGGTCAACACCCAAGCTGATCTGATTCAACCGGATTCAAGGCCATACATTCAATAACATAATCAAAGGACGACTGAACAACACAGGTTAGGGGCATATTCACCCGGTAGTGCCGATTTACGGCCACGGCGCCGAGGTGGTTGTATATTTACCCTGACACCCTATCTAACTGCCTGTAAAACTGGTGTCATTTTAACCAGTTTCAAGAATTCAACAAGTCAAAAACGTAGCAAAATATGTCCAGAATCGTCCAATGTGCGCTGCTCGGAATTGAAGCGGAAGGTCTCGAAAAACCACCTTATCCGGGCGAACTCGGTCAGAGAATATTCGACAACATCTCGGCTCAGGGTTGGCAGCAATGGCTGGAGCGATCGGTCATGATCATCAACGAATATCAGCTGAACTCTGCAGACCCGGCCAATCAGCTTGTGATCGAACAGCACATGCTGGGCTATCTGTTCAGGGAAGGCGAATTTGGACAGCTTCCCGGGGGGTTCAATCAGGTTTAACCAGGGAGCCGCTGCAAAAGTTATGACCGATATCGATTTCGTGCTTCGGATGCTCCCGGCCTAGTCGCCCTCAAACTCCATCAGGGTGTTGACGGTATAACCGGCCGAACTCAGTTTCTCGAAGCCGCCGATATCGGGCAGGTTGATGACGAAACAGCATCCTGTAATTTCTGCGCCTGGACGCTCCAGCAACTGAATAGACGCCAGTGCGGTGCCACCGGTGGCCAGTAAATCATCCACCAAAAGCACTTTTTCTCCGCGCTCAATCATATCGACATGAATCTCGACGGTATCCGTGCCGTATTCAAGTTCGTAAGTCTGCTCAAGAGTTTTGTACGGTAATTTTCCCTTTTTCCGCACCGGCACAAATCCAACTGAAAGCTGGTGTGCGATCGCACCACCAAGGATAAAGCCCCGGGCTTCAATACCGGCAATTTTGTCGATCTGCTGACCGGCATAAGGATGGACCATCTGATCGACCGTTCGGCGAAACCCTGAAGGATCCGCCAGCAATGTCGTAATGTCTCGGAAGATAACGCCCGCCTTTGGCACGTCCGGCAAACTTCGGACCAGCGATTTCAGATCATGGTTCGGGTTCATTGCGCCGTCACCTCACGCGCGCAGCTAAAAAGTCTGAAAAAGTTCTCTGTGGTTTGTGACGCCAGTGCATCAAAATCCATGTTGAGCAGTTCGGCGACGAATTCGGCGGTGTGTCGGACATAGCTCGGTTCGTTGGTTTTGCCCCGCATAGGTACCGGTGCGAGATAGGGAGAATCGGTTTCGACCAGCATCCGATCCAGCGGTGTTTTCCGCGCCACATCTCTCAGTGCATCCGCATTCTTAAAAGTCACAATACCCGAAAACGAAATGCAGAACCCGATGTCGAGCGCACGACGGGCGGTGGTCCAGTCCTCAGAAAAACAATGCATCACGCCGCTGACGTCACGATCGGCGTGTTGTTCAAGCATTGTCATGGTGTCGTCAGCGGCCTGACGTGTATGAATAATCAACGGTTTGCCGGTAATCGTTGCCGCCGCCATATGTCGCTCGAAGCGCTCACGCTGCCAGTCCAGATCGCCGTCGGCACGAAAATAATCCAGTCCGGTTTCTCCAATTGCGACCACCTTCGGATGAGTCGCTTTTTCAACAAGCTCCTCTATCGACGGTTCGTGGCAGTCCGTATACACCGGATGCACGCCAACCGATGAAAAAATATGTTCGTATTGCTCCGTGAGCGCCTGGATCTGTGGATAATCCTCAAAGTTCACGGACACACAAAGCATATGACCGATGCCATTGTCGCGTGCCCGGGCAAGCAGGCCCGGCATATCTGACGACAGCGCATCGAAATTGATATGGCAATGTGAATCAACGAGCTGCATAGGCTGATCGATGAATGTTACGGAGGTGATTGTCGGCTGCCTCGGGTTTCGTTACTGTTCAGTACAGTCGCACCCGAAGTCGAGTTCACATGGTGTAGGTTTCGGCTGATCCGTTCAGTTTGGCGCCCAGAATTCCCTCAACTCGGGAGCGCAGGGAATTGCCTTCACGCCCTTTGAATTCGATCCCGATGCCCTGTCTTCGTCCATCGGTTGCACCTGACGGTGTTCGCCACACAACCGACCCCGGAACCGGTATCGGCTTTTGGCTGTCGGGGAGCGTTACCAGAAGAAATATTTCTTCTCCCATGTCGTATCCCTGAGATGTCGGCAGGAACAAACCACCGCCTTTGAGAAACGGCATGTAGGCGCGGGCAAGGGTTTTCTTGTCGGGATAGTTCAGCGAAACCACGGACGGCCGGGCGGCATCTCGCTTGGAAGCACCATTGGCTCCATTCGCGCCGTTTTTCAGTGGACTTTTTTTCGCGCTGCTGGCGGCGGCGACCGCGGTCAGACTCGGTTTCTTAGTTTCGCTCATTTTGCTGATTTCTAGGGGAGCAATCGGATCGGCTGGACTATCTCAGCACGCGCTGCAGGATCAGCATTAAATCCTCCAGAACAATCTGCTCGTTAACGGGTTCCCTGGAAATTTTCCGATAAAATGTAATCTTATCATAGAGAAAGAACAGATTTCGCACCGACAATCGTTCAATGCTCAGGGTGATTTCACCCTGCCAGACCGGCGGATTCTGACCTCCGATCCACCGAATCAGATCGCTGGTAAAACGCTGCAACCAGTTCAACACCTGCCGAAAATTCATTTTCCCAAACATCGCGGCCGCATCCAGCCCGGACAACCTGCGATCCGACAGCCCTGCGACAGCGGCCAGCATCTGTCGATGATTTTGCAGAAAGTCATGCGTCGCCAGATGCCTCACTGCGAGCGGGCCGGCATCGATCAATGACACCATGTACTCCGCATCTGCTTCAGGAATCCATTGACTGAGCCAGTTGGAGGCAACATTATCAACGGGCGCCGCAAGCGGGATTTTCATACATCGACTTCGAATGGTCGCCGGCAAAAAACCCGGGTTGTCGGAAACAAGCAACAGCGTGGAACTGCCCGGAGGTTCTTCAAGTAACTTCAGCAACGCATTGGCTGCGGAGAGATTCATTGCATCGGCCGGAGCGATGAGCGCGACACGATGACTGGCAATGTGAGAACTGGTGCCAAAGTGACCAATCAGCGTGCGCACCTGATCTACAGGAAGTACCCGCGATGGATTGGCTTTTTTATCGCGAGCAGTCGATTCCTGATACCGATTGGCGTACGCTTCCACAAGTTCATGCTCGCTGTTGACAACCTGATGTTCCGTAGTCAAAAGATGCAGGTCGGGATGCGTGCCGGCCAGAAACAGGCGACAGTTGTGACACTGATCGCACCCCAGGCCATCGTCCGTTTTTCGTTCACAAAACAGATGTTGTGCGAACAGCAGGGCAAACTCCAGTTTACCGATACCGTGGTTTCCGGTTAACAACAATCCATGATGCAGCTGCCTGCCTGCTGATACCAATCTGTGCCATTCACTTTCCAGCCATGGGTAAATAACCATTACCCGGCCTCCTTGCGAAAGTGCTCTATAAATTCCCTCAGAAGCGCCGACAACCTGTCCTGAATCGACTCGATAGATTCGCTAGCGTCGACAACCCTGACGCGCTGTGGCGCAGCACGCGCAATTGACAAATAACTTTCCCGCACCGCCCGCTTGAAGGCGTCATTCTGGCTCTCAAAGCGATCGACAGCCTGACCTCGCTGCGCCGTTCGTTGTTGCGCCACTTCGAGCGGCACGTCGAGCAGAATGGTCAGATCCGGAGCGAAACCCTGCTGTACCCACTCCTCAAGGACAGCGATTCGACTGTCTGCAATGCCTCGCCCACCCCCCTGATAGGCGAAGGTCGCATCGGTGAAACGATCGCATAGCACCCACTCCCCCTTTTCCAGCGATGGTTGAATGATTTGTTTGAGATGCTGTTCCCGGGCAGCGAAAATCATCAGCAGCTCAGCATCGTCTGAAATCTCAAACTCCGCTCCGGACAACAGTATCTCCCGGAGTGCCTCACCCAGGTCCGTGCCGCCGGGTTCCCGGGTTCGTCGAACCGTTATTCCGGCCCTGTGAAGATGCGATTCAATGAAGTCCAGCTGGGTTGTTTTTCCCGCGCCGTCGCCACCCTCGACCGTTATGAATGCACCTGTCATCAGAAATCGCTGCCCTCAGTTCTCCATTTATTTATTCAGAATATATTTTTGCACAGCTCGATTATGCTCTTTGAGCGTATCTGAAAACTTGTGTTTGCCGCCCCCTTTGGCAACGAAATAAAACGCGGTTGTCTCTTTCGGCGTCACCGCGGCTCGAAGGGAATCATCGCCGGGAAGACTTATGGGCGTTGGCGGCAGTCCATTGCGGGTATAGGTGTTATAGGGTGTGTCAGTTTTCAGGTGCTTGCGTGTAATGTCACCGTCGAACTCAGGCCCAATCCCATATATCACCGTAGGATCGGTCTGCAGCCGCATGCCTTTTTTCAGCCGATTGTCAAACACACCCGATATCAGACCGGTTTCCTCCCGAGCCTGCGTTTCTTTTTCAATTATTGAAGCCATGATCAAGGCTTCATACGGCGTCTTGATTTGAATGTCCGGCAGGCGTTCCTGCCAGTAATTATCCATCTTGCGCTGCATGGTTTGAAACGCTCGTCGATATACCGCGAGATCCGACTCACCGGCACGATACAGGTAGGTGTCAGGGAAGAACTGTCCTTCCGGGTGCAGATCAGGATGTCCCAAAGCCTGCATGATTTGCTGATCCGTCCATTCCGCAGTCTCGGAAACCAGTGATTTTTGCTCACCAAGTTTCTGCCGCATCTGCCGGAACGTCCACCCTTCGATAATGGTGACCTTTATACCGAGCTGGCCTTTGCCCTCAACAATCCAGTCCAGAAAATCCTTCACCATCAGGTTTTTCGGAAACTGATAATCACCCGCCTTTATCTTGTGGCCTACTCCCTCCTTACGCGCAAGAAAGCGAAGACTATAGGGCTCAGACACGACCCCTTTGTTCACCAGATCATTGGCGATGGATGCGAGCGTAGCGCCCTTTTCAATGCGATAGGTCTGCTCACCGAAATCCATTGGGCTGCTGATCGCGTCGGCGTATCGCCACAAAACATATCCGCCGGCCGATAACGCAATACCTGCGACGATGAGCAGAATTTTCAGCCAGCGCGTGCGAAAAAACCGGGCTGAAAGCATCCTCAGGAATCAGTCTCGGAGTCTGCTGAATGCAAGCGTGCCGTTCGTGCCTCCGAATCCGAACGAATTGGAAAGCGCAATATTGATCTCAGCGTCGCGCGCTTCATTGGGCACGTAGTCGAGATCGCATTCCGGATCCTGGTCATGCAGATTGATTGTCGGTGGAACGATCTGATGATAGATCGACATAGCCGTCATTACCGCCTCAACGCCACCCGCGGCGCCGAGAAGGTGACCGATCATGGATTTGTTGGAGCTGACAAGAAGATTGCCTGAATGATCACCAAAACTTTTCTTCACTGCCATGGTTTCCGCGATGTCTCCCTGCGGTGTGGACGTGCCATGCGCATTCAGATAGCTGACATCGGTCGAGTTGATTCCGCCGTTTTTCATTGCCGCATCCATACACCGTGATGCGCCTTCCCCTCCCGGAGAAGGACTGGTCATGTGATGAGCATCCCCACTCATTCCGAAACCGGTCAGCTCCGCATATATTCGGGCGCCCCGAGCTCTGGCGTGCTCGTACTCTTCAAGCACCATGATGCCAGCACCTTCGCCCATTACAAAGCCATCACGCCCGGTATCCCACGGTCTGCTGGCCGTTGCAGGATCATCGTTGCGGCGGCTAAGCGCGCGAGCCGAACTGAAGCCCGCCATAGCGGTTGGTGAAATCGGTGCCTCGGCGCCGCCGGCAATCATCACATCCGCATCGCCATATTCGATCAGACGACCGGCTTCACCAATGGCATGAGTGCCAGTGCTGCATGCTGTGACCATAGAAAGGTTTGGCCCCTGAAGCCCGAGCATAATCGACAGGTTACCTGAAATCATGTTGGTGATTGTCATCGGGATATAGAAAGGCGAGACCCGTCGGGGCCCTTTTTCTTCCATCAGTGAGGTGGTGTTTTCAATGGTATTAATGCCACCAATACCGGAACCAATGTAAGCACCAATCCTAGGTGCATTGGTTT
>JBCCGE010000124.1:0-8246 GCA_039029455.1 Pseudomonadota bacterium | reverse complement strand
GCGTACTTCTTGTACAGTCGATTGATACTGTTGACCAGTAACTTAAGGCATTCAACCTGAACCTGCGTGCGGGGGAAGCCGTCCAGAAGCGCCCCGTCCCTGTATTCTGGTCTGAGCAGTTCTTTGAGTACCAGACCAACCACTTCGGTGTCGCCGACCAGCTGACCCTGAGCCTTTATTTTTTCTGCTTCCGGAGTGCGCAGAAGATCGCTGACCACTATAGGTTTGCAGGTTAGCCCGCGGGTGGACAGAATAAATCGTGTCTGGGTGCCTTTGCCGGATCCCGGTGCGCCACCGAGCAGGATCAGTTCTTTGGGGAACAGCAGATTTTCTTCACCAAACTCTTCTTCAAGAGAATTCCACACGGTATTGAAAATGACCTGTGGGTCTTTGATTTCCAGAGAGACTTGTTGTTTTGGGGCTGCGGGATCAGTCGAGGTCGATGACTTTGGATCTGACTTGGATGTCATGATAACTGTTGGCTGGGCAAACCATTGCGGTCGCGGAAACAAAAGCCCGATGCTACACAAATTATTGCCGTGCGGAAACTCCGCTGGCAAAGCAGGTAAGGACCGAAGACTCCGTGATCAGCCGTATTTACGGTAGGCTTCAGTGTATTTGCGGGCAACCCATTGATGGAAATGGTGAGAACATCCCTCAAGAATGGGAGAGAACGCGCCGCCAACATAACCGGGTGATCCACGGCCGATTTGCATGCCTTCCACGGACTCAACGTCTTCTGTAAAAACCTGCTTCCAGGCTTTCCAGTTCATTTCTCGCGTCCGTTCGTAGTGATCGGTGTTGGCATCGTCACCGACATAGAATATACGCAGATTTTCCTCAACTCGGCCCGGTTCAACAGGACGTACGATTAACGCAAAAACGTGATTGACCTGGAATCCAAGCAGAAGATTTGGATAGAAGGTCGGGTACTCCGCATGATGATGTTCGGACTCAGGCCAGTGACCAAACACCGGCAAATTCGGCGCGCCTTCAAATTGAGGATTAAAGACGTGGGTAATCTGACCGGAAAAATCGTCGCTGATGATTACGTTGTCATGTTTGTCCAGCGGCGAATAAGTGTTCAAATCCGGGTGCACCCAGGGCAAGTGATACGCCTCGGTGTAGTTTTCTACCGCAAGCTTCCAGTTGCACTTGATATCGAACGAAATGCTGCCGTGGGTGCTGGCCAGTCTGATCTCATCCAGACCTTCCTTACCGGTGTATTCGTGATACCGGTCCAGTAATGGGCTGGCATGTTCCTCAAAATCAGCTGCATCCCCTGACAAATTTACAAATACAACGCCCAGCCAGATATGGGACCGGATTTCCTTCAAACCGTGGTTCTTGCATTCAAACCCGGGAGCGGTATTTACGCCCACACCGCCGATATGAGGCGTCGCACGAAGATTCCCGGTCAGGTCATAGCTCCACGCGTGATACGGGCATACAACCATTCCGTTGGTCCGACGCGGCTCACGAACCAGTCGCACGCCGCGGTGACTGCAGACGTTGTGAAATACCCGAATCTGGCCGGTTTTGTCGCGACTGAGAAACACAGGCAGGCCCATAAAATCCATCGGCACCACAGTTTTGTTTTCCGGGATCAGATCCACAAAAGTCAGCGCGGTCCATCCAGGAGCGAACACATGTTCGCGCTCAAATTTGAAAGTATCCCAATCGGTGTACGCAGGGTTGGGCATCCCGCGTGCGTTTTCTATGGGCTGGTTGACCGCGAGCAGATCGCTCAACGGTACCTTTTTCTGGATAGCGTGGACGGCGGACATAGTGGGCTCAAGGCAATTTCTGAGTGAACTATATCGGTCTACGACGAATTTGATCAATGCAAATTTTTGCACCTATGCATGAGAAAAAATCATGGATAAACTAGGGCTGCTAACCGTATCGACTAAATAGTTCATGCTGCCTCCCCTGAAACCGCTTATCGCCTTTGAAGCTGCTGTGCGGCTGGGCAGTTTTACTGCTGCCGCTGGAGAGCTGCATGTCAGTCAGGGTGCGATCAGTCGACAGATAGCGCAGCTTGAAGGGTTTTTGGGTTTTCCGCTGTTTCATCGCGACGGTCGCCAAATACTTCTCACAACAGAGGGTGAGCGCTATGCAAGTACAGTGAGCACCACGTTACAGCGATTGTCTGAGTCTACCAATGAACTGGTGCACAGATTTGAAAAGAGGCCGCTTACGATGGTGACCTCAAATGCTTTTGCATCTCTGTGTCTTATGCCCAGAATGACCGAGATTTCTGCGCTTCTGGGTGATCGCGAACTCAAACTGATTGCCAGGGACGACATTGCAGCGCTGGATGACCTGGAATATGACCTGGCCGTTTTTTATTGCAGACGGCGACCGAAAGTGCCCGCAGCGGAACCTTTGTTTGCCGAAAAAATTGTTGCGATCTGCAGTCGTATGTACAGAGATAGTTTCAAAGTCAGATCGGACGACGAGCTGGTTCGGGGTACCCAGCTCTGGTGCGAAACACCGGAGGAGTGGATTCAATGGCCGGATTGGCTGGATCACGTTGGATTAGATGCAGCCGAGAACTACAAAAGGATCCAGATCAATAATTATCCAATGGTTATTCAGGCTGTGCTCGACAACCAGGGTGTGGCTCTGGGATGGCGCGGGATGATTGACAGACATCTCGCTGAAGGTGATCTTGTGCAGCTCACCCCGCATGAATGGGTCACCGGTTCCAGTTTTTACCTACTGAAAAATAAAGCATTGAATGCGCGGGCTTCAGCTAAACGGCAAAACGACCTGAACGAATTGCTTGAGTGGTTGCGAAGATCGTTTCAGAATACGGACAGCTGAACATTTAGATAACGATGCCTCATCTCCGCCTGGAACACACCGCCAACATAGGGTCTGATGTGGACGACAGCGCACTGTTCGCTGATCTGCATTCCGTGTTGCACGACGTTGGAAAAATCAACAAAGAAAACTGCAAGGCACGACGCTACGTGGCTGAAAGCTTTTTCATCGCCGATGGAGGCGATAATGAGGCGTTCGTGCATCTGGATATTCGTTTCGTTGGAGGCCGCTCGGAAGATGTCAAATCCAGAATCGGTGAGCAGTGTCTGCATGTACTGAAGCGAGCATTTGATTCCAGTCTGCAATCACACAGTGTTCAGATCACCGTAGAGATCCGGGATATTCAACTTGCCGACTACCACAAATACCCGGTAGGCACATTGACAAAACAACCTTAACAGTTCCAGTCCAGTGGTTTTATACAACAACAATTCCGTAAATCCGTCGAGCATGATCGATCTGGCGAGATACCCTATTGCAGACCTGTCTTCGGACGAAGGACTGCACTTCGCTAACCGTTGTCGCGAAGAGTTTTTGCAGAGTGGACTTTGTGAGCTGCAGGGATTCGTCCAACAGGTTGCACTCGACCGACTGGTCGCTGAGGCACGAACGGTGGCTGACAAAGCGTATTTTTGTCGCAGCAGTCACAATGCTTACCTCACTGACGAGTCACCTAACGATCAGGATTCTTCGAACGCAGCAAGAAACCAAATGGAACGAACAGTAGTCGGTTCTGTTGCCTATGATGATTTACCGGTCAATGGATTACTGGTTGCGCTTTATCAATGGGATCCGTTGATGCATTTTATCGGGCATGTGCTTGGCAAAAACGAGTTTCATCGATTCGCGGATCCGCTTGGCGCGTGTTCGATTAATGTGTTCACTGAGGGCGGGCTGCACGGATGGCATTTTGATGAATCCGAGTTTACCGTGACACTGATGCTTCAGTCCCCGGAGCGCGGAGGGGATTTTGAGTATGTGCCAAAGATTCGCGGACTGGACGCCGAATCTGAAATTGTCAGAGACGTTCTGGATGGAGACCGCAGCAAGGTTGTTCAACTCGGCTTTTCACCCGGTACGCTGCTTATTTTTGGAGGGCGGGAAACCATTCACCGAGTGACTCGCGTATCGGGGGAGACGCCGAGACTGGTGCCGGTTCTCTGCTATAGCGAAACACCCGATCAGGTAAACAGCGAACATGTACGTAAGCTCTTTTGGGGGAGAGACGTCTCGCGTTGAGGCAATACGATTGGTTGACCAACAATGTTGAACGTCGCCGCCCGTTCTCAACATGCGAACACAATAATATTCAGATGTGCAGTTGCCGCATCTCGAGCTCTTCTTCCGCAAACTGCCAGTGGTCTTCAAAGTACGAGCGCAATTCTGCTACTTTGGCGGGCGCATTTAAATCGGCGGTTCCAAAGTAGCGATCTCGTCTTGGGCGGGCGAGATATGCCTCATCATCCGCAAGCACAAAACTGCCATCGATCTGTTTTTTATGCGGGCTGGGTTTACGGAACTGAATCTGAGGACTGAGTCGTCGACCGAGTTCGATAATACGATTACCGCTCTGCGCGGCTTTCTTCCCATCGCGAACCAGAATCTGAACCAGATTGTCTCGGCTGAGCCTGCAAAACTGCAGCAGTTGATCGAGTACCGCCTGCCGATCGAGAATCTCAGGTTCGAGGTCGTAGCTGTAGATTTGAATATGACGTCTGGCGTGTCCAAGGGTTGAATCGGTCGCAATAACAACGTCGTCGCGCCACTTCAGCGCGACGGTCAGACTGATCTCCTCTTGATCCGACTGTTTCACTGACCCCATTGCAGATCTGAGGTCGGAGTCAATTACTTTGACTGCAACAAATCGGCAAGATCCAGACTCTTCCAGCCGTCTGAGGGTTTGAAGCGATCGCCGTATTTTTCGTGCAATGTCTCCAGCCTTTCCAGCATCGTCGCCTGTCCCTTTTCCACGATATAGCTGATCGGCCCACCGCGAAACGGTGCGAAACCCGTGCCAAAAATAAGACCGCCGTCAATGTGCCTGGCATTGTCCACAATGCCCTCGTGCAGGCATGCAACAGTTTCATTCAGATAGCGGAAGATCATTCGATCTTCGGTATCGTTCGGCACGCTTCCTGAACCACCTTTACCGCTATTGTCGGCACCTTTTTTACCCCAGGTATAGAAACCCTCCCCTGATTTTTTTCCCAGTTTGCCGGCACTGACTTTGTCTTCAAGCAGCTTAGGAACTTCACCGCCGTAGCTTTGGGTCAGGTTTTCGGCAACGTGCAGACAGATGTCGAGTCCAACCGTATCTGCCAGTGTTATCGGACCCATTGGCATGCCGAAGCGAGTGGCTACTTTGTCAATTGCGGGGCCCGGGACTCCCTCCTTGTACAATTCTACGGCTTCGAGCAGATAGGGCATGAGTATTCGATTTACAAGAAACCCGGGGCTGCTCTTTACCGGTACCGGCAGCCGACTGATTTGTCCCGCGAACTGGGAGGCTGCTTTGGCCACCTTGGCGTACGTTTTCTCACCTTTGACGATTTCGACCAGCTGCATTTTCGCAACCGGGTTGAAAAAATGCAGGCCGACCAATCGCCCGGGTTTGCTGAGCGCGTTACACAATGTTTCCAGCGGAATGCTTGAGGTGTTGGTTGCCAGAATGGCGTCGGGCTTAGCCACTTTCTGCATTTCTGAAAACACACTGATTTTAGCTTCGGCATTTTCAAAAATAGCTTCAATAATCACATCAGCTCGTTGCGCACCCGCATTCTTCAGATCGGGTTGGAACCGGTCCATAGCACGCTGGACGAGGCGTTTGTCGCGAAGTTTTCGTGTGAAAAGCTGATGGGCACGTTTGCGCGCTCTGGCCAGGGCTTCGGCACTTCGATCGTGAATCGTGACCGTCATACCGCGTAGTGCGCACCACGATGCGATGTCGCCACCCATTACGCCGGCGCCGATCACATGCACGCGCTCGAATTCGCGCTTTTCCGCGCCGTCGGCTTTGCCCAGTTTCTTCAGCTCTTCCTGCAGGAAGAACACTTTAACCAGATTGCGTGAAGTCGGAGTAGCAACAAGTTTACAAACCGATTCGATTTCGGCTTCCAGCATCGCCTTTCTGTCACCGCCGTGTTTTTGCCACAATTCGATGATCTGATAGGGCGCAGGGTAGTGGTTTGGGTCGGCCTTAGCGGCAACCTGGCGTTGCAGAAATTTAGCCATGGCGATGCGAACAGGTCCGACGTTGAGCGCTTTCTTCCAGCCTCCTGCTGACCGTTTCGCACTCTTTTTATTCAGGACAAAATCCACGGCTCTGGACAACTGCCGTTCCGGAACCGCGAGGTCAACAATCCCCATACGTTTTGCGATTTTCGGAATGACCGTGCGACCCGAAAGCATCAAATCCATTGCGGCAGGTACGCCAATGGTCTCAGTTAAACGCACGGTGCCGCCGAATCCCGGGTGAATACCCAGCATGACTTCTGGCAAACCCAGACGAACGGACGGGTCATCACAGACGACTCGGTAGGTGCAAGCCAGAGCCAGTTCCAGACCGCCGCCGAGGCAGTGACCGTTGATTTTTGCAACGCTGGGCACACCCATAGACTCCAGTCGATTCAGCACGTTGTGCGCCGCCGTTACCAGTGTTTTGGCTTCTGCGGGTGAATCTACGGTTTCGAATTCACTGACGTCCGCACCAGCGATAAATCCACCACCTTTTGCGGATTCGATCACCAGTCCTCTGATAGAACCCGTGTCCAGTTGATCGAGGGCCAGGTTCAGTTCGGACATCACCTCGGATGACAGCACGTTTTGCGCACTGTCTTTTTTATCCAGCGTAAGCACGCCCAGACCATCTTCTACGGCGATTCGCCAGTGTTGTAAATCAGTCATGATCTGCTCCTGTGTTGCCATCAGTCACTCGTTTGATCATCATGGCGCCTCCCTGTCCGCCTCCAATACACAGTGTCGCAATGGACTGGTCCCAGTTGTTTTCTTCAAGAACACGCATGGCATGCAGCACGATTCGTGCACCGCTGGCGCCTACAGGATGTCCCATGCTGATGCCTCCACCGTGCAGGTTCAGTCGGTCCTGATCAAGTTCGCCCATTGGAGACTGCAGCCCCAACTCGTTCCTGCAGTAGTCCGCAGATTCCCAGGCGGCCAGACACCCCAGTACCTGACCGGCGAACGCTTCATTGATCTCCCAGTAGTCAACATCTTTCAGTCCAATATTTTGTCGTTGCAGAATAGGTGTGCTGGCGTGAACCGGACCCAATCCCATCTGGGTTGGATCCAGACCGGCCCATTCACTATCGACAATTTCGGCTCGGGGTGTCAGTTGATATTTTTCCAGAGCTTCTTCGCTGGCCAGAATAAGCCAGGCGCAGCCGTCGGTAATCTGTGCACTGTTGCCTGCAGTTACCATACCGGTAGGCTTGTCAAAAACCGGTCTCAGCTTGGCGAGCTTTTCCATGGTCGAACCGCGACGAAGACCGTCGTCCTCAGAATAGGCGCTGCCTTTGGCATCGTAAATTGTTTCCAGCTCACCATCGAAAATGCCGCCATCTATTGCTGCCGCGAGTCGGTCATGGCTTCTGATCGCGAACGCGTCCATGGCTTCTTTGGTGATGCCGAAGTTGAAGGCAATCTTTTCAGTTGTCTGCCCCATAGACATACCTACAACGGGATCGCTCAAACCTTTGAGTAATCCAATAATGGGTGTAAGGAACTTTAGTTTGATCCGGGTAAGTGCTTTCAGTTTGGCAACCGGCGTCTTCGCGCCGGAAAACCCGCCCAACCAGGTTACAAAATCATTGCTGAACAGCACCGGTGCATGACTCATTGATTCGGTCCCACCAGCTAAAACCAGGTCTGAACGCCCGGATGAAATATTTATTGCTGCTGAATCCAGAGCCTGCATACCACTCGCACAATTTCGGGCCACGGTCCACGCAGGTGTGGATTTACCACACCCCAGTCTCAGTGACGCGATTCGGCCAATATTGGCTTCGTCAGCGCTTGGTCCTACACAGCCAAGGATAACCTCGTCAAATTCCGAAGGCTCGAATGGCTGTCTGGCCAGTAAGGGTTGACCGGCGCTTACAGCAAGATCGACTGCTGCAAACGGGCCCGGGGTAGAGGCTTTGAGGAAAGGAGTACGACTGCCATCTACGATAAAAACGCGTCGTCCATTAAGCATGATCAGATTTGGCCTGTGTTGTCAGATTAAAGTATCTCGGAAGGATCGGACGCCGCATCGGGGCTGTCGCCTGTTGAAGCGGTTCCCGGTCAACCAAGTTGTTCGTTAGGTTACTATTCGACCATTATACTCGCCGCGCAGTTCCAGGCATGGATCCGCTCCCGGTTTTGACGGTTTTTTACCACATTGTGCTGCACCCCAGATG
>JBCCGE010000123.1:0-8343 GCA_039029455.1 Pseudomonadota bacterium | reverse complement strand
CGGTGATGGCAAATTTGGCATTGACCATGACACGGAGGAGGAAGTTTTTATAAAAATCATAGTCTTTGGAAAAAGCAATCGGAGACTACATGGAGAAGATGCAGTTCAACAAATCGAGAGAGAATCTAGAGCTTTTAATCACGAACGCGAATTGCTAGAGCTCTGCCTTGAACATAATCTGCGTCGTGTAGCTCGTCTAATCTCGGCTGGTGTTGTAGAGAGTGACGACGGGCAACCGGACTACGCGTTCATGGTTTTCGAAAAAGCTATGAGTAACGGAAAAGTTGAAAATTTTGTCGACGCAGCTAACGGACTTGGTTTTAGACTTCAACTTTTGAAAGATGTGTGCGTTGGGCTTCATCAACTTCATCAAAGGTCAATAGCACACCAAGACATTAAGCCATCAAATATCTTGAAAGTAGACGAAAAAGGAATTAGTCGTGGAAAGATCACAGACTTAGGGAGAGCTAGTCGTAAAGGAACAGCGATTGACCACGATTTGAATGCTTTCGCTTGTCAACCTGTTTATGCTCCGCCAGATAGACTATATAGAGCACCGGTTGACGACTGGGAGCTGAAGCGAATCACCGGAGACTTATACTTATTTGGTTCTTTGATTTGGCAGTATGCTTTAGGAACTCCAGGGTCTCTCACATCTGTATGGATGTCTCAGCTGAGGGAGCCATTAAAGCCGCATAATTTCAATGACACATACGATCAAGTCTTGCCTCACTTGATAGATGTTTTTGAGGAAATATACAAAGCCGGGATTGCTGAATGCAATACTGATTTAGAAAGAGAGTTGATTGATATAGCAAAACAATTAACTAGTCCTGACCCGTTGAAACGTGGGGCTCCCTCCTTTCAACGACGGTTGGACAGACATTCGTTGCAGCCTTTTGTTTCCAAATTAGATAGATTGCTCAAGCAATTTCACGCTAAAGGAGCTAGGTTAATTGCTCAATAGTACAAACCGAAAAGTCAGAAGGGTCATTCCAAGATGGCACACTGCATCAAAAAATATTGAGCTTCGACACGTTAGCGGCGATATTCGAAATAAACCTGTGCTTGGGCTTGAGCACTTTGACCGAGCATTTTCCCACTGGGAAAGGACACATCATCCAGATGCGGCAATAGAGCTTGCCAGCACCTTTCTCGCTTTCGGAGACTCTAGCCCCATTTCTAGGCAAGAGCTAGAGAATCTATTTTTGACCGTAGGTCGCTGTGATGCTGGACTTGGTTTATTGCGCGCATCTGGGATTCCAGTTTTTGAAGATAGAGATGGGCTTACGATTATTGACCAACTAAGATATGCGAGAACCGCAACACGAAAACAACCGAACAATGCTTTGGCTTGGTTGGATTTGGCCCGTTGTTACACGCTTTTGGGTATTCATTCACCTGAAGAGGGTCAGGGTTCTTTAGGTTACAGTAAAAGTATGAGAGCAGTGCTTGCCGCATGTCAGATAGCACCGAATAACCGATATGTAGTCCGTGTTGCTGTCAGATATTTCATTCACTTAGGTATGCCAGATAGAGCAGTTGCATTGTTGACGCGTACTAGTCGGACAAAATACGACCCTTGGATGTCATCCGCACTAGTTGCCGCTCGAGAGGTTATGGGTTCACCCCAGAGAGATATTAAGAAAATCAGACAGTTAGCTCAAAGTGCCAACTGGTCCAACCATTGTAGAGGTGAACTTCTGGCTGGTTTGGCTTCTTTAGAAGCAAAGAATGGTTCAGAACGTAATGCTAAGAAAATTTTGAATTCGGCACTCGTTGAACCTACAGAGAATGTCTTAGCGCAAGCTCAATGGTTTTCCAATATATATAGGAAAATCGATCTGCCTGAAAACCTGTTGGATGATTTAAATGCTTTTGAAGCGATTGAAAGTCGTGCATTTCTAAATGGAGACTGGGATGAAGTCATAACGAGTGCCAAATCTTGGCAGAAGATCGAACCCTTCTCAAAACGTCCTGCATTGAATGGCTCAATGGTCGCACTAAGTGTTTTGGATGATGTCAGTTCTGCATTAGAGCTATTGGAACCTGCGCATTTATCTAATCCCAGGGATTCGCAAGTAACCAATAACTATGTTGTTGGATTGATCTTGAGCGGCAAACTAGAAAGGGCAAAAATTTTGTTGAAGTCTTTTTCAAGTAGTGCCAATCAATTGCTCACTCCTACATTAAAGGCTACACATGGCATGGTAGCTTTTAGGTCTGGTGATGCAAACTCCGGAAGAGAGAACTATAAGTCTGCGCTAAAAGAAATGTTGGAATCTAAAGACTTGAGAACAGCATTCATGTGTTGCTTGTACTGGTCAAGAGAAGAAGCTCTGATTGGCGCTAGTGACAGGGCATCACGACTAACAAAAGAGTCCAAGGATATTTACAAGAATTACAAATTTGACAAGCTGACATCTGCCGCATTGACAACGCTTGGTACGCACTAGCTTTTACTCTCCGTAAAAAAAGCAGTCATCAGACTGAATTCCTGACCGATAGTACGCTTTGCTCTCCAGAGCCAAACGTGCCCAAAATGTGACCGCAAAACCGAGCCTCAGAGTATTCGGTGTCATTTTGGGTCACTTTCGTGGAAGTGGATGCGAATAAGTTGTTGAAACTAGATATTGCATCTCGGGGGCTTTGTTCTGAAAATCCCCGTGTCGGCAGTTCGATTCTGTCCCTGGCCACCACTCTCCCAGTATTCTTCTCTGTTTCAATCGCTGGCGCGATTTCGATGTCGGGACGTGTACACATCATCCGTGAAACAGGCCAGCTCGAGACTCGAGGTACTGGACATCGGAGTCAGTGGATATTGTGGTCAGAGTAGAAATTGTTTGAGACCGGAGATGCGTTGTTACCGAACCCCAGAAATCACAAAAAAATTACGACACTAACCCCAGATTCTCAGTCATCTCGAGCCACAGGCGTGGCAATCTTGTAAAGGTCTGAATTGCCTTGAATTAAACGCGGTGAACTGGTGAAACGCCCCTTTGTTGTTCACTGTGAAAGACTCAGCGAACCCGGTTTTGAAAATTGATGGAGCAGACTATCTCTACGATGCGCTCATCCGGTTGGCGATTGCAACAATGCGGTACATTTCGCGCAGAACCGGCTTTTCGATCAGTTTTCCATCAATGACAACCAGACCGGTATCGGCTTCTTCGAAGGTCTGAATAATGCGTCGAGCACGTGTTATGGTTTCATCGCTCGGAGTAAATACATCATTGAGTGCGGCGATCTGTTTCGGGTGTACTGAACCTTTGCCGGAGAATCCCAGAGCTTTCGCTTTTTGAGCTTCGACAACCATGCCATTCGGATCGTTCAGATCGAGGTAGGGGACATCAATCACATCCAGTCCTGCAGCAGCTGCGGCATGGACAACTCGGGAACGTGCGTACAACAGTGAATCCCATGAGTTCTCGCAACGGAGTTCGGCCGCCATATCAACACCGCCAAAGAACATGGCATCGATGCGCTCACTGCACTGCGCGATTTCATAACAGTTCTGCAGTCCGGCATTGGTCTCAATAATTACGTGTAAACGGGTTTTATGTCCACGCTCAGTGAGCAGATTGTCGAGCAGCACGACTTCGTCCGGCGTTCTTACTTTTGGCATCATCAGCGCAGGAGGTGGCGTATCAGTCGCTAAAATTGCCTGCACATCCGCGACGCCAAACGCCTCGCGCATGCAGTTAATACGCACGATTCTCTCGACACCATCGTTCGCCTGCGGCGATTCAAACAACGCGAGTGCATTTGTTCGTGCATCCGCCTTGTCCTTCGGAGCGATCCCGTCTTCCAGCTCTACGCAAACGATGTCGGCGCCGGACGCCAGAGCCTTCTGGAACATGTCTGGTTTCAGTCCGGGTGTGAAAATAAAGCTGCGTCGGGGTCTTATTTTTGAATCGCTCATTGGATTTTTTCAGGTTGAGAGCTCTGTTATGTTCTATTTGGTATTTCCGGAATCGAGCGGTCTACACCACGCACCAGTCTTTTCTCCGGATCGAAAAACGGCAGATCGACGATCTCGCAGGGATGGATGTCGCCATTTGCCAGTCGAATCGATAGTTGCTTTCCGGACCATTCTCCCGACTCATTGAACACCACATAACCGATGCCAAGGCCTAACGTCGGTGAGTCAACCCCCGCCGTCATGTGCCCGACAACGGTATTGTCATCCAGTACTTCGCTTCCGCGTCCCGGTATGGCGGTAGTACAGGTCAGACCAAACAGGCGCTGACCTCGATCCGCCTTCAGTAATGCAGAACGACCGATAAAGTCCTCTTTATCCGTGTTAACAAACACGCCAAGACCTGCGGCATAGGGTGTCATTGATGTGTCTATATCGGTGATGTTGCCGAGTATTCCGCCCTCGATTCGGCGAACTGTCATGCATTTGGTACTGGAGAACTCCATGCCGTAGGGTTCGCCTGATGCCATCAGATGGTCCCAGAGGGCGAGGTGGTCTGTATCCGGGCCATTGCAGTAAATCTCATAGCCAAGCTCATTGGTAAAGCCGGTACGCGACACAAAAAATTCCTGCCCTCCCAGATCGAAAAAGCCGGCCTGAAAGTATTTCAGCTGATCATCAATGGCGCCATTCGATGCCGCTGCCATAATATCCATAGAAGCAGGCCCTTGAATCTGAATGACCCTGGACTGCGGGTCACGAACGGTGATGTCAAAGCCTTCGCTGTGAGCCAGAAACCACGTTTCCATTGCACCGTCAGCCTGCACGTACCAGTATCGCTCTTCATCCAGTCTGAACAATACACCGTCCATAAAGATTCCGCCCTGCGGTGTGCAGGCGACTGCATAGCGTCCGCGATTTACCGCCAGTGAAGACACCCGTCGGCAAAACACTTTTTCGAGAAATGCAAGCGTATCCGGACCAGTGATCTCAATGGGTTTTTCCGGTACATCGAATATCAACGCCTTTTGTCGAAGGGTCCAGTACTTCTGTTCCGGGTCTTCTCCGTTATAGATAGTGAAAAAACGACCGGCATAGACGCCGCGGATCATGTCTTCAGAATCGTATTTGGACAGATAGGGCGAGGCTTCGAATGCCCGCGAGCTGATGCGGACTGTATCGTTAATATCGAGGCTTTCCTGAATATTCATGTCGGTTTGCTTTCAAATTCTCGGGTTTTAAAGTTACTGCTTGATTATCGACTCTCGGAAACGGGAAAAGTGATCTTTTTACGTCAGCATTGCATGCGACGGCGTCCGCAATTCGCGATAACAATCGGCCTGACAATTCGGCACACACGAGAGTTCGCAGGGTGACGCAGGGTGATGCGGAGAGCATCACACAAGCCAGCTACGAATCGGAGGTGAGTCCGAGCTCTGCCTGGCGTTTCTTACTCCAGGCCTGGGTGCATCGGTCTGCGATCATGGCAATAATCGCCATGCCGATTCCGGCAACCATTCCGTATCCGAAATCCCCGTTACCGAGTCCGATGTAAACACGCTGACCGAGACCGTTAGTGCCAACCAGAGCAGCGATCACGAGCATGGCGATGCCGAACATGATGGTCTGGTTCAATCCCAGCATCATGACCGGAAGTGACAGCGGCAATTTGACTTTCCATAGCAGCTGCCAGCGTGTGCAGCCGATGGCTTTTGCAGCCTCGAGTACACTGTCGGGAATATTTCTGACTCCGTGTTCCGCATAACGGATCGCCGGCACCAGCGCGTATGCCATGATTGCCAGCAGCGCTGTGAATTCACCGATCTTGAATATCATTACGAACGGGATCAGGATTACAAACAGCGGCATTGTCTGCAGGGTGTCGTTAATCGGGCGAAGAAATGTGGACACACCGTCAAATTCAGCTGCCAGGACACCGAGGGATGCGCCGATGGAGAACGACAGCATTACGGCCAACCCGCACAGGTAAATCGATAGCATGGCCTGCGGCCATACCCCCGCAATCAGGATGAATCCCAAACCGCTCAGCGCGCCAATCGCCAGACGCAACCCGCCGAGCTGCCAACCAAGCAGAGTGGCCATAGCGATCACAGCAGGCCAGGGCAGTCGCGTAAGCCCGACATAGAGCAGAATTGAGCAAAACGCCGTCAGAATCGCATTGCCAGGCTTTTTCCGATAGGCAACCCAGACTGTAAGCGCGGTGCAGACCACAGCGTACAGTGTTTTCAAAGTCGGGGTGAGTTCAAATCCCCAGCTAAACGGTGAGATGGTTTGTTCAAAGCCTACTTTTACCGGCAGCATGACAAAGAAAAATGCGCCGGTTTTGATCAGATTGATGACATCAGCGTATTCAACCACCAGATAGCTGACCGCATCGTTCATGTATTGCGCCGGATAAATTTCCCAGGCTTCCGGATAGTTTTTCAGGAATGGGATAACCTGAGCCAATAGAGCGGCTACCAGCCCGAGTGCCAGCGCTCCAAGGGCGAACCGATGACGTTTGAAAAAACTGTCGTGGGCCAGTGGCGCAACGGTCTCCGTGGTCGCTGCGGCAGCGGTAATGCGATCCATGACCATTGCCATCAGTGCGATGACGATACCCGCGAGCAGGCTTTCGCCGAACAGCGCCTTGCGCATGGTGGACAGGACTTCCCAGCCAATGTCTGCAGTTCCGCCTATGATCGATGCAATGATAACCATCGAGAACGCAGCCATCGTGGTCTGGTTTACACCGAGCAGAATCTGCTTCATCGCACTCGGTGTTAACACCCGCCAGAACAACTGTCGGGGTGTTGCCCCTGACATCAGCCCGGCTTCGATAACTTCCTTAGGAACTCTTCTGAGTCCTAGCATGGTATTGCGTACTGTTGGCGGAAATGCATAGAGAATGCTGGCGATCAAACCCACTACCGGGCCAAAGCCGAACAGAATAAGAATCGGTAGCAGATACGCGAACGCCGGCACGGTCTGCAACAGGTCCATGGTAGGTGCCAGAATGCGCTCGGCCCGTGACGAATAAAATGCCAGGGTGCCGAGAGCAAACCCGATGCCGACAGCCATAGGTACAGAGATCGCGACCAGCGCCAGTGAATTCATCGACTCCGACCAGTAGCCAATGACAACCATGTACAAAATGGCCAGAAAGGTGAATACGGCCAGCCGCCAGCCGGACAGGGCATAGGCGACGTAGGTCAGCAACGCCAGTGTGACCGACCACGGCAGCCAGTTGAGCAGGTCGCGAACCAGACTCATCGGAACATCAAGAGCCGCAGAAAACGCTCGAAATGCCGGGCCAAAATGGGCAACGCACCAGTCCATAAAGCTGTTTAGCCAGGTCGTAATTGGAATAACCCAGTCCGTCGGATAGGTTATGAGCCAGCCTGCGGAATTTCGGAACACGATCAGCAGCAGTGTGGCCACGATCAGGCCCAGCCATAGCCAGTCGATTGTGCGATAGTTTTTCACGCGTTTGAATCGGGTGAATTGGTGGCGTTTGCAGACGGGGACTGGTCCTGAGAGGCGAGCGCCTTAATCACACTATTCGACGTCACCACACCCAGTGCAGTATCGCCATTGAACACCGCAATGCCTTCTTTGCTCGATGCCAGAAGCGGTAGCAGTGTCTCGACACTGTCGTCGCTCTGTTGTCGCGGCATGGCTTCGTTGACCGTCTGATCGGGGTCGATAACGTCCGCGGCGGTCAATACACGCACCATCGGCACGTCATTGGTGAATTCGGCGACATAATCATCGGCCGGGTTGACGATCAACTCTGCGGGAGTACCGATCTGTATCACTCGACCATCCCTCATGATCATCATTCGATCTGCTATTTTCAGTGCTTCCAGAAAGTCGTGCGTAATAAATACAATCGATTTCTTCAGTGTGGTCTGAATGCGCAAAAACTCGTCCTGCATTTGTCGGCGAATGAGCGGGTCAAGGGCCGAAAACGGTTCGTCGAGAAGCCATAACTCGGGTTCCACGGCGAGCGATCGGGCGATACCAACGCGTTGCTGCTGTCCACCCGACAGTTGACGAGGATAGGAGTTTTCACGTCCTTCAAGTCCGACCAGATCAATGACACGACTAACTTTCTCGATCTGGTCTGATCTAGGCACGCCTTGCAGCGAAAGAGGAAACGCGATGTTGTCGTAGACGCTCAAATGCGGCATCAGCCCGAAGTTCTGAAAAACCATGCCGATTTTGTGGCGACGTATATCGATCAATTCCTTATCAGACTTTTGCAGCAGATCCTCTCCATCGAGCAGTATCTCGCCGTAGGTGGGCTCCACCAGTCTGGACAGGCATCGCACCACTGTGGATTTTCCGGATCCGGACAAGCCCATGATGACAAAGATTTCTCCGGAATGGACGTCAAAACTGACATCAACCGCCGCTGGAAT
>JBCCGE010000122.1:0-8650 GCA_039029455.1 Pseudomonadota bacterium | reverse complement strand
TGGCGGAGCGGACGGGACTCGAACCCGCGACCCCCGGCGTGACAGGCCGGTATTCTAACCAAACTGAACTACCGCTCCTGAGTAGTGGTGGGCGCTGCAGGGATCGAACCTGCGACCCTCGCCTTGTAAGGGCGATGCTCTCCCAGCTGAGCTAAGCGCCCGAAAGGCGCGCTAGTTTACGGCATCTTTTAAGCCTTTACCAGCCTTAAACTTGGCCACGTTAGAGGCGGCAATATTAATCGTTTCACCGGTGCGCGGATTGCGTCCTGTGCGCGCAGCACGAGCACTGGTAGAGAAAGTACCAAAGCCAATCAGAGAGACCGTATCTCCATTTTTGAGTGCATTAGTGATTGAATCGAATACGGCGTCTACCGCGCTCGCTGCATCGGTTTTTGTGATATCGGCGGCAGATGCAACGGCATCAATCAGGTCAGCTTTGTTCATAGTTTCAGTTCCTCAAGTTTTTTGGGATTAAAATTTAACGTCAACAAATTAATTTGGAGTCGGTTTCGAGCATTTGTTTGGTTGAGCTACCGTCTGGGGTCGGCAGCGAAAACAGATATCCAATGAGTTTAAGGATCGCTCGTTTTTCATCAATTGCCAGTAAATCTGCAAACCGTTGGTAACTCGCGTGGCGAGCATTCAGTTCAAGCAATCTGTTACTCCAAGTTTGTTACTCGTTGCGTCGTGCAGAGAATTTTCCGGGCAGTTAAAGCGACTTTTCATCCGCGCTGTACCGCTTATGGAACCCTGTTCTCAGTAGCGACTGAATCGATAATAATCAGTTTATTGCAGTAAAAGCAACGCTTCTTTTTTGCGAAAAGGTCTTGAAATTCAAGGCGTTTTGCGCATGCACGAGTCTGGTTGCGCGCAGTGAAAGCAGCTCCAAACATGCTAATCAAGATTGGTATTCGGCGCTAAATATCTGAATTAAAGCCTGTTTGAGGACCCTAAAAAAGACAAAAATCGGATCACTCAATGCAGCAAATAGAAAATTAATGCGCGGTCGGCTTCATCTCATCTTTGGAGCCTTTCTTGGGCGCTTTGTCCTCTGACTGCGTGGGTGATGCCGCTGTTGGTGCCGGTTGACGCTCCAGCGCGAGCTCGACCACGTCATCAATCCACTTCACCGCCCGAATATCAAGGTCATCTTTGATGTTGTCGGGGATGTCCTGGAGATCCCGGGTATTTTCATCCGGAATCAGCACTCTCTTGATGCCGGCCCGATGGGCGGCAAGCAGTTTTTCCTTGAGTCCACCGATGGGCAACACTTCTCCTCGCAGGGTGATTTCACCCGTCATCGCAACGCTGGAAAGAACAGGGATTCCAGTCAATGCGGATACCAGAGCTGTGCACATTCCAATACCTGCACTGGGTCCGTCCTTTGGCGTTGCACCTTCCGGTACGTGCACATGCACGTCATGGGTCTGGTAGAAATCGTCTTCGATCCCCCAGGCTGTACTGCGGCTTCTGACAACACTGATCGCTGCGGAAATCGACTCCTGCATAACGTCGCCGAGCTTACCGGTCGAAACGTGCTTGCCTTTACCGGGCATAACGACGGTTTCAATCGTGAGCAGTTCACCGCCCACCTCTGTCCAGGCCAGGCCGTTAACCTGCCCGATGTTGTTTTCCTTGTCGGCATCCTGACGTCTGAATCGTTTCACGCCGAGGTATTTCTCAAGGTTGTCCGGAGTGACTTCAACGCGCTTAAGTGACTTATCCAAAAGCAGCTCCTTGACCACTTTTCGATACACTTTAGACACTTCCCGCTCAAGATTTCGCACCCCGGCTTCACGGGTATAGGACGCTACGATTTCCTTAACGGCATCCTCAGAGATATCCACCTCCGAATCTTTTAAACCGTTGTTCTTTTTCTGTTTTGGCAACAGATAACGATGTGCAATCTCAAGTTTCTCTTCTTCGGTATATCCTGAAATCCGGATTACCTCCATGCGATCCAGCAAGGGACTCGGGATATTGAGGGTGTTTGCCGTGGCAATAAACATCACATCCGAAAGATCGTAGTCAACTTCTAGGTAATGATCGCCGAATGCATGGTTTTGTTCGGGATCGAGCACTTCCAGCAAAGCGGATGAGGGATCACCGCGGAAATCCATTGACATTTTGTCCACTTCATCCAGCATGAACAGAGGGTTTTTCGACTTCACCTTGGCAAGGTTCTGGATAATCTTGCCGGGCATGGAGCCTATGTAGGTCCGTCGATGACCGCGAATTTCAGCCTCATCACGAACACCGCCGAGAGACATGCGTATAAACTTTCGGTTTGTTGATCTGGCAATAGACTGTCCCAGGGATGTTTTACCAACGCCCGGAGGGCCTACAAGACAGAGAATCGCGGCTTTGGATTTTTTGACGCGTTGCTGTACGGCCAGATATTCGAGGATTCGGTCTTTTACTTTCTCAAGCCCGTAGTGATCGTCATCAAGCACTCCCTGTGCCTTTGATAAATCCTTGGAGATGCGGGTCTGTTTTTTCCACGGCAGCGATACCAGCCAGTCGATATAATTTCTCACCAAAGTCGCTTCGGCAGACATCGGCGACATCATCTTCAATTTCTTCAGCTCGCTGTTGGCTTTTTCCAGCGCCTCTTTTGGCATTCCGGCGTCTTCGATTTTGCCCGCCAGTTCATCCGCTTCGTTCGGTACGTCATCCATCTCACCGAGTTCTTTCTGAATTGCCTTCATCTGCTCATTCAGATAGTACTCCCGCTGGCTTTTCTCCATTTGTTTCTTGACTCGGGTGCGGATTCGTTTTTCCACCTGCAACAGGTCAATTTCAGAATCCATGACACCGAGAATATGTTCCATCCGTTCCCGAGGGTCGAACAGTTCCAGTATCTTTTGCTTGTCCTCATTTTTGAGGTTGAGATGCGCCGCTATGGTATCCGCAACCCGACCCGGGTTGTCGATACCGCTAAGCGATGTCAGGATTTCGGGCGGGATCTTCGGATTCAGCTTGACGTACTTTTCAAACTCCGCGGACACGGTCCGGATGAGCACGTCGGCTTCGCGCGCGATCATCTCACTGTCGCCGATCATCTCAGCCTCGGCCATAACACATGACTCCGGATCGTTGTCGTCGTGTATATATTTAAGCACCTGCGCACGCTGCTCGCCCTCGACCAGGACTTTCACCGTTCCGTCCGGCATCTTCAACATCTGCAGAATGTTCGCCAGAGTGCCGGTAACGTAAATATCATCTGCGCCAGGGTTGTCGAGTGTGGCGTCTTTTTGCGCAATCAGCAGGATACTCTTACCTGCTTCCATGGCAATCTCAAGCGCCTTAATCGAGCGCGCGCGACCAACAAACAAGGGGATCACCATATGGGGAAATACCACCACATCTCGCAACGGCAAGACCGGCAGTTCGGTGATTTGAGGTACAGCGTCAGTCATTTATGTGACTCCAGACTTTAAAACGAATTAATGCGTCAACATCGGGGCAAAGTCGAGAATTTCAATGCAGAATAGCACAAACACGTCGTCATGCTGTGAACACTGCGTATTAACTGACCGTTACGGCATCAGTTTGTGTTGCGGAAAATTCCCGACACAAATCTCCGGTATCAGAGCCTTGAAACGGTCAGGACGAGGCCGCAGCAGTGGATTGCTCTGCGTCTTCCTCGTAGACATAAAGCGGGCGTGCGCCCTCACTGATCACCGAGCCGTCGACGATGACCTTGCGAACGCCGTCAACGGACGGCAGTTCATACATGGTCTCGAGCAATGCATTTTCCAGAATTGAACGAAGTCCGCGAGCACCGGCCTTGCGTTCCATCGCCTTTTGAGCGATTTGCTGCAGTGCGTCCGGACGGAATTCCAGATCGACGCGCTCGAGTTTAAGTAGTTTCTGATACTGCTTCGTCAGAGCATTCTTGGGCTCGGTCAGAATCCGCACTAAAGCCTCTTCATCCAACTCTTCAAGAGTCGCAACGACCGGAAGTCGGCCAATGAACTCGGGGATAAGACCGTATTTGATCAGATCTTCCGGCTCCAGCTGCTGCAGCAATTCACTTGAACGCTCATCCGCGGATTTTTCCTTAATGTCGGCACCAAATCCGATGCCCGACTTTTCCGTTCGCTCCTGGATGACTTTTTCCATACCGGCAAAGGCGCCGCCACAGATGAACAGGATGTTACGGGTGTCGACCTGGAGAAACTCCTGCTGCGGATGCTTGCGGCCGCCCTGCGGGGGAATCGACGCAATCGTACCCTCGATTAATTTCAATAGCGCCTGCTGCACGCCTTCACCCGACACATCGCGGGTAATAGAAGGGTTATCCGCTTTGCGCGAAATCTTATCGATCTCATCGATATACACGATACCAATCTGCGCCTTCTCAATTTCGTAGTCACAGGTCTGCAGAAGTTTCTGGATGATGTTCTCAACATCCTCACCCACGTAGCCAGCTTCGGTGAGTGTGGTCGCATCGGCAATCGTAAACGGGACGTTGAGCTGACGCGCCAGCGTCTCGGCCAGCAGGGTTTTGCCCGATCCGGTGGGACCGATCAACAGGATATTGCTTTTCGAAATATCCACTTCGGAAACGGAATCCTCATTTTCGATCCGTTTGTAGTGGTTGTACACAGCGACCGAGAGCGTTTTCTTGGCCCGCTGCTGTCCGATCACATAGTCGTCAAGAATTCCATGGATTTCCTGTGGATTCGGAAAGCTACCGCTCCGACCCTGAACCGGCGCATCATCCGCAGTTTCCTCCCTGATGATTTCATTGCATAGATCAACGCACTCATCACAGATAAAAACGGATGGTCCTGCAATCAGTTTTCGTACTTCGTGTTGACTCTTGCCGCAGAACGAGCAGTACAGCAGCTTGTCGCCTTTTGTTGAAGTTTCGTCTGACATTTAATTCAACTATACAATTCGTCCAAGAACGAGAGATTGCAGGGTTGTCGGTAAATTTGCAAGTCCGATTGCACAGCTAAAACGCATGAATCCCCTGATTTAAGGCCCCGCTTGAAGCAATCGTCGTCTATTTGTTAATCCCGTTTTATCAGCACTGAATCGACCAGCCCATAGTCTTTGGCTTCATCGGCTGTCATAAAATTGTCTCTTTCGGTGTCTGCCTTGATTTTCTCCATGGTCTGTCCACTGTGATCCGCCAGAATCTTGTTCAGACGTTCCCGGGTATGCAGGATTTCCCGTGTCTGAATTTCAATGTCTGTCGCCTGCCCCTGCGATCCTCCCATTGGCTGATGGATCATCACCCTTGAGTGCGGGAGTGCATGTCTTTTGCCGCTGGCTCCGCCGGCCAGAACTATTGCGCCCATACTGGCTGCCTGACCGATGCAAACGGTGCTGACATCGGGCCGAATGAACTGCATGGTGTCATAAATAGCCATACCTGAAGTCACAACACCGCCCGGTGAATTGATATAAAGCGAAATATCCTTCTCCGGGTTTTCGGATTCCAGAAACAGCATCTGCGCCACAATCAGGTTAGCCATGTGATCCTCAACCTGACCAACCATGAAGACAACACGTTCTTTAAGAAGTCGTGAGTAGATATCAAAGGCTCGTTCTCCCCGACCGGTTGTTTCCACAACCATTGGAACCAGACCGAGGTCCTGTATTTGTTCGTTGAATCTATCGTTCATACTGGCTTCGAATAGAGTTAATCCTTAGGGAATGTATCAGTTCAGCGTTGCAATGCAACGGTTCATCGAATTTTAGATGAATCCGGTTGCCGACTCTACGACCCGGCAGCCGGATTCATAAATTCCTGAAACGACTGCGTGACTTCTTTCACAGTGGCCGTCGCCATCATGGCCTCAACCAGTTGTTCCTCAAGCACCATGGCTTCGATCTGCTGCAAACGGGCGGGCTCACCGTAGTAATAGTTTACGAACGCCTCACAATCATCATATCCCTCAGCCATTTCTTCGATTCTCGCCCGGACGCGATCGGCGTCCACTTTAAGCTCGTGCTTCTGAATAACCTCTCTGGCAATCAGACCCAGTGCGACTCTGCGTTTAGCATCCTCTTCATAGTTGCTCCGATCGAGTTCCTGCGCTGGCAGTCCCTGTGATTTCATCTGCTCGTTTATGCTTTCAATCGCTCTGTCGATCTCCTCCTCGACCATAGCACGTGGCGTCGGAATGTCATTCGCGTCCTGCAGCGCCTTCATCACTCTGTCGCGTTGGGTTGCGCGCAGACGCTGGTTCAGCTCCCGATTCAGGCTGGTCTCTATTTCCTCTTGCATTTTTGCCAGTCCGCCTTCGCTGATGCCCAATCGCTCAGCAAACGCATCATCGATCTCCGGCAATGAAGCGACTTCAACTTTTTTCACGGTGACGTCAAAGCTGACATCCTTACCCGCAACGTCTTCGCCGTGGTAGTCCTCCGGGAACGTAAATTCAACTTTCGCGGTTTCGCCTGCCCTTACCCCACGCAGGCCGCTGTCGAACTCTTCGAGCATCTGACCTTCACCCAGTACAAAAGGGAAGTCCTGAGCGCTTCCACCATTGAACGGCTCGCCGTCGATAGTGCCCTCAAAGTCAATTGTGACTCGATCACCTTCGGCAGACGCGTCTTCTTTATCACTGTAATCGGCATTGCGCTGTCTGATGTCCTCCAGTGTCCGGTCAATATCGTCTGCAGTCACCTCACACACCGGATTCTCGATCGTTTGTCCTTCCAGCGTCGGTGTCGGTATTTCAGGGAAAACCTCAATGGTGGCGACATATTCCAGACCTTCACCCTCGTCATAAGGTTTCGGCTCAATAGAGACCAGACCCGCCGGAGTAATTTCGGTTTCTCCGAGCGCTTCCCGATAGCTTGAATTGATCGTATCGCTGATTACCTCATTGGTTATTTGACCGGCGTATCGCTGGCGAATCACGTTTTGCGGCGCTTTTCCGGGCCGAAATCCCGGAATCTTTGCCTGGCGCGCAACGTTCTTCAAACGTTTGTCAATTTCCTGATTCACATTTTCGGCGGGAACCGAAATGGTCAGCTTGCGCTCTATCGCGCCGGATTCTTCTACAGAAACTTGCATAATGGTTAGGGTTATTTCACCTTTATAAAATAAGACTTCACACCGGTTTTCAGTCAGATTAGATCGTACTGACAATCACCGGGGAATATTTCACAGCGCCGTTAAGGGTGTGTTGCGGACCCTTCACTAAGAACTGGTGCGAAAGGAGAGACTCGAACTCTCACGGGTTGCCCCACTGGAACCTAAATCCAGCGCGTCTACCAATTCCGCCACTCTCGCTGATTCATTGCTCGCGGTTACCGGATCAGAACACTACAATTTGAAAGCGTATCGATTTCCGGCACGGATACAGTGTTTTCATCTGCACTGCACTGTTTCAACACCGCACCCAGAAACCAAAGCCAGAGGCTTTCGGTTTCAAATCACTTTCCATCACCAACCTTTCCATCACCAACATTGACCACATTCCGTTATAAGGAAAGCAGTCGGAAAATGGGGTGAGCGACGGGGGTCGAACCCGCGACCACCGGAATCACAATCCGGGGCTCTACCAACTGAGCTACGCTCACCATATTATTAAGCGACCAACGATCAGTGATTCGTCGATCACGGTAACCATTCATGGCACGCCCGACAGGACTCGAACCTGTAACCTACGGCTTAGCTTACCCACTACGGCTTTCGCCGCCCCGCCGCTGTTGCGACAGGTTTGGAGTCTGGACTATATCTTCACCGTTTCAGGTGGGGCACGTATAGTCTCTACGGATCCCCGGACGGGCCAACATCACCGTGTCCGGGTTTCCTCGGTATTGCCATCGCCGTGACGCGTTAAGGTTTCACCGATACAGTGCCCTCCACTTCGACGGTTACTGTTCCCGTCGAAGGCTCCACTCAGGTCATATTCGAAATTCCCAATCACTGATTACGAGCTAATGACCTGCTCAAAGGCCGTTGCTCTATCCAGTTGAGCTACGGGCGCATAAAAACTGGTCGGGGTAGAGAGATTCGAACTCCCGACATCCTGCTCCCAAAGCAGGCGCGCTACCAGACTGCGCTATACCCCGAAGATTTTCAGCGCCACCCGCAGCCAACGCGGACGGCACAACCCCAGCTGCCGCAAAGGGCGGCGAACTATACGAATTTTACCTATCAAGGTCAATGACTTAGAGCCACTTTAAGCCCGGTCTGGCATTGCAAATCGGACTTGAAATATAAGGAAACACCCCAATTTTTCGCCAATGAGCGACTCTCCGTAATTGAGTCACCCCTGAAACGTCAAAGAACGATAGTGAGCACGACATGACCGAAACCGCCACTGTGGAAAAACACGCCTTTCAAACCGAGGTGCAGCAGTTGCTGCAACTCATGATTCACTCCCTTTACAGCAACAAGGAGATTTTCCTCCGCGAGTTGATTTCAAACGCCTCCGATGCCTGCGACAAGCTGAGTTTTACCAGCCTGACGGATAAATCAGTTATGGAAGGTGGCGAACCCAATGGAATCTGGGTGGATTTCAACGAGAAGAAGAAAACCATTTCGATTCGGGATAATGGAATTGGCATGACCAAAGATGAGGTCATCGCCAATATCGGCACAATTGCCCGCTCAGGAACCAAAGCGTTTCTGGAACAGATGAATCAGGACAAATCGTCGGCGGGTTATGACGCTCAG
>JBCCGE010000121.1:0-8703 GCA_039029455.1 Pseudomonadota bacterium | reverse complement strand
GAATACGCGGGCATCGTTTTAAACGGCAGTTTTTCAAACGCGCTTTTGTTCTCGGTCAAGCCCAGAATGTTGCCGGCTGCTTTTTCCCCCAGCCAGCTCATCATTATGATGCCCGAACCACCGTTGCATGCCAACGCGTAATGGAAACCGTTTTTCTCTCCTACCTTGGGCAGAAAATCAAATGTAAATGCCATGAAGCCCGACCATGCATGCAGAATTTTTACACCCTTCAGCTGAGGAAATACTTCAATCATCTGATCGTAGAGAATTTCAACACTGCGTTCCGCACTAACCGGTGTAAATCGAGCGCGACCGCCAAAGAGAATATGTTCTCCATCAGGAGACGGGCGCGCGTAGCTAATGACTCTCTTGCTGTCGATCACAGGTGCTGTAGCTGGCAACAGTTCGGTCACTGTATCTCGTCCGAGCCGTTCTGTCGCCATCGCGGTACTGGACATGGGGATAACCCGACGGCGGTGCCATGGAGACAAACCATCGGTGTAACCGCCAGTACCCAGCATGATCCTGGACGAACGAATGTGTCCTCGGTCGGTATAGACGCGTTTCATACTCGAGTCATCCTCAACCCGGGTTACGCGGGTGTTGCCAATTAGACGAACACCCAGACTCAGACACAGTCTGACCAATCCGGCATGATACTTGGCAGGATGCACAGTGGCGCCGTCCTTGATCAACATACCACCATGGTAGTAGTCCGTATTCACATACCGCCTTTGCTCGCTGCGCGGAACCATTTCGAAACGGTTGCGGCCGTCGGAATTGTATTCCTCCATTTTTTTTGCGAGTTTTTCGTACCCTTTTGGCGTATTTGCTGCAACCAGTCTGCCATTCATTTCAAAATCACAGTCGATTTCGTTATCACGAATGAAGGTTTGGAAATTCTCAAAGGCCTGATCAGCCTCGCACAAAATGTCTGCCGCGAGCGACCTGCCAACAGTTTTCTCCAGATTTATCTGTTTGCTGACACCGGCTCGCCCCGCAAGGAATCCTGCCGCCCGTGTACTTGCCCCTTCACCTATCTCTCTGGCATCCAGCACGCACACTGCCATCCCTGCCCGAGCGAGTTCAATTGCGCAGCAAAGTCCGGCGAAGCCACTTCCCACAATAACGACATCGCAGCGCTCAGGCAGATCGCTCTGCGGACTGCGATGGGGTGGTGCGGCGCGCCACCAATACGGCTCATCGGAAAAATTTTGAGAGAAAATCGATTCGTTTATCATCGTATTCACCAAGACCAAGCCCGTTAACTGCGGTTTACGAATAGTCAGCCATTATCGCCTGCTTGGCAACCGACAAGGACTGGTGCGCTGCCGTAAACGAGTCCGCGTATTCACTGTCCGATCCATGGCGGCATTCAATACTCCATCAGACTCCGGCCCCAAACTCCACATAGAGCACTCGGAACACAGTCTGTTACCATGGCATTCAGTACTGCACCTGAACTGCGATGATTCAACACCCGATTAAATGGCCGAACGGCGCCCGATGCGCATGTGCAATAACGTTTGACATGGATGCGGATAGTTTGATCCATATCTCCCGTCCCCGGGACAGTCACAATCGGTTGTACCCTATATCCATGGGGCGCTACGGACCCAACGTGGCCATTCCGAGAATACTCGACACCTACAAAAGACTGGGTTTGAAGCAGTCTTTTTTCGTTCCTGGCTGGTGCGTCGAGCAATATCCGGCGGCTGTTGAAGCGATTCTGGAGGCAGGACACGAAGTCGGTCATCACGGATACCTTCACGAAGACCCGACCGCACATTCACATGATGAACAAACGGAATGGTTCGACCGTGCAATGGACGCTCACCAGCGCGTTGTCGGTAATACACCGAAAGGTTATCGGGCGCCGGTCTACAACATCACTCAGGGTGTCGTGGATTTGCTGATCGAACGGAATTTCGAATACGACAGTTCCATGATGGCTGATGACATACCGTACATGCTGAACACACCACAAGGCAGTCTGGTCGAAACACCCGTGCATTGGGGTACGGATGACTGGCCACCTTTCGCTCACTATGAGGAAATTGGATACATGATGCCAGTACGGTCACCGAGTCAGGGACTGGCCGCATTCTGGGAGGAATTTGAAGCACACTATGAAGCCGGCGGGTTCTTTCACACAATCTGGCACCCGTTTCTGACCGGACGACTGGCGCGCTGGAAACAGGTCGAACACTGGCTCGAGGATGTACTGAACAACCGAGATGTATGGTTCGCCCGCCTCGCAGATATTGCCGCTCACGTGCGCGCGATGGCAAACGAAAAACCGGACAGCGTGCGGCACGAAAACCTGCCGTACTACGATGTCCCGCCGTCTTCGCAATGATATTCGACCCCGCCACCCCTAACGGTCAAAACCGTACGATCGAAGGCGCCGTGTCAGCCGACGGCACACCGGCATACGGACGAGTTTATACCTTACCTGCTCGCACCGGGGTAGCGCTCAGACTGACAGCCGGTGATACCCTGTCAGTCATTAATTCTGAGGGAACACAGGTTTGTGATTTCTGGGCGTTTTGCACAAACAACCTTAGGGAATTCCTGTCGATGGCCCACTGCCATACCGCTCTGAATTCAGTCATGTTTCGAGTAGGAAACACGCTGGTTACAAACAATCGACAGGACATTCTCAGAATTTCCCGCGATACCTCCGCTGGCGTTCACGATACAGTGATCGCGGCATGCGACGCGGAACGATATCGCCAATTGGGCGTCGAGGGGTATCACGACAACTGCACAGACAACCTGCGCATGGCCCTGAATGCGATTGGTCTGGCCGCGCCGGCGATTCCGGCACCGTTCAATATCTGGATGAATATTCCGATTGACAGAGACGGAAGCACGCGATGGGATCCACCAGTCAGTCAGCCCGGCGACGAGATCGACCTTAAAGCAATACAGGACTGCATCGCAGTGCTGTCGGCATGCCCTCAGGACGTAACTCCGGTCAATGGCAGCGGACAACTTCCGGTCGATCTCGCGTTCAGGGTATCGCTTCCGAACCGGGACGAACAGGCCTGATCAAGACGGCGCTTACACCTGAACCAATTGACTGCGGACTAAAAAACCGTTCCGTCAATGGCCAGATTCAGAGGTGGGGAACCGTCCGGTCGCAAAGACGACGCGATTCGTCGACCGGCGCTCCAGGTCCCTCCCTGCAGCACGCTCGCCAGCGGCAGCTGAGCGGGATCACAACCCAGCATATCTCTGACTCCTTGCGCAATCTCATCGAGCAACCAGACCGTCAGCGCTCTCCATTCGACCACGGGCTCTGACTCCAGCGGCAACTTTTGTGCAAGGATCGACGCATCAATAGGAGTCAAAACACCCATATCCAGCAACAATCCCCCGTTTCGGTATTCCGGCAGCCCGGTCAGGCCGTCCTTTTCAGACACAATGAGTCCGGCCCATTCGATGGGCTCAAACAGTGAATACGTCAACCACTGCGAGAGCTTGTGAAACGGCACAATCGTTCCGTATGGGGACTCATCATCCAGGTGAGGATAGAACCCGGCATCTCCCAGAGGACTCCCCAGGTAATTCAGTCCATTCGGCCACATCGCGTTAAAGTGCTGCAGAACCGCACTCAGCAGATGGTCTGCGCTCACTTCCGCAGCCCCCGGCGCTTGTAACAGGCTGGAAAATGCATCCGCAGGTCGATCCAGGGACTGTTCGATTAGGCAGGCTCCCAGCCCCTTAAGCAACTCAAGCCGACCCTCAACACCCACCAGAGCATTCCCCGAATCAACCTGAAAAACAGTTTTTAATGTATCTGCCGTCAGCGCATCCAGCGCCGCTGCATCCACAATCAGGCCTCCGTCTGCGTGTCGACGCGCCAGATGATTGAAAAACAGGTCGACACTGGCCGCTGCCAGACCCTCTGAACGTATCAGAGACTCACCGGTTACCGGATCAATAAAACGCCACTCCGAACCGGCACCCGCATCGAGCAAGACACTGACAAAGACAAGATCAATGGCACAACGGGTGACCGCTGCAGGCTCTGCTCCGGACAGGTGCCGATCACGATAGTAATGCCATAGATCGACTCCACCAATATCGAAATGACGCCACCGGCTGTGATATGGAATATTAAGATCAGGATAATTGCGCTTGCACTCGTCAGCGACAAACTCGATACATGCCGGCAGTCGATTCGAGTGATATTGAAACCACCGGGTTTCATCGAGTTCCGCCCAACGACCGATTGTGCGGCACTGCGACCGCACTGCCCGAGTGTCCAACCATTTTTCCACCGATGGTGTCACTTAAAAATTCTCAGGATAAATCAGTAGTCGGTGAGATCACGGCCCTGCTTTTGCGACAGTTCTTCCGCAGTGGGAACGGCACCATCGGTAAAGTACCCCGCTGCTTTTTTCGCGTCCATTTCAACTTTCGCGTCATCCGGAATCATATGGTCCGGGATCGGCACCCGCTCATCAATTGAAATACCCTGTCCAACAATCGCGTCATACTTCATATTGCTCATCGAGATAAAGCGATCAATCTGCTGGACGCCAAGCCAGTTTAAAACATCCGGCATAAGCTCCTGAAACCGCATATCCTGAACCCCGGCTACACACTCGGTGCGTTCAAAATAGTGTTCCGCCGTGTCGCCGCCCTCCTGTCTTTTGCGCGCGTTGTATACCAGGAATTTAGTCACCTCACCCAGCGCACGCCCCTCCTTCCGGTTATAGACGATCAGTCCGGCACCGCCATTCTGCGCAGTTTGAATGGCGTCTTCGATGCCATGAATCAGATAAGGTCGGCAGGTGCAAATATCTGATCCAAAGACATCCGATCCATTGCACTCGTCGTGCACGCGGCAGGAGAGCTTTATATGCGGATCCGCGACGGCCGACACCTCACCAAAAACATATGCTGTAATGCCACCAATTGGCGGAAGAAATATATGTAAATCCGGGCGCGTCACCAGTTCAGAAAACATTCCACCAGTTTCCTCGAACAGCGAGCGACGCAGGCTCGCTTCGTCCGTTCCAAATCGCTCCGCAATACCTGGCAGATACCACACCGGCTCTATTGCGATCTTGGTTACATTCACTTCACCCGATTCGAGCAGCACTGTGCCGTCCGCCTTAAGGTCAGACCACTCCTGTGCACCTGAAAGTTCCGGTACGGTCAAACGCGCACGAGTCACCGCGATGGTCGGCCGCACATCCAGACCGGCACCAATATCTTCTGAGAATTCGGTGCCGACAAGGTGACCCCAGGGATCGATCGATACGATACTTTTTGGGTTGTTCCACTGCGAGTACGGGCCCAGCGCCATCGCCGGGGCCGTATTGGTGAGATCAGGTTTGTGCATGGGGTCCAGACTGCCGGCTGCAACCGCCAGAGCACGATAGACTGCGTACGAGCCCGAATATGCGCCAATGGCGTTTCGTGCACCTGAACCTGCCGGGGTCGCTACAACAGGCCCTCGCTCTTTTGCATTTTCGGCTCCCCATTCGATGGGTGTGGGTTTTTGATCGCCGGTAGGATGCGACGTCAGGACGATGTGCCCCGGTTTTTTTTGCTCAGTCATCTTGATCAGCCTGATGTTAGTACCCTTTACCCGGGCAGTACGTAAATGTCACCGGCAGACCACGACACCCAAAACGTTGTGCCGTCTTCAATATCAAACCGGTCAATCTCTTTTTGCTGTTTTTGCACTGTCAACTCGATACCGTCGTCGGTTTCGACCAATAAGGTCACAACGGTGCCGACAAATTCTTCACTCACCAGTGAGCACTGCACGGAGTTCTCTTCCGAATCGTCTCGCATCGAAATATCGATGTTGTCTGCGCTGATTACCAGCTCTATGTTCTGGCCCTGATGCAGATTTCGATCGTCGTTATCGACAGCCTCCAGTACACCTATCGCGGTTTCAACCTGCACACGCTGGTCGGCACTGTGTATTACCGTGCCCGCCAATATGTTGTTGGATCCGACAAATTCCGCAACGAAACGACTGGCCGGTCGTCTGAACACGTCGCGGGGCGATCCAACCTGCTCGACAACACCCTTGCTCATAATCACCACTCGGTCCGCCATTGCAAACGCTTCGGACTGGCTGTGGGTCACGTATACGAAGGTTATACCCAACTCCTTCTGCAGTCTCGACAGTACACCCTGCATACGCACAACCAGATTTGCGTCGAGAGCACTTAAGGGTTCGTCAAGCAGTAGAACCGGCGGTTCGGTCACCAGAGCACGAGCCAGCGCTACACGCTGTTTTTGGCCACCTGACAGCTGATTGATCGGACGCTCCGCCAGATCCGCAATCTCCATCCGTGCCAGCCAGTGCATTGCTTTCTCCCTGCGTTCAGATGCAGATAATCCTCGCATCTTTAAGCCGAACTCGACATTCTTTACTACGTTCATAAACGGAAACAACGCGAGTGTTTGCCACACCATTGGGGTATTTCGCTCCGATGGCCTGAGTTCATTGATCCTTCGACCGTTCAGACGGATCTCTCCGTGAGTCGGCGTTTCAAGTCCAGCCAGCATTCTCAGAGTCGTTGTTTTGCCGCATCCACTTGAGCCCATGATCGCGATAAATTCACCTTTGTGGACTTCCAGACTCATCGGTTCGACTGCGACGCTGTCACCGAACGATTTGGAGATGTTGTCGAATTCGATTTGTATCTGAGTCATGTCAGTTTTTGCTTGAGCGCGCCATAAACAGAAGCTGGGCCACAACCACCAGCGTCATTGAAGTGATAAACACGAATGTACCAATAGCATTTATTTGAGGATCGGTTGTGCCCTGCAACACTTCAAGCAGCAGCACTGGAATGGTTTTGTTCAGACCCGAAACAAACCAGGCAACCGCAAATTCATCAAAAGACACAGCCATAGTCAGGCAGAGCGAAGACACGATCGCTGGCATCGTGAACGGAATTACAACATTCCTCATGGCAGCCCAGTCCGACGCTCCAAGATTCCAGGCAGCCGCTTCGAGCTCACGATCCATCTGCTGCAGTCGGAGTCGAATAATCGCCATCGCAAACGGTGAGCACAGTACCGTATGCGCAATCACAATACTGTAGGGTCTGCCGCTGATCCCGAGTTTCGAAAACCAGGCCAGTGTCGCCAGTGCGAGGATGATTAACGGTACTGTCGGCGGCAACAGTGCGAGTGCCAGATAAGCATTTTTGCCTCTGAATTGATACCGGAAATCCGTGTAGGCCGTGCAAAATCCAATAAAGGTTGCTAATACGGCGGTGCTTAGTGCAACCATAAGGCTCGTCCGTGCTGCCTTCCAGACATCAGGGTCTGCAAATATCGTTTCGTACCATTTAAGAGTAAACGAACCCAGAGGTACCGTTGGAAACCGGTCGGAGTTAAAGGAAAAAATGATACTGGTGATAATGGGCGTAAAGATGAATATCAGAATCAGACCAACATACAGAACAAGGACCCAACGCACCAGCCGCTCAGTCATTGCCGCGCTCCTTTTTCGGTGTAAGCCACTTTGATCGCCGCAAACGCAATTACCAGCAGCGTGATGATCATCATCACCGCAACCACCGCTGCGCGGGGCCACTGTTGTCCTGATTTGGTGGTATCAATAATCAGAATCGGCAACGTAGGTGGCTTCGATCCACCGAGGTAGTACGGCGCAACAAAATCGCCAAACGAAAGAATGAAACAGAATACGGCGCCGATAATCAGACCAACCCTGGCCGAGGGAATGATGACGCGAGCAATGACATTAAATGTTCTGGCGCCCAGATTCTGCGCAGCTTCAATCAGGCTGCGATCGACATTAGCCATCGACAAAGTTTGCAATATAACCACCAACGGCAGAGTCAGAGTCATATAACCCACAAGCGTGCCGAACTGAGTATTGAGCATCTTGTATGGTCCAAGACCGACGAATCCCAATAGCGTATTCAATACCCCTGATTCAGCCAGGATTACAAACCATGAGAAGGTTCGAACCAGGTAGCTGGTGAAAAACGGTATGATCAATAGAAAAATGATCCAGCGCCGGGTCGATGCGGACACTTTAAACGCAAGAGCATACGATGCAGGGAATGCGATCAGACTGGCCACCAGAGTCGATAGTGTCGCCATCATAATCGTATAAAAATAAGCGTCCCAAAAGTAATCCCGGCTGAACATCTTCAACCAGTTCTTCATCTCGAACGCTTCCACCATGCGGTAGTTCTTGACCAGGAAGAACGTCATTGCGACAGTGAACAACAGCGGTCCCACAAAAAAGATCACTTGCCATATGATCACCGGCATTCGCCAGGTCAGTGCATAGAGGTCAAATCTGCGCTGCATGTCTTAGAAATAGGATCGCTCAAGTTGGGCTGACCAGAAAAGAAAAAGGCACTGGTGCAAGACCAGTGCCTTTATCGACAGAAAACGCTCAGGCGTTTTTATACTCGGACCAAAAGTCATTCCAGTCTTCAAGCGACTGTTGAGCCGGAACACCGCGATAGTGAATTCGACCTTCGTCGATTAACGTCACGGGATCGTTCGCTGCTCCGTTAACCTGACCCGTGCGCTGGGCCTCGTTCGAATCGACTTCGTTCAGCAGCGTTCGTCCGCCATTAGTCACCGCGAACCCGGGATAGCCAAGCATTTGTGCGGGGTAGGGGTAGCCACCCCGGGCTGCAAGCACCGGACCATGCCAACCATGGGGACCATGATGGT
>JBCCGE010000120.1:0-8710 GCA_039029455.1 Pseudomonadota bacterium | reverse complement strand
GGTGATGCCTGGAGATAACGTGAAGATGACGGCGACACTGATAGCACCGATCGCGATGGAGGATGGTTTGCGATTTGCGATTCGAGAAGGCGGTCGTACGGTGGGTGCCGGTGTGGTATCCAAAATCATCGAGTAAGCGAGAACGAGTCAAGACTCACATTAGCGAGAGAATTCATCCGTGAAGGTCGAAAATCAGAAAATCCGTATCAGTCTGAAGGCGTTTGATCACAAAATGATTGATCGCTCAGCGCTGGAAATAGTAGATACCGCGCGTCGAACGGGTGCCCTTGTTATGGGTCCGATTCCTCTGCCAACCAAGATCGAGAAGTACACGCTCTTGCGGTCGCCCCACGTCAATAAAAAGGCCAGAGATCAATTTGAAATTCGAACTCATAAAAGAATTCTGGATATCGTCGAGCCTACCGATAAGACGGTAGATGCATTGATGAAGCTGGATCTGGCTGCTGGCGTTGATGTTGAAATCAAACTGAACTAACGAAAAGAGTAGCTGGCATTCGCCAGAAAGCAGAAGGTAAATACAAATGTCTCTTGGATTGATTGGTAAAAAAGTTGGCATGACTCGCGTTTTCACTGAAGACGGCGTTTCGCAGCCCGTAACCGTCATTGAGGTTACGCCCAACCGGATTACCCAGGTTAAAACTCCTGACTCGGATGGTTACCACGCCCTCCAGGTCACCGTTGGCGAGCGCCGTGCAAATCGCGTCACAAACGCGATGAAAGGGCATTTCACCAAAGCCGGTGTGGAAGCCGGACGCGGAGTCTGGGAGTTTCGACTGGACGACGCTGTTGAAAATGAAGCCGGAAGTGAGCTGACGGTTGAATTGTTTAATGAAGGACAAGCCGTTGATGTGTCCGGGCAAACAATCGGTAAAGGGTTTGCCGGCGTAATTAAACGTCACAATTTTGGTGGTGGTCGCGCGACTCACGGTAATTCCAAGGCGCATCGTTTGCCAGGATCGATTGGAAACGCCCAGGATCCAGGTCGCGTTTTTAAAGGTAAAAAAATGTCGGGTCACATGGGTGCTGCTCGGCGAGTCCAGCAAAACCTGAAAGTGGTTCGTGTTGATTCAGAGCGCAATTTGCTTCTGATCAGTGGCTCAATTCCGGGTTCTAAGGGTGCGGATGTGATTGTAAAACCCGCAGTCAAATCCATTTCTGATGCGTCCTGAATCGCACAACACAGCAAGAGTAATGAGTTAAGAAGATGGCTGTAAAACTAACCTTAAACAAGGCTTCAGGCGGAAAACCCGGCAGTGTCGATGTTTCTGACGCGGCGTTCGGCAGGGATTATAACGAAGCCCTTATTCATCAGGTCGTCGTTGCCTATATGGCTGGCGGACGCGCAGGCACCAAAGCACAAAAGAATCGATCCGCTGTCAGCGGCGGTGGAGCTAAGCCGTGGCGCCAGAAAGGCACCGGCCGAGCTCGTGCCGGAACGATCCGAAGTAATATTTTTCGTGGCGGTGGCCGTGCGTTTCCGGCGTCGACCCGGGATTTTTCACAGAAGGTGAATCGGAAAATGTATCGGGCTGCGATGCAGTCGATTGTTTCCGAACTTGCCCGTCAGGAACGTCTGATTGTTGTCGATGAATTGTCCATGGACGCACCTAAGACGAAAGCGTTGTCAGAAACGCTCAAGGGCCTGAATGCTCCGGAATCGCTCGTAGTACTGCCGGAGGATAATGAAAATATTGAGCTGGCTGCTCGAAATCTGAAGCATGTCTCAGTGTGCAATGCAGCCGAGATCGACCCGGTAAGTCTGATTAGCTATGACAAGGTTGTTGTAACGGTTGACGCGCTCACCAAAATTGACGAGGCATTGCAATGAATCAGGAGCGTCTTTACCAAATTATTCGTCGACCGGTTATTTCTGAGAAATCCACTCAGGCTGCCGATCGAGATCACCAGATTGTGTTTGAGGTTCTCTCGGATGCAAACAAGGGTGAGATCCGCGAGGCTGTTGAGAAACTTTTTGACGTCAAGGTCAGTGCCGTCAAGGTCGTCAATGTCCGCGGAAAAGTTAAGCGTTTTGGTCGGACCCCCGGCCAGCGCAATCATTGGAAAAAAGCCTACGTTCGTCTCGCAGATGGCCAGGATATCGACTTCCTGGGGATGGCCGGCGCTTAGTAACGTGTAAGAATTCAGATCAGATTTAGTCATGGCATTAGCGAAACAAAAACCAACAACGCCGGGACGCCGCGGAATGGTCAAGGTGGTGACGCCCGACCTCCACAAAGGCAAGCCTCACGCTCCGTTGCTGGAAGCGAAAACAGCAATTGACGGTCGAAACAACGCGGGGCGAATCACCGTTCGCCACCGCGGAGGCGGCCACAAGCGCCACTACCGAGTGATTGACTTCAAGCGGACGAAAGACGGTATTCCGGCAACAGTAAAGCGGATTGAATACGATCCGAATCGCAGTGCCAATATCGCATTGCTGGTCTATAAAGACGGAGAACACCGCTACATGATTGCGCCGAAAGGTCTCTCGGCGGGTGATTCGGTAATTTCGGGGTCAAATTCCCCTTACAGTGTTGGAAACTGTATGCCGCTGAGAAATATTCCGGTCGGTACGGTTGTCCACTGCGTCGAGCTGAAACCCGGAAAGGGTGCCCAGATCGCACGCTCAGCGGGTGCAGCCGTCCAATACATCGGGCGTGAAGGCGCGTACGCGCAGCTGCGACTCCGTTCCGGTGAGATGAGGAAAGTTCATCTCGATTGTCGCGCCACCATCGGGCAGGTCGGTAATCAGGAACACAGCCTTCGCAAGCTCGGGAAAGCCGGCGCAAAACGCTGGCGCGGAGTTCGCCCGACGGTCCGCGGTGTTGCGATGAATCCGGTCGATCATCCGCACGGCGGCGGTGAGGGCCGAACCTCTGGTGGGCGTCACCCGGTTTCACCCTGGGGTGTACCGACCAAAGGATACAGAACTCGCTCTAACAAGCGAACATCTTCAATGATCATTAGAAGACGCAAGAAATAGTCATGCCACGTTCAATTAAAAAAGGTCCCTTTGTTGATCATCACTTATGGTCAAAAGTGGAAAAAGCTCGCGAAGAAAACTCGCGTAAGCCGATTAAAACATGGTCGCGTCGTTCGATGATCATGCCGGAATTCGTTGGGTTGACAATTGCCGTTCATAACGGTCGCCAGCACATGCCAATTCTGATTAATGAAAACATGGTTGGCCACAAGCTGGGTGAGTTTGCTCCGACCCGGACATATCGTGGCCATACAGCGGGTAAAAAGGCGAAATAGTCATGCAAGTCAGATCAGTAGCTAAATACGTGCGATTGTCCCCTCAGAAATGTCGACTGGTTGCCGACCAAATTCGGTCTATGCCTGTTGAAAAAGCGCTTGAACTGTTGTCTTTCAGTAACAAGAAAGGCGCGGTGCCGATGAAAAAGGTTCTCGATTCTGCGATTGCAAACGCAGAGCATAACGAAGGTGCGGACATTGATGAGTTATGGGTTAGCCAGGTTATGGTTGATGTCGCTCCAACGTTAAAGCGTTATCGCGCGCGGGCCAAAGGCCGCGGAACGCGAATTCTTAAACGTAACTGTCACATTACCCTCGCCGTAAGCGATGAACCAAGAAACGTCTGATCAAGAGATTAGCGGAGATTAAAAATGGGTCAAAAAGTACATCCTACAGGAATTCGTCTTGGCATTACCAAGGAGTTCAACACCAAGTGGTACGCATCCAGCGCGAATTACGCGGACACACTTGCCGGTGATCTGAAGATCAGACAGTTCATTACAAAGAGATTGTCGAACGCAGCCGTCAGCAGAATTGTTATTGATCGGCCTGCACAAAACCTGAATGTTACGATTTTTACGGCGCGACCCGGAATCGTAATTGGGAAAAAAGGTGAGGACATAGAACGACTGAGGGCTGCTTTGACCAAGTTAAACGGGGCCCCTGTTCAGGTTGCGGTTGAAGAAATACGTAAACCGGAACTGGACGCCAAGCTGGTGGCTGAAAACATTTGCCAGCAACTGGAAAAGCGAATCATGTTTCGCCGTGCAATGAAGCGTGCTGTACAAAACTCCATGCGTCTGGGTGCTGAGGGCGTTAAGGTGATGTTGTCAGGACGACTCAACGGTGCAGAGATTGCTCGAACCGAATGGTATCGAGAGGGCCGGGTTCCTCTGCACACGCTTCGGGCCGATATTGACTATGGTGTGCATGAAGCGCACACCACCTACGGCATCATCGGCGTAAAGGTTTGGATTTTTAAAGGCGAGATTTTCGAGCACGAAAAGCCAGAGCCGGAAGTTGCCGAGACCAGTACCGAGGCGGCTTGATCGCGTCGTAAGCTAACCTAATATCAGGTGTATTGAAGAATGCTTCAGCCAAAAAGAACAAAGTTTCGCAAGCAGCAAAAGGGCCGCAATCGCGGACTTGCTACTCGTGGAAATCGTGTCAGCTTCGGTGAGTTCGGACTGCAGTCCGCAAGCCGTGGTCGATTGACCGCTCGTCAGATCGAGGCCGGTCGTCGAGCTATTACCCGGCACGTGAAACGTGGTGGGCGAATCTGGATTCGAATTTTTCCGGACAAGCCTATATCAAAGAAACCCCTTGAGGTTCGAATGGGAAAAGGTAAAGGTAATCCCGAATACTGGGTTGCGCTGATCCAGCCAGGAACCATGTTGTATGAGATCGAAGGTGTACCAGAGGAGCTTGCGCGTGAGGCATTTCGTCTCGCAAGCGCCAAACTGCCTTTACAAACCAATTTTGCACGACGGCAGGTGGGTTAATGAAAGCGTCAGAGCTAAGAAGCAAGACCGTGGATGAGTTGACTAAAGAACTGGTCGGACTCCGCGAGGAAGAGTTTAACCTGCGTATGCAGCGGGGTGCCGGGCAGCTTGCCAATCCAGCGAGGTTCGGACTGGTTCGTAAAGACATTGCACGCATCAAAACCGTGATTACCGAGAAAAAGACCGAACAGAGTAAGTCAGAGTCATGAGCAGTACAGATACCGAAAATTCCGCTGCCGCTGGCAGCAAGGCCCGTACGATCCAGGGGAGCGTAGTGAGTGCTGCGATGGATAAAACCATCACCGTGCTGGTGGAGCGCAAGGTGAAGCACCCACTCTACAAAAAATATATCCGTCGATCGACCAAACTGCATGCGCATGACGAGAACAACGAATGCGCCGCTGGCGACACAGTCACCATTGAAGCGTGTCGGCCGATGTCTAAATCAAAATGCTGGCGGTTGGTAGAGGTCGTCAGCAAGGCAGTTTAGGGCAAGATCATGATCCAAATGCAATCCATGCTATCCGTAGCTGACAACAGTGGCGCCAAGCGCGTTATGTGTATCAAGGTTTTGGGTGGTTCGAAAAGGCGGTATGCCGGAATTGGCGACATTATAAAAATCACGGTGAAAGAGGCGCTGCCTAATAGCCGGGTTAAAAAAGGTGATGTCTACGATGCAGTGATCGTCCGCACCAGGAGTGGAGTACGGCGGCCTGACGGCTCACTGATTCGTTTTGATGGCAATTCTGCTGTATTGCTCAATGCCAACCAGCAGCCGATCGGGACACGAATATTTGGTCCGGTTACGCGCGAACTGAGAAACGAAAAATTTATGCGCATTATTTCGCTTGCGCCAGAAGTCCTGTAGCAAGAGACAGAAAGAAATCGAGTAGAGATACGATGCAAAGAATCAAAAAAGGCGACGACGTTGTCGTTCTGGCCGGTCGCGACAAAGGTAAACGTGGAAATGTGCTCCAGGTTCTGGATTCTGATCGAGCGCTTGTAGATAACGTAAATCTGGTCAAGAAGCACGTACGTGGCAATCCGAATACCGGTGAAACCGGCGGCATTATCGAAAAAGAAGCGCCCATCCATTTGTCAAACCTTGCGCTGTATAACCCCGCAAGTGACAAAGGAGAGCGCGTTGGATTTAAAACTCTGGACGACGGCAGAAAGGTGCGGTTTTTCAAGTCCAACGGTGAAGTGATAGACCTGGGCTGACGGGTCAGTACATACAGATTAACAGTAAAAACAGAGATTTAAGCAATGACTAGGTTGCATGAACTGTACAAATCGGAAATATCTCCAGGCCTGCAAAAGCAGTTCGGATACAAGAGTTCCATGGAGATTCCGAAAATTACCAAGATCACTTTGAATATGGGGCTTGGGGAAGCAGTGGCGAACAAAAACGTCCTTCAGAACGCAGCCAGTGATCTGGAGAAAATAACGGGACAGAAGCCTGTTGTTACGAAGGCGAAGAAATCAGAGGCGGCATTCAAGATCCGCGAGGGCTGGCCGATTGGTTCCAAGGTCACGCTTCGCCGTGAGCGGATGTATGAGTTTCTGGATCGTCTGATTAGCATTGCGATTCCGCGAATCCGGGATTTCAGAGGCCTATCGAACAAGTCTTTTGACGGACGCGGGAATTATTCCTTTGGTTTGAAAGAGCAAATCGTGTTTCCCGAGATTGATTACGACAATGTGGATGCACTGCGTGGGCTGGATGTTTGCATTACAACGTCCGCAAAAAATAATGAAGAGGCGGAAGCATTGCTCCGCGCTTTTAATTTTCCGTTGAAGAGCTAATTTTATGGCAAAGAAATCGATGATTGCACGCGAAGCCAAGCGCACCCGCCTGGTGAAGAAACATGAGGCCAGGCGTGCCGAGCTGACCCGGATAATTTCGAGTCCAGAAACAAGTGCTGAGGATCAGTGGAAAGCTGTTATGGATTTGCAGAAGCTGCCACGTGACTCGGCTAAAGTCAGACAGCGCAATCGGTGCAATCTCACTGGCAGACCGCACGGCTATTTCCGAAAATTCGGATTGTGCCGAAACAAGTTGCGTGAAGTCATCATGCGCGGGGAAGCCCCCGGCGTCGTCAAGTCAAGCTGGTAGTCCAGTGCAGAGCAGAATAAAGCGGAGAGTTAAGAAATGAGTATGTCTGATCCCATCGCGGATATGCTGACCCGGATTCGTAACGGCTTGCAGGCTCAAAAAATGAGTGTTGCCATGCCGTGTTCCAATACCAAGTCCTCTATTGCCGAAGTGCTGAAACAGGAAGGCTATATCAAAGGATATACCGTTGAGGGTGAAGGTGCCGGTCGAAGCCTTGAAGTCGAGTTGAAGTATTTTCAGGGTTCGCCAGTCATTGAGGAGCTTAAAAGGGTATCCACTCCCGGTCGTCGTGTGTACGCCGGGTCGGGTGATTTACCGAGCGTTCGCGGCGGCCTTGGTGTGGCGCTTGTGTCGACCTCAAAGGGAATAATGACTGATAAGAACGCCCGAGCGGAGGGTGTGGGTGGCGAAGTCATCTGCACTGTATTCTGATTTTTATTTATTCGATAGCCGACAAACTAAACTGCTGAGTACGTAAGTCATGTCACGAATTGCAAAGGCACCCATCGAAATACCAAGCGGTGTCGATATCAAGATCGACGATGGAATCGTCAGTGCCAAAGGCCCAAAAGGCGAACTGAGTTTTTCCCTGAGTCCTGAAATCAGACTGTCTCAAGAAGACGGTCGGCTGCAGGTGAGTATTGCTGGCGATCAGGAAAAAGCCAGTAAACACATCAGATCGATGTCGGGTACCACTCGGGCTATGGTCAATAACCTGATTACAGGGGTCACCTCCGGGTTTGAGAAGCATCTGACCATCATTGGAGTGGGATACCGTGCGCAGGCGCAGGGCAAGAAATTGAATTTGAGCCTTGGGTTTTCCCACCCGGTTGAATATGAACTCCCCGAGGGAGTCACTGCTGAAACACCAACCCAGACAAGTATTGTTCTGCGTGCAGCGGATAAGCAGGTCCTGGGTCAGGTAGCTGCAGAAATCAGAGCATTCCGTCCACCCGAGCCCTACAAAGGTAAGGGAATACGGTATGCGGACGAATACGTTATGCGCAAGCAGGCAAAGAAAAAGTAATAGTTATTGGTTTTTTTATCATGAAAGACAAAAAATCATCTCGGTTGCGTCGTGCACGAAAAAGTCGCGGCAAAATTTCGCGATTGGAGACGCTTCGATTATCCGTTCATCGCACACCGCGACATTTCTACGCGCAGGTGTTTGATTTAACAGGTGAGAAAGTTCTTGCATCAGCTTCAACTCTTGACGCTGATGTCAAAAGCGAAGCCAAAAGCACGGGGAATTGTGATGCAGCCAGCGTGGTTGGCAAAGTGCTGGCTGAACGAGCCAAAACGGCGGGTGTGGAATCTGTGGCTTTTGATCGGTCCGGTTTCCGCTACCACGGTCGGGTCAAGGCGTTTGCAGATGCAGCACGTGAAAACGGCTTGCAGTTTTAGATCGCAATAATTTAAAGAGTATTTAGGCAACACACGAATGGCAAATACCAGAGACAGAGCTCGCGACAGAGATGCAGCTCGAAAAGACAATTATCAGGAACAGTTGATTAACGTTCGACGCGTTTCCAAGGTTGTTAAGGGCGGTCGAATTTTTGGCTTCTCGGCATTAACCGTTGTGGGTGACGGTGAGGGTCGGGTCGGTATGGGACGCGGAAAAGCGCGCGAAGTACCCATTGCTGTTCAAAAAGCGATGGAAGATGCCCGCCGTAATATGTTTAAGGTGCAGCTTAAAGGCGATACCCTGCAATACCCCATGGTCGGACGACATGGTGCAGAGAGCGTCATGCTGCGACCGGCCTCTGAAGGTACCAGAAAAGAAGATTGCTTCCAAAGAACGAGAGGTGATTCC
>JBCCGE010000119.1:0-8741 GCA_039029455.1 Pseudomonadota bacterium | reverse complement strand
CTTTTCTCTCAAAACAGGAGCTTTACCCATGAAAAACAGTGTTCGAGCGTTAATGGTTTTGCTGATCACCGCGGTTGCGCCGGCCGGTTTCGCATCTGATGAAGCCGTGGTCAGAGCGTTCTACGACGAGCTGCTCAGTCAGCCCAATCGAGCAGATATGGAAAGCAGTGCCGCCGCCGTCCTGACCGAAAAATGGGTGTCCATTCCAACACCCAGAGGCGGGCCGGATCGCACGGGATTTGTTGCCACCCTGCAGGGATTTGGTGCGGCCATACCCAATCTGAACTGGGCCATCCAGGAAATTCTGCAGGACGGAAACCGCTACATTGTCCGCAGTATCGCAACCGGAACGCCGGAAAAACCCATGTTCGGCATTCCGCCGTCAGGCAAGAGTTTCAAGATTATGACCATCGACATCCACACCGTAGAAGGCGGCCTGATTACCCAGTCGTATCACGTTGAGGAGTGGGCGAAAGCGATGCAGCAGCTCTCCGCTGAATAATCGCTTCGAAGTAATGGGCTACCTGCGGTAACGCATCTTCAGGTAGCCCAAATCAAAAGGGGTTTTTGCGTGCAGAATTTTCATATCGCGGTGGAATACCGTAACCAGCTGCCCACGTGCGCGGGTAAAGAACTCAGTGTGTTCCATGATTTTCAGTTCCGGCTTCCACTTAACCTCGCGCACAGTTTCTGTCCGACCGACAAAATAATTCTGCACTTTGTCGACAACCGGATGTGAATCGTAGAGGGTGCCCAATGCTACTTTGGGTTCGGCACGGGTGCCCTGCAATGGCGTATTCTGAAACGCGTGCAGGGTATACAACGGCAGATCAATATAGCGCCCACCCATAATATCGATCGTGTCGTGGCGTTGCATCAAGTCCACGTATTCATGGAGTTGCTGTCGATGGGAAAACACGAAATCATCGTCGAGCAGCAGAAAATACTTCGTCGATACAATATCCAGCGCATGGTTTCGGCCTACTGAAATGCCCGAGTCGTAAGGCAACTCAATCACCTCAACACCTTCGGCCTCGATACTTAGCGGTTGTCGGCTGTCATCTACGATCAGTATGGGAACATCCGGATACCGACGGCGGATACTGCGCAGCAACCGCTTCACCGCATAAGGTCGCTCAAAGGTTTTGATGATGATCGTGAGTTCCGGAACCGGAGCGGAATTCACCGGATGGAACAGATCTTCAAATCGGTGCCAGCACAACTCCAGAAAGAGTATGGAGTCGTAGACGGGTTTGGCAATCCAGCGCAAACGACCAAATGCGCACTGTTCGTAGAGAAATTTCTTTACGCCCGGACTCAGAGGATTCATTCAGCGACTTCGGGGCTGTGGTTTCCGGGAAGCGGGCTCAGGACTCCAGCGCCTCGATAATCCGGTGATGAAACTTCTGATCGGCGAACCGACTCATTTCCTGCAAGCCGGTTGGGCTGGTGACGTTGACTTCGATCAGCATGCCACCAATGACATCGATTCCAACAAAGAAAATGCCCTGCTCTTCGAGATCCGGTTTTAGCGCGCGACAGATTTCAAGATCGCGTTCGGTCAGATCGACAGGATTAGCCGTACCTCCGGCATCCAGATTATTGAGTTCAACACCCTCGGCGTGAACCCGCAGTATGCCGCCGAGTGGCTCCCCTTCCAGTATCAAAATCCGCTTGTCGCCTTCGGACGCCGCTGGCAGATACTCCTGCGCAATCACCCAGTGCTGTTCGTTGTGGGTTGCCTGATGAAGAACGGATGCATCGTCACCCGGTGAGAAGAAGACAATACCCTTACCGCCAAATCCATCAACGGGCTTGACCGTAATGCGTCCTTCCTCCTCGGCAAATCGCTGAATTTCATCAACTGAAGACGTGACCCGAGTCTGCGGCGTGAACTCGGGAAACACCAGCGCGGCCAGTTTTTCGTTCCAGTTGCGAATACCGGACGGTCGATTCAACACCCGCGTGGTCTCCGGCAGGTAATCCAGCAGCAGCGTGGTATAGAAATAACGCCGGTCAAACGGCGGATCGGTCCGCACCCAGATGGCATCCATTGCAGCCATCGGCAAACTCTCCTGCTTGACGACCGTAAACGGATGCTCAATATCGGCATTCACCTCGAGCCAGGTAACGGTAGCGTGCAGTTCATCGTGCCGCAGCCACAACTGACGTTGATCCAGATAGCAGACGCGGTGACCGCGTTCGGCGCAGGCCAGCATCAGATAGTAGGTAGTGTCCTTGTAGGCTTTGACCCCTTCGATAGGGTCCATAATGAACGCGTGCTGCATAGTATCTGTCGAATTAGCCTTTGGCGTAGCCGAGTCCCTGAAGCGATTCTGTGATTTCGTCCAGGATCGCCGGATCGTCGATGGTTGCTGGCATTTTCCATTCAGTATTGTCAGCGATCTTTTTCATGGTTCCGCGAAGGATTTTTCCGGAGCGTGTTTTCGGCAGTCTTTTCACCACCGTGGCCAGTTTGAACGCCGCCACCGGACCGATCTGTTCGCGCACGAGCCTGATGCACTCAGTGACAATTTCAGCGTCATCGCGTTCAACACCCGAATTCAGCACCAGGCAACCCACCGGCAGCTCGCCTTTGAGATCGTCGTTGACACCCATCACCGCGCATTCGGCAACGTCGGGATGGGATGCCAGCACTTCTTCGATTGCGCCAGTCGACAGGCGATGCCCCGCAACATTGATAACATCGTCTGTTCGCGACATCACAAAGACGTAACCGTCTTCGTCGATAAAGCCCGCGTCACCGGTTTCATAAAATCCGTCGAAACGACTCAGATACGAATCAAAGTGACGCTGCCGTGCGTTCCACAGCGTCGGAAAGGTCCCGGGAGGCAGCGGCAGTCGCGCCACCAGTGAACCGATTTCACCGCTTTCAACTTCATTGCCGTCATCATCCAGCACCAGCAGTTCCCAACCGGGAACAGGTCGTGTTGGCGACCCGTTTTTGATCGGCAGCATTTCAATACCAAGGCAGTTAGAGCAGATCGACCAGCCGGTCTCGGTCTGCCACCAGTGATCAATAATCGGCACGCCCAGTTTGTCCGTCGCCCAGCTCAGCGTATCGGGATCGGTGCGCTCCCCGGCCAGGAACAGCGAATCAAGACAACTGATGTCGTATTTTTGCAGATACTCGCCATTGGGGTCTTCTTTCTTGATCGCCCGAAATGCCGTCGGTGCTGTGAACAAAACCTTGACGTTGTGTTCCGAAATAATGCGCCAGAACACGCCGGGATCGGGCGTGCCTACGGGTTTGCCCTCGAACACAATTGTGGTGTTGCCGTTGAACAGCGGTGCGTAGACGATATACGAATGGCCCACGACCCAGCCGACGTCGGACGCTGCCCAGTACACATCCCCGGGATTTGAGTTGTAAATGTTTGGCATCGACCATTTCAGCGAGATAATCCCGCCTGCAGTGTCGCGAACGACGCCTTTAGGTTGTCCGGTGGTACCTGAGGTATAGAGGATATACAGTGGATCGGTTGCGGCCACCTCCACGCAGTCGGCATCCTCCGCCGCCTGCAAGGCATCGTTCAGATCCACGTCGCGACCGTCAATCATTGAGGCAGTTTCCTGCGGACGCTGCATGATGAGGCAGCTCGATGGTTTGTGCTCGGCAAGCTCAATAGCCTGATCGAGCAGCGGCTTATAGGCCACCACGCGACCGGGTTCCAGACCACATGACGCGGCGACAATCAGTTTCGGCGTGCAGTCGTCGATCCTGACGGCGAGCTCATTTGCGGCAAATCCCCCGAACACCACGGAGTGCACCGCGCCGATACGCGCGCACGCGAGCATGGCAATCACTGCTTCGGGAACCATCGGCATATAAACAATAACCCGGTCCCCCTTCTCGACGCCGTTGGTCCTGAGCGCACCGGCAAATCGGGCGACACGCTGCTGCAGTTCACGATAGGTGATTTTCTGCTGGCTGTCCGTAATCGCACTGTCGTGGATGATCGCGAGCTGATCGCCCCGTCCCTGCTCGACGTGCAGATCAACGGCGTTGTAACAGACATTGGTGGTGCCCCCGGTAAACCATCGATAAAACGGTTTGTCCGTATCGTCGAGCACTGTGTCCCACTTTTTGTACCAGAAAATATTTTCAGCGGCCTCGGCCCAGAATTCCTGCGGATTTTTCCGGCTGTGGCGGTAGACTTGATCGAATGTTGTTGATTCACTCATGGGTGTTGAGACTTTATTTTTTTGCGAGAAATCACCGCCTCTGAGACGCTGATTTTTTTATTTCATATAGAATTGGCATTGTATCTGATATCCAAATCCGTGGCAGCGACCAACGCTCATAATGGGCGTGCTGTCTTAACCTTCTAACTGCAATCATCATCCTTATGTCCTATCAAAATATTCTCGTCGATACCGAAGGCGCCGTTGGCGTTATTACCCTCAATCGTCCCAAGGCGATGAATGCGCTCTCCAGCGAACTGATGATCGAATTGACGCAGGCGCTGGAGGGGTTTGAATCGGACGATGGCATCGGCGCAGTGGTTATTACCGGCAACGAAAAGGCCTTCGCGGCTGGCGCTGATATTGTCGAAATGAAAGACAAAACCTATATGGACTGCTACAAGCAGGATTTCATTACCGACAACTGGGAAGCGGTAAGGCGCTGCCGAAAACCCGTAATTGCAGCCGTTGCCGGATACGCTTTAGGCGGTGGATGTGAGCTGGCAATGATGTGTGATTTCATTATTGCGGCCGATACCGCGCAGTTCGGTCAGCCGGAAATCAATCTCGGCATCATCCCCGGCGCAGGCGGGACCCAGCGCCTGATTCGCTCAATCGGCAAGGCGAAAGCGATGGAGCTGTGTCTGAGCGGGCGGATGATGGACGCCGATGAGGCAGAGCGCTGCGGGCTGGTCTCACGGGTCGTGCCTGCGGACGAGCTGATGACCGACGTCATGAAAACCGCCGGAAAAATCGCGGGTAAATCCCTGCCTGCTTTGATGATCTGCAAGGAAAGCGTCAACCGGGCACACGAGACATCCCTGTCGGAAGGACTGCTGTTTGAACGACGGCAGTTTCATGCACTGTTTGCGACCGAAGATCAAAAAGAGGGCATGGCGGCCTTCGCCGAAAAACGCAAACCCGTCTGGACCCATCGCTAACCCACGAAACCGGTCAAAAGCATCAAAATCATGACTACCACCACCTGGCGAACGCCTCTGGTCGTCATCATTGCCGGATGCCTGATCTCAGCAATCGGGTTCGGCGTTCGCTCATCGTTTGGCCTGTTTCTCGAACCCATGACCGTAGCCCGGGACTGGAGCCGGGAAACGTTTGGTCTGGCGATGGCCATTCAGAATCTGTTCTGGGGTATCGCCCTGCCGATGGCTGGCGCTTTCGCGGACAAAATCGGTCCGGTGAAAGTCATCGTTGCCGGCGCCCTGATGTATTTCGCCGGCGTCTACGGTATGTCTGTGGTGGAACTGCCGCTGTGGTTTCATTTGTCCGGCGGCGTGCTGGCGGGAACGGGGATTGCATTTTCTGCATTTACCCTTGCCATGGCCGCTATGGTGCGCGTGGTCGGACCGGACCGACGCTCTTTCATTCTTGGCCTCGGCACGGCAGCCGGTTCATTTGGTCAGGTGCTTTTTTCGCCCATCTCCCAGGGTTTTATATCCGCCTACGGATGGCAGCTGGCTCTGGTTCTGGTATCAGCTGCCACCCTCATAATGATCCCGCTGGCGCTGCTGTTGCCAGGAGATCCAACCCAGTCCACCGAGGCCGCCTCCGACCAAACCCTGCGCGAAGCTCTGGGCGAAGCGCTGACACATCGTGGCTATCTGCTGCTCACCACCGGGTTTTTCGTGTGCGGATTCCATGTTGCATTCATCTCGGTTCACTATCCAGCCTACATTCGTGACGTCGGCCTGGATCCGAAAATTGGAGCGTACAGCATCGCGCTGATCGGGTTAATGAATATCGGCGGTTCGATACTGTCGGGCATCGTCGGCCAGAAATGGCAAAAGCGCTGGAGCCTGAGTTTCATCTATTTTGCCCGAACCGTTGCTATTGCCTGCCTGCTCATGGCTCCGAAAACGCCCACTACCATTCTGCTGTTTGCCGCTGTGATGGGTGTTCTCTGGCTTTCAACGGTGCCGCTGACGACAGGGATTGTTGCGCAGGTGTTTGGCGTGCGCTACATGGCGACGTTATTTGGCATCGTGTTCCTGAGCCACCAGATCGGCAGCTTTATCGGCGTGTGGTGGGGAGGACGGATATACGATCAGACAGGATCCTACGACGGCATGTGGTATGCCGGTATCGTGGTCGGGTTAATAGCAGCTCTCATCCATCTGCCTATTAACGAAAGGCCACTGAATCGACTGAACGCTCAAACCGGTTCGGCCTGACCCGCATGTTGTCCTGCCCATATCCCAAAACGAGCTGACCAAAATCCGGACTCGCTAATTGTCGCACCGCATATGGAGAAGTGTGCTCCGCATGCGGTACGAGACATCAACCCGACTAGTTCTTGTCGACGCTCCAGATCCCTGCGCCATGGGTCGCGATATACAGAAACACGAAACAGTATAAAGCGGCCAGTTCACCGCCATTTGCTATAGGCCAGAACGCCTGCGATCCGTGGGCCATCCAGTAGGCAACCGCCATGGTACCACTGCAAATAAATGCTGCAGGACGGGTCAGCAGTCCAATCATCACCAGCGCACCGCCAATTATTTCGATCCCGGCGGCCGCACTCATTAAGGCGTTGGGAGAACCGTAGGGAAAGTCCACCGGAAAGTTGAAAAACTTTTGCGTGCCGTGCCATATAAAAAGAAACCCGGTCACAATTCGCATCAGTGCATACGCTTGCTGCTGGAAACCGTTTAAAAATGTCATCGTTATAATTCCTCCAGATCAGAAATATGTTGTACGTTGTGAAATGGTACGTGCGAACGTCCGATCAGAGCAAGCGATCGGTGCGCCGGATGACCATTCGGACGCAACTATAATGCAAATTTCTACAAGTGTCGCCGAAAAACGATAATGACAAGGGGTGTTGGATAAGGCTGGGATTAAAAACTCTACGGAGAGATTTACCGCAACTGATTGGCTGGAAGCCTCTCGGGGAAGACGATTGGGTGAGACGCTGGGGAAGAACGGTGGGGCAAAACGTTGGAGCAGTCGTGCCGGAGACAGTGAATTCAGCGCCGCACCGGGCGTTCAGACTAACGCCAGAACAAACGGCAGCAGTCCGCGGAATAAAGTGCTTAAATGCAGGAAAACTCCGATTCAGTTGCTACTGTGAAGAGGACGAGATATCGAACGCCAGATTGTCGTCATCACCCACAGACACTACAACAGACCCGCCTTTTGACAACTGACCGAATAAAAGCTCTTCGGCCAGAGGTCTCTTAATGTGTTCCTGTACCACTCTCGCCATGGGTCGTGCGCCCATTGCAGAGTCGTATCCTTTTGCGGCCAGCCAGTCTATTGCTTCATTCTCGAGTTCAAGTGAAACGTGCTTTTCGGCCAGCTGCTGCTCAAGCTCAAGAACGAATTTTCGGACCACGTGTTTAATCGTTGTGCTGTCGAGCCCGTTAAAACGGATAATTGAATCCAGACGGTTACGAAATTCCGGCGTAAATGCTTTTTTGATCGCCCCCATGTCATCGCTGGTGTTATCCTGCTCGACAAAACCCATTGATGCGCGTGCAGCGACTTCAGCACCGGCATTTGTCGTCATTACAATGATGACATTTCGAAAATCGGATTTGCGACCATTGTTGTCGGTCAGACTGCCGTAGTCCATAACCTGCAGCAGGATGTTAAAGATATCCGGATGAGCCTTTTCGATTTCATCGAACAACAGCACCGCGTGCGGGTGCTTGTTGATTGCATCGGTCAGCAGACCGCCCTGATCGAATCCGACGTATCCCGGCGGTGCACCGATGAGTCGAGACACAGTATGCCGCTCCATGTATTCGGACATGTCAAAGCGGATAAATTCGATACCCAGAGTTGAGGCGAGTTGCTTGGTAACCTCGGTCTTGCCGACGCCGGTCGGTCCCGAGAACAGAAATGATGCGATTGGCTTGTCTGTGTTGCCAAGACCTGAACGCGCCATTTTAATGCTCGACGCCAGAGCACTGATTGCATCGTCCTGACCAAACACGACCATCTTCAGATCGCGCTCGAGATTTTTCAGTGATTTCAGATCGGATGCGGAAACATGCTTTGGCGGGATGCGCGCGATGTCCGCGATCATGTTTTCAATTTCTTTAACGCCGACAGTTTTCTTGCGTTTTTCTGCGGGCATCAATCGCGTTTTCGCTCCGGCTTCATCGATCACATCGATTGCCGTATCCGGAAGCTGGCGATCGGTCAGATAGCGCGCCGCCAGCTCGACAGCGCTTCGCAGCGCCGGTTGGGTGTATTTGACGTCGTGATGCTCTTCAAATCGTGACTTGAGTCCGCTCAGAATCTCAACCGCTTCCTCCTGTGTGGGTTCGACAATATCTATTTTCTGGAAGCGCCGGGACAATGCTCGATCCTTTTCAAAAATTCCCCGATATTCCTGATACGTCGTTGAGCCAATACATTTCAGCTCGCCGGAGGCCAGCATCGGTTTCAGCAGGTTTGATGCATCCATCACACCGCCGGACGCAGCGCCCGCGCCGATAATGGTGTGGATCTCGTCGATAAACAATATTTGATGCGGCGTTTCTTTCAGTTCGTTGAGCAGTGCCTTCAAT
>JBCCGE010000118.1:0-8743 GCA_039029455.1 Pseudomonadota bacterium | reverse complement strand
GTTTTACGGTACTTCTATTGTGCGGCAGTTCGAAATGATGAACATATACAGCGTCAACGAATCCGTCGCCATTACACGCTCACGCGATAAACTTCGATCACTGCAGCTGCTGTCAAGAAAAGGTTTGGGAATGCCCACAACCGCATTCGCACACTCGGTAAAAGACATTGACGGACTGATATCGGAAGTCGGCGGCGCGCCACTCGTGATCAAGTTGCTCGAAGGTACTCAGGGTAAAGGCGTGGTGCTGGCCGAAACCAAAAAAGCCGCTGAGAGCGTGATTCAGGCGTTTATGCGGATCAAGGCCAACATACTGGTGCAGGAGTTTATTAAGGAGGCGGGCGGAAGTGACATTCGCTGCCTTGTTGTCGGTCAGAAGGTTATCGCCGCGATGCAACGACAGGCGCCTCCCGGTGAGTTTCGCTCGAACCTGCATCGCGGAGGCACGGCAAAACTCGTTAAACTGACGCCGGCTGAACGGCGGACTGCGGTTCGTTCCGCAAAAGCGATGGGACTGAACGTCTGTGGAGTCGATCTTCTTCGTTCCGATCGCGGACCACTGGTCATGGAAGTGAACTCGTCTCCGGGTCTGCAGGGTATTGAGAAAGCAACCGGTAAAGACGTCGCTGGAATGATCATCGAATTTATCGAAGCCAACGCCAAACCAAAACGCACCAGAACACGTGGCAAAGGTTAAGCGGCCGGCATTCAGAATCGGCGGCCAGTCTGTACAGGCGGGAGAAAGTGGTGTAGTAAATCTTGCCCTGCCAGGGCTTTACACTATGCAGAATGCCCTTAACATGGCGGTTCATGTCATTCACGGCAAACAGGATGGGCCGCGCCTGCTGGTCTGCGCTGCGATACACGGTGATGAGCTCAATGGCGTCGATATTGTTCGTCAGCTGTTCAAACGAAAGTCTCTGAAAAACCTGCGCGGTACATTGGTGGCGATCCCGATCGTAAATGTGTTCGGTATCATGCAGCACTCGCGATACCTTCCGGATGGTCGTGACCTGAATCGCTCATTCCCCGGGTCAGAAACCGGTTCCCTGACAGCACGACTGGCCAACTTGTTCTGTGATCAAATTCTCTTCCAGTGTACCCACGGTATTGATCTGCACACCGGTGGACGTAATCGAACCAACCTGCCGCAGATTCGGGCTGAACTTGAAAATCATGAGACGCTGGAAATGGCAAAGGCGTTTGGCGTGCCGGTGGTTATTAATTCACGCTTGAGAGACGGCTCGTTACGCAAGACCGCTGGTGAGCATCAGATTCCTTTTGTTTTGTTTGAAGGCGGTGAGTCGCTGCGGTTCGACCCGTTTTCAATCAAGAGTGGCGTGAACGGTATTATCAACGTAATGCGACACCTGCGTATGTTGCCGAGAAAACGCAGCGCAAATCAGAGCCGCGAACCCTTCGTGGCAAACAGCAGCAGTTGGGTGCGCGCACCAACCAGTGGCATTGTGCATATGCACCGATCTCTGGGTGACAGCGTTCGGGCGGGCGATCTGCTTGGTGAGGTTACCGATCCGTCTGACCTGTTTACGGATCCAAGTGTGCCGTTCACTGCGGAGTTTGATGGCATTGTTGTCGGGCATACGCGACTGCCGCTGGTCAATGAAGGCGATGCATTGTTTCACATCGCCAGTTATGATTCTCCGCAGGTCATCGAGGCCGAATTACAGTCGTTTGAAGACGATACAATGGATGATGATTAGTGCAGAGCGTTGGCAACTGTCACTCTAAAGCCTCAGTTTGCAGTCAATGCCCGCAGCATCCAGGCTGTTTTTTCATGAATTCTCATGCGGTCAGAAATAAGCGCAATCGATGACTCGTCATCTCCGTTCTGCGCGGCTTTCAAAACACTGCGGCAGGTTCGCACCACTTGTTCATGGGATGCGGTAAGGATGTCAATCATTTTTTCAGCCGCCGGTACACCTTCAACTTCGGCGATAGAGGACAGATTTGCAAAAGCGGAATAGGTACCCGGGGCGACGTCTCCCAGCGTTCGAATGCGCTCAGCGATTTCATCAACTGCAGTAGCCAGTTCGGTGTAATGCTCCTCAAACATAAGATGTAAATCACGAAAGCGTGGTCCGGTCACATTCCAGTGGAAATTGTGCGTCTGAAGATAGAGGGTGTAGGAATCCGCGAGCAGTCGCGCGAGACCTGCAGCGATCTTTTCCCGATGGGCGGTGTCGATACCAATGTTAATTTGACTCATAATTGGGCTCCAGAATGAGGGTTCAATTGATAATAGCTATTCTCCATACAATATAGAAATACTATTAATTTATTGAATCGATAGATTTTTACTATTTTCACTGGAGATTGAATACCTGATGTCATCTGTAGTTTTAATCACCGGCGCGTCCGGCGGAATTGGCCGAGAGGCCGCCATTCAGTGTGCTGCCAAAGGTGCACATGTGGCGGTTCACTATGGTCGCAATCGAGACAACGCCGAACAGACCCTGTCGCAACTATCTGGCGATGGCCATCGACTGTTTCAAGCAGACATTTCCAGTCCCGAAAATACTCAGACACTGATTCAATCTGTTGTCCGGGAGATGGGAGCGCTGACAGTGCTCGTGAACAATGCGGGGATATCTCAGCGGCAGGAAATCAGTGAGATTGATTTTGATACCTGGCAGGATTGTTGGCAGCGCATTGTCACAACCAACTTAACGGCCGCCGCCAATCTGACATTTTTAGCATGTCAGCACATGAAAGATAACGGCGGTGGGCGCGTTGTTAATGTCTCATCTCGCGGTGCCTTCAGAGGCGAACCGAACATGCCCTGGTACGGTGCCTCGAAGGCGGGGATGAATGCGATGGGGCAATCAATGGCGCAGGCGTTTGCGCCGCACAACGTGTATGTCTACACCGTTGCACCAGGATTTGTCGAAACAGACATGGCGGCAAAAGTTCTGGCGTCGCCGGAAGGGCAGAATATTCGCAGTCAGAGCCCGGCAGGACGCGTCGCGCAGCCAGCGGAACTGGGTAACACCATCAGCTATCTCGCAATGGACGCACCGGCGTTTATGACAGGCTGCATTGTGGACGTTAACGGGGCATCGTATTTGCGATCCTAATCCCTTTTTACGCACAGCTTTTGAGTTGCGGTCCTGCAGTAAGAGAGCTACCTGAGGGCAATTTCGGATCGCTTGTTCCGGTAGGCGAGCGTTGCCGGATCTGCCAGCACTGCGCCGGGCGCGGCAATGACCAGAATATGTGAGGCGATGTCGGTGTAATCGTTGCGAAAATGCACCGAACTTTTTAATGCAAGAATATCCATGTCGCCCGGCTCAATACCAAAATGACGAAAGATCGCCTTGTCCGCGGTTTGAACCGGGTATGTGCTGACGGCAACTTTGATGCCGCCAACCTCGATCAGAGCACACGGCCCCAGCGTCATGCGTGCGCCTTTGTACATCGGGCCTGTGGCGGTCAGCTGACCGTCTGACAGCTGCAAAACCGTGGCTTCACAGTCATAAGGTATTTGTCCCGGTAATCCCGACTTTCCGCCCAGCGCTGTTGTAAATCGGCTGCCGACACCGGCGTGTGCAGCCGCAGTGACAGTTTCCGCATCAGAGAGTACGCCGAATGCGGAATTACCGCATCGGGCCTGGATCAACGACTGTAGCAAACCAGTGGTGTCACCGGATCCGCCACCTCCCGGATTGTCCTGCGTGTCGGCCAAAACGATCGTGCCGCCATCCGCCTGCAGCAGTCGTTCTGCTTTTGCAACGCCGTCCTCCGGCAGCCATATAGTCTGGCCGAACTCGTTGCGCTGGCTGTGAATCTGCTGAAACAGGGCGTCGGCGGCCGCGTCCGCTTTGCGTTGCTCAGTGGCATAGGCTACCAGGGCGGGCCCAACGTGATGGATATCAGAGAGATGAAATCCACAGGCTAATGAAATTGAACGCACATCAGAGTTGAGCTGCTTAGGCATGTTCGCATAGAGACTCTGACACGGTTCAATCAGAGAGCAGCCAGAATTCAGCGCAATCAAAAACTCAGTTTGCCGAAAGGCTGGTTTCAAACGAAGTCCATCGACGACCATTTCATGAAGTACGCCGGCTACCCGGGCGCCGGTTTCTCCCATATCAATATGTGGATAAGTTCGGAAAATGTCGATCACATCGGCGTGAGCCACCATTTCGGGAGTGACATTGGCGTGCAGGTCAAGACTGACTGCGATCGGAATCTGGTAGCCAACTCGCTCCCTGACTCGGCGCAGAAATTCGCCCTCGCCATCCTCAAAGTGCTCGCAGACCATAGCGCCGTGCAAATCCAGATACAAACCATCCAGTGGCCCGGCGTGGTCAAGAAGCGCCATGAAATGATCACTAATACGCTCGAACGCCTCTTCTGTGACATAGGAGCAGGGTGTTGCAGAGCACCAGAGTAGCGGCACCAGGTCGTGACCGCGGGTGTTGAGTGCATCGATGGCGCCGGTTATTGGCAGGTGAACACCATCGGTGTTTGTAAAAAGGTCAGTACCGACCGACAGCGACGGCCATTCGTCCGCTCGCTCGAATGCCTGAAAATCCGCCCGGGTTGCAGCGAACGTATTGGTTTCATGTTGCCAGCCACCGACAGCAATCCGAGCCATTTTGAAAAAATTCAGCGTGAATGGCGGAACTATAATATCCGTCTGCAGGTCGGGTAAAGGCAGGGCAGCCTTAAGGCTCAAACTTTTTACCCAAGTCGAACGTCAGTGTTCCATAACTATGTCAAGAGGCTTTGATCAATCTGGCCGAATTGTTTATCCTTGTTATGCTGAATGGGGAAATACATGTTGAATCTGATTGCGCGGTGTAGTCGCGTACTTGCCTTGGTAATGTTCGTCTCACTTGAGGCGATGGCTCAGACATCTCACTGGACACCGGTTGGTGTTGTCGGAGGCAGTTCTCAGGAAAAGTCGGCTTCCGCGCAGAGTGGGATGGAGTCCGTGATCAGCCGACTCACCCTGCTGCCCTCAAAGTACAGTCTCACTCGTCTGAATGAGTCCGAGCTTCGATCAGATTTGCCCGTTTTCTTTCCTCAGGATGGCGCTGCGAAATCGACTGGCACGGCGAGTGAATTCATCGATGTCCCTTTTCCTGACGGCAGTCTGCGCACGTTGGCCGTAACACGGTATCAAATGATGGAGGCGGGAATTGCGTCTCAGTACCCGGAAATTGCGACGTTCAAAGCCCAGGATGTGCAGAATCCCCATATCCGGGGTCACCTGAGCATGACGCCACTTGGATTTCACGGACTGTTGTTAACGGATGTGGGGGCGATCTATATCGAACCGCGACTCGATGGGGATGAGCGCTACTACGTATCCTACTATGACCACGATTACTTTCCCCGAGGCAAAGAGGGCGGCGGCATATGCCTCAATGATGAACACACAGGGCACCCGGCAGGTAAAAACTTCGACGCCGCGTCGATCGCAGCGAAGTCGGTCGAAAAAGTGACGTTTGGAACGTATATCAAACAATACCGTATTGCGGTGGCCGCGACGGCGGAGTACACAGCCTTTCAAGGTAGCCGGGGGTCGGGTACGCCAACGGAAGATGCTCTGGCTGCGATCATTACCTCTATTAATCGGGTCAATCTTCTGTACGAAGTTGAACTGGCCACGCGTTTTGTAGTGATTGACGACAACGATGACATCATATTTACCAACTCAGCGACCGATGGCCTCACGGACGGTAATCCGAGCGCGATGATCGGCGAATTGCCCGACATTTTGCTGGATCCGGCCATACTGGGTTGGGAGAAATTTGATGTGGGTCACGGACTGGGAACGAATTCACCCGGTTTTTCTTCGGGCATTGCGTCTGTAGGGGTGGTGTGCGCGCCAGGGGACAACAATTCATTCTTTGCCCGTCGCAAGGCTCGAGGCGCTTCTACATCGTGGAGACCTATCAACGATAGTTTCGATATCGAATTACTGGCCCATGAACTCGGACATCAGATGGGTTCATCGCATACGTTCAATGGTGTTGTTGGAAACTGCGCGGCCCAGAGAAGTGCGACATTTGCGGTAGAGCCTGGCAGCGGCTCAACGATCATGTCATACGCCGGAATCTGTGGTTCAGATAATCTTCAATCTGACCCTGATTACATGTTTTCAACTCGCTCACAGGAACTGATCGACGAGGAATTTCGTTTTGGATGGGGAGACCTGTGTGAAGTTCGCACGAACGTGAATGAGAACGCAGCGCCCGTTGTTGTGACACCCGCGGGTTTCAATATGCCCGCGAATACACCGTTTGAACTGACCGGTTCGGCCACGGATGCAGATGGTGATGCGTTGACCTATTCCTGGGAACAGATTGATCGGGGTGGCGCGGCGGCGGTCGACATCGACAATGGAGACAACCCCATCATCCGAGCATTGCCCCCGGCAAATACTCCCACCCGGGTTATCCCCAATATAAACTCGCTGTTAACCGGCAATCTGCTAAGAGGAGAAATTCTTCCGCAAACGAGTCGGACTCTTACGTTTCGATTAACAGCACGGGATGGTAACGGCGGAATCGATTCGGGTGATACCGTATTGACGGTCACCAATACCTCAGCCAACGGTTTTCGGGTGACTAACCTAAACACGTCACAAACGTTCTCTGCTCTGACCCCTGTCAATCTGACATGGGATGTGGCATCGACCAATCAGTCACCGATCAACTGCAGTTCTGTGGACGTGTACTTCTCATCGGATGGCGGCGTTACATTCCCGGTGTCGGTGATCACCGGAACACCCAATGACGGCAGTCAGTCAGTGGTGGTTCCAAATATCAATACCTCGGACGGTCGGTTTAAAGTCAAGTGCAGCGATAGCGTTTTCTTTGACATCAATGATGCGGATCTGACCATCGATCAGGCTTCAGAAATTCAGGTGGAGGGAAACAGTGTGGAAATATCCGATGGTGATACGTCCCCGACGGAATCCGATCACACGGACTTCGGAAGCGCGCTGGCTGATGGTGGAATATTGAATCGCACCTTTACCGTTCGAAACGTTGGGTCGCTGATACTGAATCTGACCGGAAATCAGAGGGTGACCTTGTCGGGTGATCATGCGGCGGATTTTACCGTCACCAGTCAACCCGGCACGCCGGTATCAATCGGTGGTTCTTCCACGTTTGTTATTCGGTTTGATCCATCGGCGCTGGGATCCAGAAACGCTACAGTAACTATCGCCAGCGATGATGGAGATGAAAACCCCTACACGTTTGCAATCAGTGGCCAGGGTTCGGCACCTGAAATACGCGTGATGGGAAACAGTCTGGAAATTGTTGATGGTGATGCCACGCCGCGAACACAGGACTGGACAGACTTTGGTGCAGTGAATGCCGACAGCGGCACCCGAAATAATAACTTTGTGATTGATAATCAGTTTGGTACGGCTCCGTTATCATTGTCCGGCAATCCCAGAGTGGTAATAGGTGGAACGAATGCAGGTGATTTTCAGGTCACGCAGCAGCCACCGGCATCCGTTCCAGCCAGTGGTTCGGAATCATTCACCATTCAGTTCAACCCGTCTGCAATTGGATTGCGATCCGCTACGGTGAGCATTGCCAACAATGATGATGATGAAAATCCCTACAACTTTTCCGTCCAGGGCACCGGAACAGGTGTTGATGTTTCACTCGATGTCACTGACGTAGAGGATCCGGTGAACGCAGGTGCAACGGTCACGTATCAGGTCACAGTGTCGAACGGCGGACCCAACAGCGCGCAGAACGTTCAGGTGAATACCACGCTGGACGCTTCACTTGCATCAGTGTCAAGCACCGGATGTGCGGAGTCTCCGGGAAATGCAACCAGCTGCACGCTGGGTGCTATCGCATCCGGCAGCTCGTCCCAGTTCACGCTAACGGCGCAGCTCAGCCAGAATGAAAGAGTGTCTGTCAGCAGCCAGTTTGCTGTGCAGACCACCAGCACGGATACGGACAACAGCAATGATACGGACGGTGAGACAACCGTCGTCTCGGTCGTCGCTCCTGACTTTGCATTAATAGCATCGCCCGTTATTCAGCTTCTGAATGAACTTGTCGTGCTGACGTTTGAAATTGACAACTCGGACAGTCTGATTTCTGCGAACAGTGCCGGTTTCAATCTGAATTTGCCAGCCGGTCTTGAAATCGCACCGGAACCGGCAGTGATTTCAGACTGCGTGGGTTCTGTGACTGCGCAGGCGGGTGCCGCAGTCATCAGTCTCACAAATGGTGCTGTGGCGCCGTCTTCCGAATGCAGTATATCTGTGAATGTCACCAGTTCTGTCGAGGCGTTGTTTGAACTCAGTACTTCCGATCTTGTCACTACGTCCGGTAACAGCGGTTCAGCGTCCAGATCGGTATCGTTTGTAGAAGAAATAATCGAGAGTTTGTGTTTCCCGGTCCGAACTGTGGAAGGAGATATCAGCGTTATTTGTATGTGACCTGGTTTGTGCGCTCTCATCTTGCGGGGCTTGGATGCGAACGGCAAAAAGCACTTCTCGACGTCATCGATGAACCGGTACACTAGCGTTCCCTCCTTCAGTTTTGTAGACACAATTCAGTGGTGGTGATGCTTTGACCGATACCCCGATCGATGCAGCGCTGGAACAGGCGCGTCGCAATTTCATTCGCGCCAGGCCCTTGTCTGCGTCTTTTCATCAGGAGGCGCAAAGCGTGATGCCGGGTGGCAATACACGGACCGTCCTTTTTCATGGTCCTTTCCCTATCCGGATTGAATCCGG
>JBCCGE010000117.1:0-8821 GCA_039029455.1 Pseudomonadota bacterium | reverse complement strand
CCGTCCTAAGGTGAAAGAGGCGGATTTTCACGGCAAAGCGGCTTATCTCGAGCAGCGCGAGCGCGAACAACAGGCTGCATATCTCTGCACTGTTGTAATGACAGATAATGTCGATCAGAACGGTGTCGCCCGCTATCCGGTGGGATCGTGCCCGGTGCTGGATCCCGATTCCAATGAAGTGATTGTCGATTCACTGGGTCGACGTTCGTATCTAACCAGTATCGCTTTTGGTCCTTCGATCGGCAAGAACATCGGATTGGTCTACCTTCCCAACGACTATGCCGTCGAGGGTCGTGAACTGGTGATGGAGTATTTTGACGAGCCGTTTCCAATCCGGGTTGAGGCAGTAGGCTGCAAAGCCCTTTACGATCCGGCGAACGAACTGCCAAAAACCTGAGCGTCACAATAACACCGCGTCCCGCAGGCAGCGTCGTGATCGATCGGCTGCGTGCGGGCGCCACTGTTCTTTGTCTGGTTTTACTGACTCTGGTTTCCGGATGCGCCTCGGTTCCGTCCGGTGACGGTGACGTTCAGTTTGCCGAAAAGAGTGATCAGCAATGGTTTGCTCTGCGGTTTCGTTTGCACTGGCCGCAGGACCAGGCCCTGGATTTCAGCCCTCATCTCTTGATTGCGGACCGGTTTCTGTCTCCGCTTATCGCCAACTATTCAGAACAACTGCCGCTGTGGCGCGTGCATCGACGCGCGGCAAGAGACAGCGCGGGACATCGTTTCAGCTTCCTGTTTTACGCCGACGCAGAAACAGCCGACAGCGTTTTCAGTAGTGCCCGAGATAATGACCTGCTGAACACACTTCTCGATCACGGCATTATCGAAGAGCTGCAGATTCGAACCAACGACTATCAGGACAATCAGCGTATCGCGGGCACAAGTGATCCAACCTGGTCGGCATCGGTGCAGACATCGTGGCCTCTGTTCATTATGGGTGTAAGTCGTTCATGGATCGGTTTAATCGGCGAAGTCCGGAATGAAACCAAGGGGCCCGACGAAGACACCGTTGAAGGTCTGCTGGACTACTATCGCGAAGTCAGTACGCGAGTCACCGAAATCTGGGGGCGTGAGGGTCGGCATGCCTATCTGCATCATCTGAATGCGGTATTCGGCTACACCCCGGTTTACATTTTTGAGACCGATTCCTGGCAAAACTTCTAGCCCGAAGATTTCATAAACGTCCGGGTTTGAAGTTCAAACTCACTGAGTCGGTTGGGGGATCTGCTGGAAGGCAACGCGATATCGAGTCTCCGTAAAAGACCTGAATGGGCGAAAGGCCAATCCGGATTTTTGCAAAAACAGCTGGATAAGATTTAAGCCCTTGAGATAACGATATCTGTTGTTACAGTCTGTCCGCCCTTGCGAACTAATCGAGCTAGTCGTCACAACCCTTACCAGTTCGTTTCCCCGATGCGTCGGTAAATTTCTGCCACGGCACCCATCCCCGAGGACAAAGAAAACCCCATTCTCGCTCTTTTGGGAACGTAAAAAAAAGCGTAACCGCTCGCTTGCCACCCAGTCTCAATCGATGGGCGTATTCCGCTTTCCGATACTTTGGAACCAATGGCCAAAGTCGTTTTTCTCCCGATTCGGTAACCTCATACAGATGGCCCCACAAGACGACTCCCACACTGCGCCAGGGATGATCATGCAGCGCCCGATCGTCGTCGCTACCCTCGTAGTGATGTAAGTACAGGTTATGGTGGCCCGGCTTGCGGCGGATATGCCATCGGCGCATATAGCGATCACCAATAACCTCGTCCGGAGGTCGCCAACGTAAATTGATCACACGTAGACTTTCACAAAATACACGAGTGGAATTATAGAGTTTTAAACGTCGGGCTGTAAGAAAAACCTCATGGTTACAGAGTTGACGGACGCCCGCTCTTAATCAAACACCAGATCCAGCCAGTTATCAAAGAGGCGTTCAGAGTTTTTGTTCAGCTCCGGCAATTTGCGCTGCACGTCATCAGCAAATTTCTTAGTGGAATCACTGCCAAGATTCTGTTGTAAAAACTCAGGTATCCCCGGGATTTCCATCCAGCCCGACATCGTATGCTCACATACCTCCGGGTGAAACTGACAGGAATACGCTCGCGGCCCCAGCTGCAGTATATTGTTTTTGCAGAGCTCACTACTGGCAAGGACTGCCGCTCCGTCGGGAAGCACCGTGACCTCCGCAGTGTGCACGTTCGTCCAGCCATGCGCGAGTTCGAGTCCCTGCATCAGCGGATGTAGCCGGCCGAGTACCGATGGTTCAACGGGAAAGATCCCGATCTCAGCATGCTCTGCAAGTGCCGTTTGACCACCGAGAGCGTCGGCTGCCAACTGGTGCCCCAGACACACTCCTAAAAATGGCATGACGTCGTTGCGAATCACTTCTCGAATGATCTGTTTTTCTCGAACCAGCCAGGGGTAGAGATATTCTTCCCACACCTGCATTGATCCACCCATCACCCACAACGCATCAAACCGATCCAGATCCGGAACCTCGTCACCCGCGTGCAGATCAATCTCTTGAAAGACCACATCCCGACGAACGGCGAACTCGCGAAATACACCCGGGTTCTGGCTCGGCATATGTTTGAACACCAGAATTGTTCGTATCACTTTACTTTAAAGATTTCACTGCGCGCCAGTGTACACGCTTTAATCACCAGCCGGTCGGCACCGAGTACTCGCCGGTGTTAACATCGCCGATCTCCCAGATACCAGACAGATTCCGATGCGGCAAATTTTCAAAGTTAAGCAGGTGCCGCAAATGTCGTGGAGTTCGCCTTCACCATACAATCTGCGACCCAGGTTTCTTACATTTTTCTATCTGAACTTCGGGCTGGCGCTGTTCGGCCTCGGCGAAGCAATACTCATTGCAAGCGGTGCCGGAGTCAGCCCCTGGACCGTGCTGGCGGATGGAATATCGGGGAAAACTGGCTGGAGCATCGGCTTTTCGACCATGATCATCAGTTTCGCGATCCTGGCGTTGTGGATTCCACTCCGCCAGAAGCCCGGAATGGGGACCATACTCAACGCTCTGATAATCGCCTTCATGATCGACTTTTCGTTGCCGTACCTGCCCCACCCGGATCAGTTGGCCTGGCAGCTTGTACAGGCGGCTGTTGGCGTGTTCATCGTCGGGTTATCGTCGGGAATCTACCTGGCGGCAAATTTGGGACCGGGGCCAAGGGATGGGTTGATGACAGGACTTCAGCGGGTCACCGATATTCCGATTGCCTGGGTTCGAATCGCAATCGAAGTGGCCGCGGTCGCGAGCGGCTGGTACCTCGGTGGTGCGGTGGGTGTTGGCACATTGATGTTCGCATTCGGCGTCGGCCCATGCGTGGCCATTGGAATACTTCTGGTGCGGCGATTTCTCTAGGGCATCTTTGATTGACGCTTTAATACCTTGCCCGGATTCAGAATTCCGTTGGGATCAAACAGAGATTTAATCTGATGCATCATCTGTAAGTTGATGTCGGGAACATATCGATGCAGCGCATCGATCTTGTCGATACCAATTCCGTGCTCGGCAGAAAATGAGCCGCCGAGACCATCAAGCTGATCGTAGACTACCGACTTGATTTTATCTTCCAGACCGGACAGCTCATTACCGCTTGAAATCGTGGCATGAAAATTTCCGTCGCCCAGGTGGGCAAACAAAAAACACTGCAACCCGTCTGCGAGCCGGGGAATTTTTGACCGCAACATGGTGGAGTACTCCGTCATATGCGCAAGCGGCACCGACATATCGAACCACATACCATTGGGGTAGGCTCGGTCAACGACGAAGCTGTCCTCCCGGATCTGCCACATGGCATTGCGCTCGGACCTGTTTTTCGCCTGCACCGCATTTCGAATTAGTCCCGATTCAAGTTGTTCGAACAAAAACGCCTCGATCGCTTCAGAAGTTGATTGATCGGCAAGACTAATTTCGATCAACACGAAAACCACATCATCGGAGTCCTCGAAGCTGAGCACGTTGCTGCACCCCGTTTCCTTAGCCACCAGACGCGCGTATTCGGGCCACATGATTTCCGCCGATACCAAATTCAGCGACGGGTGTTTCCGCAGAGTTCGGAATAAGGCGACAGCCTGATCGCAGGTGTCCGAGCTGACCAGCACCGATGCTGCTTCTTCAACACGAGGTACGAGCGAAATTGCCACCTGAGTCACGACACCCAAAGTACCTTCGGCACCAACGAACAGCTGTTTAAGGTCGTAGCCTTCATTGGCTTTGCTGACCTGCTTCAGGTCGCTGAATACATCTCCGTTGGCCAAAACCGATTCGAGACCGAAAATGCGGTTGCGCATTATTCCGTTCCTGAACGCTTCGATACCGCCTGCATTGGTTGCCACCATACCGCCTATAGTGGCCGTACCTCTCGCCGCCAAATCGATACCGCAGGACAACCCATATCGGTTCGCTTCCTTTTCCAGCTGCTCAAGAGTGACCCCGCATTCAACAACGGCGGTAGCGCTCAGAGCATCGATTTGCAGGATCCTATTCATACGCCGCGTATCCAGAATAATCTGACCGCTTTGCGAGACTGCCGCGCCCGACAAACCCGTTCGCCCGCCTTGTGTGACAACCGACACCCGGCAATCATTACAGGTCCGCAGCACTTCGCGGACTTCAGTCGTGTTTGCCGGCAGAACCATCAGGTCCGCATCGAGATTATCTGGATGAAAACCCGGATCGAGATCGGAGAAGTCTGCGCTATCCCGACACTCGATATCGCCGAACAAAGCGTGCAGGGCGGAACGTTCAGCCAATGTCCGCGAAACGAACAACTTGCTCAGCCTCCGGCAGGTCACTCAGCGAACGGCCGTAAAACAATCGGAGGTAGTTTTCCGAACCGGTCTTGTTCGGTTCGCGCTCGAATGACAGGATCGCCATGATACGGCGACTGTCTTTTCCCACTGGCGCGGCGCGGTGAAGATTGTATTTTCCCTTAAACAGCGTCAGCGTTCCCGGTTCAATAGGCAATGAGATCACGCGGTCGCGCTCACCTTTAAAAACCGATGAAACGCCGTCGAAGTCGTCGGCCTGACCACTCTTTCGCAGACCGCGCACGTATTCAAATTCGCCACCCGATGCAGCCTTTTCAAGCATGATGGTAACGATATAGTCGATACCGTCAAAGTGCCATTCCTGCAGCTCCCCCTCTTCCGCCGTGGTTAAAATACAGCTGGACAGAGGACACGCGGATGGATAGGTCGGCTGTTGCATCACCCTCGACAGGAAATCGGTCATTCCAGACCAGCCGTGCAGTTGCTTCGCCGGATTGTTGACATCAATCAGGTCGCGAGCCAGAAATCGGATTCGAGTCAGCGACTTAAAGTGGCGTGGATGATCGGGCGGCAAAGATTCCAGCGGCGTCGCCAACGTATCGTCGTTCACATCGTCATATGCAAATTCATGATTGACCTGAAACGCCCGACCCAGTGATTCTTCTGCATCATGTCGGGCCGCAGCGACTGCATTCGCAGTGAGAAACGCGGGCAAAAGACAAGACCCGGTCTCGTCCAGACGTGACTGACAGTCACGAACAAGTGACTCTCCGGCATCGGTATCCAATTGATGCAGCGGATAGCGATCAAGATTGACGATTTCAGAAATTTCCACAAGCGACAGCATGCCATATTTGCAGGGAGTAGTGCAGTCGAATGTTCAAATCCATCATCACATGTAAAACCGTAATTGCGAGCTGCAGGGGAAGTAATCTCGAAAAGACTTCAGAGAGTCAACGAAAACCCCAACCAGATTGCCGCCGTCGTTATCGCCCCTTCGCAATGACGCTCCGAATAGCGTCAATCAAATCGGAAGTCATCAACCCGATCTCACCACTCTCGGCAGCCCGATCGCCTGCCTGTGCGTGAATTTCCACGCCGGTTTCGGCGGCAATACCCGTCGTCATACCCTGCGCGATCAACGCGGCAATAATCCCAGTTAACGCGTCTCCCATTCCAGCGGTTGCCATCCCGGGATTACCTGATCCGCAAATGGATGTCTGTTCACCCGCACCACCAGACAGGGTTCCTGCGCCTTTCAGCACCACCACCCCGCCGTAACGGTTCACCAGATCGCGGTGCGCCTGAAGACGGTTGCGCTGAATATCACCGCTGGATACGCTGAGCAGAGTTGCAGCCTCTCCGGGATGAGGCGTCAACACCCAGTCGTCGCGTCGGATCGGGGACTCTGCAAGAATATTCAGGGCATCCGCATCCAGCACCTTGGTTTTTGCACAGCGAACAACAGCATAAAACAGGGCCCGGGACCACTGACTGGCACCCAGCCCCGGACCCAGCACAACAACATCAGCGGCCTCAATCAATGGGGTTAAGTCCGTTGCCGATTCAACTGATCGCCCCATGAGCTCCGGGCATTGCAAAGCAATCATGCTGGCGTGCTGACGATCTGTCGCAACCGTGACTTTACCCGCACCTGCACGCAGCGCAGATTTTCCGGCTAAAAGCACCGCACCAAGCATACCGGGAGCTCCACCTGCAATCAGAACATGTCCGCATGAACCTTTATGTGCTTGTTTTTTTCGTACCGGCAATCGACTGGTTGAAGGGTCTGTTTTTCTTAGCAACGGGGCTTCCTGTTCAAAACACTGCTTTGAGATTTGAAGATCATCGAGCACAACTTCACCGCAATGATCCGGTCCTTCCTGCAAATACAATCCAGCTTTGAGGCCGACGTAGGTCGTTGTTAGCTCTGCCCGGACCGCGTCACCCAAAATTTCGCCCGAATCTCCATTCAGGCCGGTTGGAATATCGAGAGAGACCACCGGCGCGGCCAATGTGTTGATCCACTTCACAGCTTCAAGTGGTTTACCTTCCAGGGGCCGATTGAGTCCATTGCCAAAAATCGCGTCGACCACAACCGCGGATTCTTCTGCGTCCATTTGGTTAGTCAGACAATCAGTGTCAGCGCTACTCACCCAATCGATGTAAGCGCGCGCAGCATCACCAGAGAGTAGTGTTGGATCAGTTACTGCTAGAGTTTTGACCTGCCATTCATCGGAGCGGGCGAGGCGAGCGAGCACATAGCCGTCCCCGGCATTGTTGCCGCTGCCACATACGATCAACAGTCGATTGAACTCAGAAAACCGGGTTTTGATCGCCTGCAATGAGAACGCTGCCGCGCGCTGCATTAATTCGTAACCGTCTATGCCACACTCATCTATTGCACGACGATCAATGGCCCTGATCGCGTCAACGGTGTAAACCGATTTGCGAAACCTGCTCACAGCCTTTGAAAATCTCAGGACGCTAACTCACTTTGGACCAGTTCAACCCAGAAATCAGCGCCAATAGAAAGAATTTCATCGTTAAAGTCATATTTCGGATTGTGCAGACTGCAGCCGCCCACTCCCTCAGCACCATTTCCCAGAAGAATATAGGCTCCAGGCCGTTCCAGTAGCATGTAGCCAAAGTCTTCCGACGTCATCACCGGCTTGCTGTCCCCGATTACGTTTTCCGGCCCGACCACACCCGATGCAACCTTCGCTGCAATCTCAGCCTCATCGGCGGTATTGATCGTTGGCACAAAGTTTCGGTGATACTGATATTCACAGCTGGCTCCATAGGCTGCACAAATACCGTTTGCAACTTCGCCCAGTCGCTTCTCAATCAAATCCTGAATATCTGTGGTCAGTGTTCGCACATCGCCTTTTAACCGCACCTGATTGGGCACCACGTTAATCGTGCCATCGGAAATGAACTCGGTATAGGAAATCACCGCGTTTTCCATAGGATTAACGGATCGCGCAACAATCGCCTGCGACGCGGTAACAATCTGCGATGCGATCACAATAGGGTCGACACCCAGATGAGGCATTGCCGCGTGATGCCCGACCCCTTTGATCAGAATCTCGAAATTATCTTCTGCAGCCATGATTGAGCCTTCGCGAACGGCAAATTTACCGGTTTCGATTGAGGGAAAATTGTGGATGGCGTAAACACTGTCTACGGGGAAACGGTCAAAAAGACCGTCCTTGATCATGGATACTGCGCCCGCCCCATGCTCTTCCGCCGGCTGAAAAATAAATACAACGGTGCCGTCGAATTCTCCTTCCTCAGCGAGGAACCGGGCGGCACCCAGCAACATCGCGGTGTGACCATCGTGACCACAGGCGTGCATCTTGCCGTCGTGAACGGAGCGGTAGTCGAAGGTATTCATCTCGTGAATCAGAAGTGCGTCCATGTCGGCGCGAATGCCAATGCGACCACTGCCGGAGCCTTTGGACAAAACACCTACCAGGCCCGTGCGACCGATATTTCGGTGCACCTCGATACCCCACTGTTCAAGCTTTTCCGCGACCAGATCCGAGGTGCGGGTCTCCTCGAAAGCAAGCTCCGGGTGTTGGTGAATATCGTGACGCCACGTCTGCATATCAGCGTGAAGTGATTGTGTAAATCGGGTTTTTGTCAGCATGGTTTTTAGATCCGCAGCAATGCCATCGTCGGTGAATATTTCCTGCACGGAATCTTAACCCGAATATTTCATAAAGACGGGTCGATTCTGAAATCACATAGTGTCAAATCAAGGGCCTGTATCTTGTTTAGCTGTTTTGGAAAAGTCCGGATTGTCCTTCCGGACATCGCAGTCTTCTATAGGAACTCAATTTAGCGTTGCATCCTGGCCAACCCCCTTAAATCCGGGCCTTCACAAAATATTCGGGTTAACACAACAGCGAATTGGCCTTAAGCTTGCATCCTGAACCATACCCATCCGGTACTTATGCATTCGCAACGAATATCGACGCTTACTGAGCACATGTGCCGTCTTGGCATCGATGTAACCCTG
>JBCCGE010000116.1:0-8944 GCA_039029455.1 Pseudomonadota bacterium | reverse complement strand
CAATGAACAGATCGCGGCGATGCTGCCAGCCCATTTCAATTCACTTTGCGAAATACCCAGCACGTTGCCAAACAGTATATGGAGCAAATGCACATCCGTTTCTATTTTTGTCAGCAGTACAAGGCCAAAAGCAAACATTCCGGAAAACACGATGCCCATTACTGCGTCTTCTTTGACACGACTGTTTTCTTTGAGATACCCAGTCGCCAGTGCGCAGAACAGACCACCAACAAGCGCTCCGACAACCAAGGGAATACCGGTTACGAACGCCAGCGCCAGACCGGGAAGAACTGAATGGGCAACCGCATCACCCATCAGTGACCAGCCTTTGAGCACCAGAAAGCATGAAAAGATCGAGCAGACTGTTGCAATCAGCATCGACATCAAAAGAGCGCGCTGCATAAAGTCGTGTGTCAGCGGCTCAACGACAAAAGTAATCAGACTATCCATGCACCGTCGCCCTTCTTTTTATCAGTCCGTACTTGGGCGCAAACAGGAACGCAATGAGGAAAATCAGTGTCTGCAACGTAACAATGAGCCCCCCCGGATTGGCATCCAGAAAGTAACTGACATAGGCGCCAAATGCGCTGGTCAATCCACCCATCGCCACGGCCATGATGATCAGGCGATCAAACTTATCAGTCAGAAGATAGGCAGTGGCACCCGGAGTAATCACCATCGCAATAACGAGACAAGCGCCCACAGTCTGCAACGCGGCGACGCAGGCGGCGCTGAGCAGCGTAAAAAACATAATCTTTAGTGCGTTCACGGAAAGTCCGATTGAGCGCGCGTGATTTTCGTCAAAAAACACAGCCATAAGGTCTTTCCATTTAAGACATAACGCGAGCAGGCAGATGGTTGAGATGATCAGCACCTGCACGACATCGTAGTCAGAGATGGCAAGAATATTTCCCAGGATAATGGCTTCGATGTTTACTGCTGTTGGATTGATCGACACCAACAGCAATCCGACAGCGAAAAAAGCCGAAAAAATCAATCCGATAATGGCGTCTTCCCGCAGTTTGGTTTTTTGCTTCACAATGGCCATACTGAGCGCTGCAAGAACACCAGCGAAAAAAGCGCCGATCGCATAAGGCAGCGCCAGCAGATACGCCAATGCAACACCGGGCACTACCGCATGGGCGAGCGCATCACCCATCAAAGACCAGCCCTTGAGCATCAGGTAAGAAGACAAAAATCCACAAACACAGCCCACCAGGGCGCAAACCCAGATGGCTTTCACCATGTAATTGTAGGTCAGAGGTTCCAGCAACAGCTCGATCATGAACTCTTGTCACGCTTCGTGATCGTTTGTTCACCCTCTTCACCATACAGAACGAGTGGGCGTTCATCGTCGGTGAGAACGGTTACAGAACGTCTGTCTTCATCATCGTGCAGTTCACGACCCCAAAGTTCATGATGGCGCAGCATTCCACCGAATGCGCGGCTTAAATTGTCACGAGTAAATGTGGATTCAACCGGGCCATAGGCCAGCAGTCTTTTGTTAATGAGTATGACCTCATCGCAAAAGCTTGGAACACTGCCCAAGTTATGGGTGGACACCAGAATGAGTCGACCTTCACCTGCCGAGGTCCGAAACAGGTCAAGCAAAGACTCTTCTGTTTTGATATCCACACCTGTAAACGGCTCGTCGAGAAGAATGATCTGACCACCCTGAGCCAGAGCCCGCGCCACAAAGACCCGTTTCTTCTGACCGCCACTGAGTTCGCCGATCTGGCGTTTCTTGTAAGATGCCATATCGACACGTTGAAGAGCCTCATCTACCGTCCTGTGGTCGTCTTTTGATGGGTGTCGGAGAAATCCCATATGACCGTAGCGCCCCATCATGACCACATCTTCTACAAGCACCGGAAAGTCCCAGTCGACTTCTTCAGTCTGCGGTACATATGAGACCAGATTTTCTTTAAGCGCCTGGCGAATTGATCGCCCCGCAATATGAATCTCGCCTGTGGTCGGGCGGACGAAACCCATCATAGTTTTGAACAGTGTGGATTTCCCGGCCCCGTTGACGCCCACCAGGCCGCAGATCGTTCCTACACGAAGGCTGACACTAACCTCCTCGAGTGCAACGTGACCATTAGGGTAGGTCACGCCGACGTTCTGCATTTTTATAATGTCGTGCATTCAGTTTGCCAAAGCGCTGTTGAAGCCAGTGGCTATGGTGCTCGTCGTTACTCTGAGAAGGTCCAGATATGTGGGAACCCGTCCGTCCGCCTCACTCAGTGAGTCGACGTACAACACGCCGCCGTAAATGGCATCGGTTTCTGAGGCCACTTGCCTTGCCGGCTTGTCAGATATCGTGCTTTCACTGAACACAACCGGAATGTTTTTCTCCCGCACGGTATCGATGACTTTACGTACCTGTTGCGGCTTACCCTGCTGATCTGCGTTCATCGGCCACAAATACACTTCCTGCATGTCGAGATCTTTTGCCAGATAGCTGAAGGCACCCTCACTGGTCACGAGATAGCGCTGATGGTCCGGAATGTTCCCGAGTGTCGCCTCCAGCTCGGTCCTGATCGCCCTGACCTCCGCTGAATAGTTTTTTGCATTGGTGTTGTAAGTCTCAGCATTTGCTGAATCCATTTCCACCAGGGTTCTGCGTATGTTCTCGATATAAATCTGAGCGCTTTCGGTCGACATCCAGGCATGTGGATTTGGTTTGCCGGTATACGGGCCCTCATAGATCGACAATGGCTCAATACCGTCGGACACCGTGACACTGGGTACGCCATCTACATCATTCAAAAACTTTTTGAACCAGCGCTCGAGATTTAGACCATTCCAGAAAATGACGTCCGCATCCTGAGCGCGAACAATGTCTTTGGGTGTCGGCTGATAGTCGTGAATTTCGGCACCGGGCTTTGTAATGGATTCGACAATCGCCGCATCGCCCGCCACATTGCGTGCAATGTCTGCGATAACCGTAAAAGTTGTGACCGCCTTCAGTTTTTCAGAAGTGAACCCTGCTGTTGTCGAAAGCACAAAGCATACGATACCGACCAAACAACGTATCGAGTGCTTTGAAGAAGAAAACGCCATGGAAGCCACCTTCCAGATTTAGATTGTGCAATCTAATTTAGCTTCACAATACTAATTTAGCAAGTGCTAAATTGAAGAAAACTCAAAAAGTCTGAAAAGTCATCGGCTATGCGAACCCGCAAGTTAACGCTCTGTTAAAAAACGAACTGTCTTTCTGCAGTGGATTTCAATGAATCTGGTGACTGGAAAGTGTGCGTCAGCAGTGTGCTTCTGACTGATCAAGAGAAACCGCGGTGCTTTGGACAGACAAATACGCAGTGTACTAGAGCACTTGGACGTGCGCGGTCTGTCGGAGAATAGTCCGGGCCAGCGAAATCAGAGCATATCGTCGCAGGCTCGTACCGCGTTAAACCGAAGCGTTTTGAATGATCCGTGTGTTAGAAGACTGCAACCTTAAATTATCAGATCGCGGTTTTCAGGAGGAAAGCGATGCCGCTCTCCACATCGAAGGTGTTGGCTCGAAAGTTGGCCAGACTTCGAACCGCTGCTGTGGTCAGAATTTATGCGACATAACTGAGCGCATGTTGTTGATCAATCGCTTCCTTCAACGCACTCAGGCAGAAGTCCACGTTTTCTTTGCGGGCCGACTCGCCCATTAGACCAATGCGCCAGATCTTCCCAGCGAGAGCTCCAAGGCCCGCTCCTATTTCCAGATTGTGCTCACGTAAAATGTAGCGTCGAACTTCAGCTTCATCGACTCCGTCGGGGACTTTAACCGCGTTCAGCTGCGGCAGTCGCACCGATTCATCGACAAGCATCTCGAGCCCGATATCTTTCAGTCCCGCGACCAGAGTCTGGTGACTGTCGCTATGACGATCCCAGGAATTCTCGAGTCCCTCTTCACAAACCATAACCAGCGACTCATGCAGGGCATAGAGCGCATTCACCGGTGCGGTGTGGTGGTAGCTTCGCCCCCCTCCACTGCCGGATTGCCAGTACCCCATCACAAGATTCAAATCCAGAAACCAGCTTTGAACTTTGCTGTTGCGGGACCCGATCTTTTGCATCGCACGCTCGCTGAATGTCACCGGTGAAATGCCAGGCAGACAGGACATACACTTCTGACTGCCCGAATAAACGGCATCAAGCTGCCATTCGTCGGTCAGCAGCGGAATGCCGGCCAGCGATGTCACCGCATCGACTATAACCAGGGCATTGTTTTTTCGAGCGATCTCCGCCAGTGCCCGTGCATCCGACTCGACTCCGGTCGACGTTTCGGCATGTACAAAAGCCAGAATACGAATATCGTCGTGCTCGGCAAATGCCTGCTCGACTTTTTCCGGATCGACCGTTTGCCCCCATTCATCTTCAATCACGACCGCAATACCACCGCAGCGCTCAACGTTTTCTTTCATTCGCCCGCCGAAGACACCGTTGATGCACACGAGTACTTTGTCTCCGGGCTCAATCAGATTGGCAAAACAACTTTCCATACCCGCTGAACCGGGCGCACTCACCGGCATGGTCATTGCATTTTCAGTCTGGAAAACGTGCCGCAGCATGATCTTGACCTGATCCATCATATCGCCAAATGCGGGATCGAGGTGCCCGATCGTGTGTCGTGCGGAGGCTTCAAGTACGCGCGGATGGACAATACTGGGGCCGGGGCCCATCAGGGTTCGCTGCGGTGGCTGGAATGACTGAAACATGATTATTCCTGTGCTGTAAATGTGATGGCGCCAATGTAAATGACGGCCCAGAGACGTGCCATCAGCGCGTTTGATTAATGTGATAACCAAATGTGATTACACCGCTGCGACAGCCACCATATATGCAACGACAACTTTGATATCATGCGCCGCCCCGAACGCACTAATCCCTTACAATCCGCGGGCTTTAGGCGTATTAGCTGCAATATAGTGCGCTGATCGGCTATTTATTAATAATCAATATAGTTTGATTTAATTTCACAATACGAAAACACAATATTAATACTGGTTTAATTCTGGTTCTGTACACCCGCCACTTTCGGCACCACCATCACATACTTATGAAAATTCTTTTCGCAGACAGCTTTCCGGATTCACATCGATTACAGCTGGAACAAGCGGGACACAACTGTACAGTGGATCCAGCCCTCAACGACGACACTCTGCCTGATGCAATTGGCGACCATGACATTTTGATTGTCCGGAGCACAAAGGTCAGCGCGGACACAATCGACGCCGGCAGCGCGCTGAAACTGGTGATTCGGGCGGGCGCCGGAACCAATACCATTGACAAGGATCACGCGGCCGGTAAAGGCGTCCGCGTGTGCAACGTACCGGGAGCCAACTCGGTTGCAGTCGCCGAACTCGCCATGGGGCTGATCCTGTCAATTGACCGTCACCTTCCACAAAGTCAGAGCGATCTAAAAACCCGCCTCTGGAATAAGAAAAAATACAGTAAAGCTCAGGGCCTGATGGGTCAGACAATCGGCATTCTGGGTCTCGGAGCAATCGGTATGGCACTGGCTGAACGCGCTTCCGCTTTCGGTATGCGGGTACTGGTGGTTGCCAAAGATAGACGCGACCCCGCCATATCGGAACGAATTCAGACAATCGGTATCGAGGAGGTAGCCGATCAGGATGCTCTGCTTGGCGCCAGCGACATCGTATCGCTGCATATGCCTGCCAATGAAAACACCCGAGAGATGGTCAATTCAGACTTCCTCGCAAAAATGAAAGACGGCGCGATGCTGATCAACACCTCTCGCGGCGAACTGGTGGATGAAACCGCACTCCTCGAGGCTATGGACAATCGCGGAATCCGCGCGGGTCTCGACGTCTATCAAAATGAACCCGCCAGCGGTGAGGGAGAATTCTCATCCGCCCTGGCGCAGCATCCGTCGGTATGTGGCACACACCATATCGGCGCTTCAACGCAACAGGCGCAAACCGCTGTCGCGGACGGCGTGATTCGCGTTATTGAATCATTCGAAAACAATGATCTGATTTTTTGCGTCAACGCCTAAATTCTTAAGGCCCCTTTTTATTTATCAGAATCTATATCAGCACAGCTTTACGTTAACCGGAAAACCAAACATGACTAACCGCAAACATAACTTTAGCGCGGGTCCCTGCACCCTGCCCCTGTCTGTACTGCAAGAGGCACAGGCTGAATTCGTCGACTATCAGGGTGCCGGTATGTCTTTGATTGAGATGAGCCACAGAGGAAAACACTTTGATGAGGTCGCCACGACTGCGATGGCAGACGCGATGGAGGTATTTCAGGTTCCCGATGATTTCAGCGTTCTTTTTTTGCAGGGTGGCGCTATTCTCCAATTCTCCATGATCCCGATGAATCTCCTGACGCCGGGCGTCAGGGGGGCCTACGTCAACTCCGGAACCTGGGCGAAAGGCGCATTGACGGACGGTGCCCAATACGGCGACGTCTACGCGGCCTGGGACGGTGCAGACAATAACTACACTCGGATGCCAACCACGGCAGAAATACAGCTGCAGGATAACACCCGCTATCTGCATATCACCAGCAACGAAACCATCGGCGGTATTCGAATGGCAGAGTGGCCGGACGTGGATGTACCCATGGTCTGCGATATGTCTTCGGAGTACATGGCACGCCCTCTGCCTTGGGATAAACTCGACCTGGTTTATGGCGGCGCGCAGAAAAACCTCGGACCGGCCGGGCTGGCGGTCGTCTTCATTCGGAAGTCCATTCTTGAAGGTCTGAATCAGAACATTGGACGCTACCTGCGATATGACATTCAGGAATCCAAGGGATCAATGTTCAATACACCCCCGGTTTTTGCAATCTATATGTTTGGCAAAGTCATGAAATGGATGAAATCCGAGGGCGGACTCGGCGCAATGGAAACCATGGCGGCCGAGAAAGCCGGCATTCTTTATGACGCCATTGACAGCAGCGGCGGCTATTTCAACTGCCCGGTAGAGGAGCGCAGCCGCTCACATATGAACGTCGTCTTTCGACTCCCAAGCGAAGATCTGGAAGCAAAATTTCTTGCCGAGGCCGGCGGCGCCGATCTGATGAACCTTAAGGGTCATCGCAGCGTCGGCGGATGTCGTGCAAGTATCTACAATGCGTTGCCGAAAGCCAGTGTGGAAGCCCTTGCTGACTTCATGAAGTGCTTTCAAGCCAGCAATAGTTAGCTAAAAATATGACAATCATCAAGGCTTTCCACGGTTATCTGGTTAATCCAAGGCACGCCACCGAAGTGGTGTCACCGGCATATGACGCCGTATCCCCGGAAGAACGTAGAAAATTCGCAAACAACAATCCACAGAATTTTTTAAACACCATGCGTCTGCTGGAAGACTTCGCGGAAGAAGACCGACCCGGCCCCGAGGAACTGTTGCAGATAAACCGGCGTAACCTTGATGAATTGTTGTCCAACGGTTCTTTTGATGAGGTCAATGAACCTTGTCTTTTTATCTACCAGCTGGATTCAGGCAGCCATCTGCAAACCGGTGTCGTCTGCGAAGTTGGTGTCAGTGAGTACGAGCAACGCAAACTTCGAAAGCATGAAAACACACGCAGCGATAAAGAGGATTTGCTGGCCCGGTATCAGAAAGTTGTCGGTGTGTCTTCGAGTCCAATCTGTCTCACCTACCCTCAAAAAGCTGAGATAAAAGATTATCTCGACCGTGTAATCTCGACCGCACCCGACCTGTCATTCGACTCCGAAGACGGTGTGCATCAAAAAGTATGGTGTATCAAGGATGTGTCAGAGCAACAACAACTTCAGGAGTTATTTGCCGATATTGATATCACCTACCTCACCGACGGCCACCATCGCGCGGCATCCGGACTGCGATACGCGGAGTTGATGAGACAGCAGTTCGGTAACAACGGCGATGAACCTTATAACCAGCTTCTGGTGGCACTTTTTTCAGATCAGCAACTCAACCTATTGCCGTTTCATCGTTGTGTTCGCGATCTGAATGATTTGACCGTAACCGAACTTACCGATGCACTTGCGCAGAACTTTGATGTTACATCGGTATCTGTGGCGCAGTGCGAACCTGCGCAACACGGGCAGTTTGGCATGCTGGTAGGTGGTGAATGGTACCGACTGACGCTGAAGTCGGGTTCGGTGGACATGGATGACCCGGTGGCCTCTCTGGACGTCTCCATCCTCCAGGACCTCATTCTCGGTCCAATCCTCGGAATAGGCGACATGCGCAGCGACATTCGGCTGGATTATGTATCCGGCGTCTCCGGCGTCGACGGGCTTGTCGAAGCTCAGAACAACGGTTGGAAGGTCTGTTTTGCCTGTTACGCCACCTCCATTGATCAGCTGATGCAGGTCGCCGACGCCGGTGCACTGATGCCGCCAAAGTCCACGTACTTTGACCCCAAAGCCCGATCCGGAGTCTTTGTTCGGAAAAAGTAACCCCCACCGATCCCAGCCACACGGATTCAACTGTGCTTTTGCGCGGGCATCCGGGTGAATCCCGGTCACTGTTGCCGCCAACCTGTTATAAAATTAAATGATGAGTGATCAGAGACCACAGGCGGTCGCCAATGTGCAGATCGACAACGAACGCGTTATCGTTACTGAATGGACCTTCGCACCCGGTGCCGAAACCGGCTGGCATACCCACGAGCACGACTACCTTATCGTGCCGATAACAACCGGAAAACTGATGATTGAATCAGACGAAGACGTGCACTGGTCATCACTCACCAGCGGCGCAAGTTACGAGCGACGGGAAGGTACGCGACACAACGTGGTCAACGACAATGATTTCGAGTTTGTTTTTATCGAGATCGAAATGCGCTACACATCAACCTGATCAGATCGTCCTGCGTATTCTGAAAGGCCGATTCCGGTCAGAACCAGCGCGAGAGCAAGCGCGTGATACAGGTGAAAGGATTCATTTAGAAACGCGATCGCAAACAGCGACGCAAATATCGGGAT
>JBCCGE010000115.1:0-9213 GCA_039029455.1 Pseudomonadota bacterium | reverse complement strand
GGAAACCTACGATAAGGAAGGGCTCTATCCCGGCAGCGCGGCACTGGATGCGCTGCCGGGATAGAGCCCTTCCTTATCGTAGGTTTCCATTGCCTGCAGCAACCAGCTTCGAGTGCCTTCAAGTCCCAGCAGACGAATTGCCTGTGGACTTTTGCAGACAAACTGATAGGCCATCTCGGAATTTGATTTTCGAATTACATCGGCCCAGTGTAGGACAAACTCCTGTTCTTCTTTTGACAGCGGGAGAAGGGCACGTGCGGGTTCTGCGGACGTGCGTCGAGTAGAGAGTACCGGATCCAGATACTCATCAAGGGTGTCTTTAATGCGTTCAAACGAGAGTGGAATAGGCCAGTCTCCTCTGGGTCCGGTTCAGTTATACGTTGAACCGGAAGTGCATAACGTCTCCATCCTGGACGACATAATCCTTGCCTTCGAGTCTGAGACGACCGGCCTCTTTGGCACCCTGTTCTCCGTTGTGCTCGATGTAATCATCGAAAGAGGTGGTTTCTGCACGAATAAAACCCCGTTCGAAATCAGTGTGGATCACGCCGGCCGCCTGGGGTGCGGTTGCGCCAATTCGAACCGTCCATGCGCGGACCTCTTTTGGGCCGGCGGTGAAATAGGTGTGCAACCCCAGCAAGTCGTATCCTGCGCGTATGACGCGGTTCAGTCCCGCTTCGCTAAGCCCCATTTCCTCTAAAAATACGTCGGCCTCTTCAGCATCCAGTTCAGAAATTTCCTGCTCAATGGACGCGCAGATCGGTACCACCACAGCACCCTCATTCGCAGCAATGCCCCTGATGGACTCAAGATGCGGATTTTCCTCGAAACCTTCCTCGGCCACATTGGCGATGTACAGAGTGGGTTTTATAGTCAGAAAACACATCGGCTTAAGACTTGTCAGCTCGTTATCAGACAGTTCAAGAGTGCGAACACTCTGACCGCTGTCGAGATGAGTCTTTACTCGGGACAGCAGTGTTTTCAGAGCAATCTGTTCCTTATCACCTGATTTGCTGTTTTTCTCTGCGCGCTGGAGCGCCTTGTCCGCCGTTTCCATATCGGCCAGTATCAATTCGGTGACAATAGTTTCAATGTCTGAAGCAGGGTCAATGGCATTGGCGACATGGGTGATGTTGCCGTCTTCAAAGGCTCGCACGACATGGGCAATTGCATCCACTTCCCGGATGTGAGCAAGAAAGCGATTCCCGAGACCTTCGCCCTGCGAAGCACCTGCTACCAGTCCGGCTATATCGACAAACTCGATTGTGGTTGGTATGACTTTTTCAGGGTTCACGATCGCCTGAAGTTGAGCCAGTCTGGGATCGGGAACCTCCACCATGCCAACATTGGGATCAATTGTGCAAAACGCATAATTTGCTGCCTGAGCCGCGCTCGATTTGGTCAGAGCGTTGAACAGCGTAGACTTTCCAACATTCGGTAAGCCGACGATGCCACATTTAAATCCCATGGTTGATCTCTCCGGTAAACGTCGTAACGGGTCTGAATTCTGATTTGATCACAGCAGGAAACGAGTCTTCACTTTTCCACTGTGTGCAGCGCCAGCATAGCGCCAGCCATGTCACCCAGGATGACCGACTCTATCACGGCGTCGGCGCGGTCCAGGCTGTCAAGAATGAGCGATTTCTGCTCAGCCGGCGGTGGTTTTAGTACATACCCCGACACCGCACCGGCGTGACCAGGGTGCCCGATTCCAATACGTAGTCGGGCAAAGTCCCGACTGCCCAGACGTGCAGTAATGTCTTTCAGTCCGTTATGTCCGCCCAGTCCGCCGCCGATCTTGATCCGGGCGACTCCGGGGGCCATGTCCAGTTCATCGTGTATGACCAGAATTTGCTCGGGCGGAATTCGGTAAAACTTGGCCAGGGGTGCGACGGACTGACCGCTGAGATTCATGTAAGTCTGCGGTGCCGCCACCCGGACATTGCGGTTGCCACAGGAAAAACTGCCCACTTCGGCTTTGGCCTTTTTGTCCGCAGATAAAGTAAACGAAAACCTCGTCTGCAGTGATGCGAGAAACCAGAAGCCAACGTTGTGTCGTGTGTTTGCGTGCTGACTTCCGGGATTGCCAAGTCCCACAATGAGCGAAATACCGGGATGTTCCATTGCCTGATTGTCGAGTCTTTGTAGACAAAAAAAACCCGTCCGGGGGGCCGAACGGGTTTTTCCGTTCAGAGTGTGTTACTCGCTTTCTGCATCATCACCTGCGGACTCTTCGGTCACTTCGTCGGCAACCTCTGTATCTTCTTCGATAGCGGCGGATACTTTCGGCGGAGACACAGCAACAACGGCGTGATCGTGCTCGTTGTTTTCATCGTATTCAAGAGTTGGAATAACGACACCATCTGGTAACTTGATGTCCGAGAGATGAAGCGATTCATTCAAATTCAAATCAGCAACGTTAAGCTCGATCGATTCAGGCAAATCCTTTGGCAGACAGGAAATCTCCACTTCGTTAATAAGGTGAGAGATCAATCCACCGCCGAGCTTTACACCAACACAATCCTCTTCTCCGATAAAGTGAATCGGCAGACTCATGGTCAGGGTTTTTTTGTCGTCAACGCGCTGAAAATCGGCGTGCAGGATCCGACTTTTGTTTGGATGCCGCTGAACGTCTCGCAGAATCGCCTGCTCTTTTTTGCCGTCAGTATTGATGACGATAATCGCGGAGTGGAATTCTTCTTTTTCAAGACTGTGGAACAGCACATCGTGGTTGATCGCAATACTGATATTGCCTTTGTCACCACCGTACAAAACTGCCGGCACATCACCCTCGCGACGCAGTCGTCGCACCAGCCCTGTGCCGGAACGGGCCCGAACGCGGGCAATCAGCTCAAATTGGTCACTCATAATTTTCTCCAAAAATATTCCAGATGCCCTAGAGTCGCGGGCGCAAGTTCAAAATCAGATAATTTTTCGTCAGTCGATAAACAGGTTGCTGATCGAATCACCTGAGGAAATTCGGCGAATCGATTCGGCCAGCAGCTCGGCTACGCTCAGCTGTGTCACCATGTTGCACTCCCGAGCCGCTTCGCTGAGGGGAATCGAATTGGTCACCAGCAGTTCGTCGAGTTCAGAGTTCTGAATGCGTTCTATAGCCGGGCCAGACAGTACCGGGTGAGTACAGGTTGCAAGTACTTTGGTTGCACCGCGTTCCTTCAGCGCACGGGCGGCCTCACACAGTGTGTTGGCGGTGTCGACCATGTCATCAATAAGGATGCAAGACCGATTGTCGACTTCACCAATGATGTGCATGATTTTGGCTTCATTGGCTTTTGGGCGGCGCTTATCAATAATCGCAAGATCGGTCTCCAGCTGCTTCGCCATTGCCCGGGCTCGGACCACACCGCCCACGTCCGGGGAGACGATGATTGGATTGGGCAGCTGCTTGCGCCAAAGCTCGCTCATCAGGACGGGTGAACCGTAGATGTTGTCTGTGGGGATATCGAAAAAGCCCTGAATCTGGTCGGCATGCAGATCCATTGTCAGGACTCGATCCGCACCTGCTGTACTAATCATCTCCGCGACCAGTTTGGCAGATATCGCAACGCGCGCTGTGCGGGGCCGACGATCCTGACGGGCGTAGCCAAAATACGGCATGACCGCAGTAATTCGTCCGGCCGAAGAGCGCTTCAGCGCATCGATCATCACCAGCAGCTCCATAAGGTTGTCATTGCTGGGCGCACAGGTGGGCTGCACGATGAAAACGTCCCGACCTCGGACGTTTTCCATAATTTCTACATTGACCTCACCGTCACTGAATTTGCTGACGAGAGCTTTACCCATGGGCAGACCGAGGCACTGCACGACCTCCTGCGCCAATGGCGGGTTTGCATTGCCTGAAAATACAGCAAGATTGTCAAGGGACACCAGGAAAACCTCTCGGATAGTTTGTGGCTGGGGTGGGAGGATTCGAACCTCCGAATGCCGGAATCAAAATCCGGTGCCTTAGGCCACTTGGCTACACCCCAATTGTTTCGATTGCAATTTTGCCTTTAATTGTCACCCGAATGGCTCAATCCCGGGTGTTTCCTGTGAATGGATTTCAGGCGCACGCGGCCTCAATACGTGCACACTGCGCGCTGGGAAACGACGGCGTATTTTCCTTTCTGGGCATAGGAGTGTCAATCCAAACGTCCTGAATTTACGACGAAATTTCCAAAAAAAAGACGCTCATGGCGAACCATGAGCGTCGAATAACGATCAGGCTGGTCAGTGAGGGAAGCCAACCCGATCGGGGGTATCTTTCGCCGTTAGCCGGGTGAATCTCACACGGTCGGCATACCTCGATCACTGGGACGAATTCTACGAGCCGCCAATGAACCACCTCTGAAGCCAAACCTGAACGGCAGCAAAAAACTTTTACGGTGTTCAGTTAGAATTCAGCTGAATTTGAAGCTGCAGATTTATCGGTTCGCACCGCTTGATCCGCCCCTGGTGAAAAGCTCAGGTCTGCGGCGAGTTCCCACAATTTATTTGGAGTTTGATCAGTGACCCATCAAAACGATTTCGCGTTTCTGGAAAATCGCCCCGGACCGGTCAATCCGGAGCCAAACTACGGTGGGGCGCTCAGCTTCTGCCGTCGGCAGTACAGTCGGGATTTGACCACCGCGGATCTGGCGGTGACCGGTATCCCGTTTGATACGGCAACAACAAATCGTGCCGGGACCCGGTTCGGACCCAGAGCCATCCGTTCCGCGTCGACAGAGGTGTCATGGGGCCGCCACTGGCCCTGGGAATTTGATGCTTTTGAGCTTCTCAACACGATCGATTACGGGGATTGTTTTTTCGACCACGGCAGGCCGGAGCGCGTGCCCGAAGAAATTGAGGCGCATATTACTGAGATTCTGGAAGGCGACTGCGCGGTGCTTTCACTGGGAGGTGACCACTACCTGACGCTTCCGATACTGCGCGCTCATGTTAAGAAGCACGGCCCGCTGTCTCTATTACAGTTTGACGCGCATACCGATACCTGGGAAGGCGAGGAGGGCCGTATAGACCATGGGACGATGTTCTACCATGCTGTGAAGGAAGGTCTCATTAATCCGGAAAAGTCTGTACAGGTTGGAATTCGCACTACCAACGACGACACGATGGGTTTCAATGTTCTCGACGCGCAGTGGGTTCAGCGTCGTTCAATTGAAGAGGTGACAAACGAGATTAAGTCGATACTCGGCAATGAAAAAACCTACCTGACATTCGATATTGACTGTGTTGATCCGGCATTTGCGCCGGGTACTGGAACACCCGTATGCGGGGGGTTGAGTTCATCAGAAGCACTTCATATTATTCGCGATCTGCGTGGACTGAACGTGGTAGGCATGGATCTGGTCGAAGTGTCACCGCCGTACGATCACGCCGAGGTCACCTCACTGCTGGGCGCGACACTGGCTTATGAGATCACTTGCCTGTACGCGTGCCGCCACAAGCTGGGGGAGTCCATTTAACGTGAAGCGTTGGGTTGTGTGATCCTCAACTCACGAGGTTCAGATGAGGATGACTGTTGTAAGCTCGGCAGACTCGGGTTTCCAACTGACCCCTTGCCAGTTCGGCGGCAATACGTTCAGCGTCCTGTTCTGAGTTACAGGGTAAAAATATACTGCTGCCGGAACCGTTGAGCTGAGGTTTGTGGGCCGCGCCGATGCGACTGAAGGCCCGGTCAACGATCGGATGCGTGGTGCGGGTTACGGCCTCAAGATCATTTACTGAACTGAAATCCGGCAGATCACCAATTGAGACTGAAGCCGTATCCCGTTTCAGGTCCGGATGTTCGAAAATGGCTGCAGTGGGTACGATCGCGTCCGGCATCACCAGGCAATACCACCGCTCTTCGGGGTCTATTCGGTAGAGTTCATCACCGATACCCTCAGCCCATGCGGCATGACCAAAAACAAATATTGGTACATCGGCACCTAACAGAGCTGCGAGTTCGAGAAGTTGTTGCTGATTCAGGTGCGTTTTCCATAACGTATTCAATCCCATCAGGGTCGCCGCCGCGTCCGAGCTGCCGCCGCCGAGGCCGGCACCTGCGGGAATATTTTTTCTTAGCGTGATGTCTGCGCCGAGTCGGATTCCCGAGTATTGCTGCAACAGTCGCGCAGCCCTGATGGTGAGATCATCTTCCGGCAAACCGGTCGAGTTAATGTCATGCCGAACAATCTTCCCCGAGTGGTTGGCTTCCAGATCGACATTGTCGTACCAGTTCAGAAACTGGAACGCCGTTTGCAGAGTGTGATAACCGTCCGACCTTCGACCGGTGACATGCAGAAACAGATTGATTTTGGCTGGCGCCAGCAAATTCAGTTGTGACAAAACGGATCTCCGCCCTGCGGTCAGCGTCAGGGAGTGTCGACCATGCTGATGTCCCACCAGCGTTTGAGAATCACCTTTACACTCAAATCATCGCCGATGTACTTGCCATCGTCGTCGTAAATTTCCATTGTCCCCGGGATCGCGCTAATCGTCAGTTTGCGCGGCAGAATCAGATCAACCGGCTGATCGTCTGCGAGTGCAACCACAGGTCGATAGTCCTGATATTCGACCTGCCAGTTTCCCTGTTTGAGTTTTTTCAGTCGTCCGTTACTGTCAATTTCTATGTCGCTTGCGCCGTCGGACGGAATGCCCCGGCCCCAATACACCATTTCGTTGAACGGCACCTGCCAGCCAAGACGCTGGTACAGAACATCATCCGGTGTATCGCCCCTGATTTCTCTTCCGCGAGTGTCACGCAACAGTGCGCCATCATCATTAGCCGCGATGATGACGCGTCCACCGCCGAACGGACCATAGAGCTCAATATCCTGATTTTCAGTGTTGTAAGCCCAGTTCAGCGTTGCAGTGCCGCCTTTGCGGCCGGTTTTAACCGCCATTTTCCCCTTAAGATTCCATTTATCCACTTTGCTCAGGCGGGCCAGATTGTCCTGCCACAGTGCAGTTTCCAGGGGGATGGTTGTGTCTTCGACCGGTATAGCAGTTTGAGTGCTTGCACACCCCTGCAGGATCAGCAGACCAGCGAGTAGCGTAATAATTCCGCGAGGTGAGCGGACAAGTGAGTCGCGGCGAAATGCCATCATCGTTGCAGCATCCTTTGGGTCAGCGTTATCAGATGGCAGAATCAGATGCCAGGAATCGATCCATAGTGTCTATCAGGGTCTTGTTCTTGGGGTCCCATTCCAGACCCTGCGACCAGATTGTGCGAGCCTCTGACTTTCTGTCCTCAACCCAGAGCACCTCGCCCAGATGGGCTGCAATTTCAGCATCTTTGCGGTTATCAATGGCGCGTTCAAGGTAGTCGATAGCGTCGGTATTGTTGCCAATCCGGTACTGGATCCAGCCCATGCTGTCCAGAATGAAAGGATCGTCCGGTGCCAGTTCAAGTGCCTGAACAATCAGGTCAAGGGCCTCGTCAAATCGATTGGTCTGATCCGCCAGGGTGTATCCAAGTGCATTGTAGGCATGCGCATTTTCGGGCTGCAGTTCAATCACAGACCGCATATCCGCCTCGTGTATTTCGAGCAGATTCATTTGAGCCGCCAGCAATCCACGGTTGTACAGCAGTCTGGGTTGATCGGGCATTCGGTCGATGGCCTCGTCCAGTATTTCTTTTGAACGATCAAGGCGATCAAAATCCCGAAACAGAATGTCCTGGGCAAGAATCAGTCGAACCGCCTGCTCCTCATTCTGGGCGTCAATTCGGCGCATGTACCGCGCCCCGGCTTCGACATCGCTTTGCAGGGCGATGACACGAGACAGTGCAATCTGTGCGTCCAGATAGAACTGCTCGCTGCGGATTTGTCTTAGCAGTCGTGAGGCTTCTTCGAATTCCTGCTGGTCGCGGAATATATCGGCCAGATAGATTTTGACCTGATCATTATCGGGAACTGCGGCGAGATAGTTTTCCAGCAGCGGTCGGGCGTCGTCGATTTGCTCAAGTTCAAGATAGACCAGTGCAGCGGTATAGGACGCGTCGAGGTTGCCGGGGTCTGCTTCCAGCACCTGCTGCAAATACCGTATTGCGTTATCCAGATCATCGCCGCCAACAAGCAGACGCGCATACTGTACGGTAAACCGGTGATGCTCAGGAAACGATTCGATGTGGTTCTGCGCAAACGCAACAAAATCGTCGCGAAGATCGTCTTCAGACAGGTGGGTCAGTTTAAGAATCGCGGCAGTCTCCCACGACGGAAGAGCCTGCAAACTCTTGTTGATGCTGGATTTGAAACGATCCATACGCTCTGATCGCGATGCCGTCAAAGCGGCGAGCATCCAAAGCTGATGACTGTCGCCGGCGTCAGCGGCTTTTGACTCGATACTGTCGAGAAGCCCCTCTACGCCTTCACGTTCCTGACGTGCCACCATGATCGCCACTTCCTGCAGAACCGATTCATCGCCAACGTCCTGTGCGACCGAAAGATCGACGAGCACCGCGAGTGCATCATCGCTGCGGCCGGAACGAAACAGCGCGCTGGCCTCTGACAATACCGCGAGATGGTTGTCGGGCTGAATCGTGCCAAGCAGTTTGGACAATTCGATCGCTGATTCATAATCATTGACCTGATGCGCCAGCCGGATCGCTTCGCCAACAACCCGATAGTCGCCCGAAAGCTCTGCAGCTTTCTTCATCGAATCATGGGCTGTACTGAAATCTCTGCGCTGGCGGGCGATCTGAGCGGCCAGATAGTTGTAGATGAACTCCGGATTCGTTGAATGGTTGTCAACTTCACCGGTCTGCGTAACGATGAGTTCGTCTGCAGCGGTAGCTGCATCAGAACCGTTATCAACCTGTTGCGAGCTGAGGTTCTCTGACGAGGCGTCGCCAACCGGCGCACCGCCAACACATGCGGTCAGCAACAGGCAGAACAGTGCGCTCGCAGATAACGAGACGGATGGCAGACGGATAATCCGGAGCCCAACGGCGAGAAAATGCCGGACAGATTGGAATTTCATGTTCAAAAGTCTAACAAATCTGCAATATTTGCGTTTAATCTGACGAAATTTGCCTAAATAGCGTCACTCGACAAGACAAGACCACAGCTCTCAACTTATAATCCGAGCCAGCGCTATTCGCTAGACATTTAACCCGGTAAAAGTCTTACGAAAAATTTAGTGTCCAGTTTCGATAAGAGATTTTCGTCGTCACTGTTGGACACCGAATTTAGTCAAAAATGCATTTATTCGCACTTGGCCTCAACCACG
>JBCCGE010000114.1:0-9702 GCA_039029455.1 Pseudomonadota bacterium | reverse complement strand
GTTGAGGGCGGATTCCACGGATGTATAGCACTCTACCGAGTCAACCTGTGAACGACTGATAACAATATTTTTTCGTTCCGGCAGGGGTTTGCTGCCGATTGACTCCCAGGTTAATCGGCCCATAATGATTACGGTTCCCGTCGTAAGGCGCTTGAATCTTTTGAGATCTTCACTGTGGTGCCAGGGAATGGTTCCATCAAGACCAATGATGCGATCGGCATTCATCGCAACCAGTGCCCCGACAAGCGGTTTGGGCCAATTGCAGCGATCCGACTGAGTCACACAGCAACCTTAAAGTTTATCGCGGGGTGGGGATCGTAATTGGACAAACTGAATTTGCTCATGATCTCCTCGGTTTCAAGGGATAGCAATGGTTCTATGTCATCCAGTTCCTGAATTGATTCGTCGATTGTCAGTGATGGCAAAGGTCTCGGTTCGCGATCGATTTGCTCGCGCAGTCCCGGGACGTGATCGTATTCCGACATCGAACCGTCCGCTTTGGCGGTGTAGATGTGGGCGTCAATAAGTGTGTGACCAAAAATGCCGGCGGGAATCCCACTGAAGCGGGCAAACAACTCAAGAAGCAACGAGTAGCCTGCGATGTTGTAAGGAACCCCAAGTGCGATATCGCAACTTCTCTGGGTAAGATGAAGGCAGAGAAAAGGTTCGCCTGATTCAGTGTGCTGAGTATTCACGACCCAGAATGCGTGACATGGAGGTAATGCGCTGGTCTGTGCGTTGCCGGGGGCCCAGGCGCTCACTACCATTCGTCGACTCATTGGGTTGGATCTAAGCGTATCGACGACATATCTGACCTGATCGTTGGTCGCGTTATTCGGCAGGGGAAAGTGTCGCCAGAAATTTCCATATGCACTGGGTACCTTGCCGTTTTCATCTGCCCATGGATCCCAGAACTTGCAGTTGTGTTTTTTAAGCAGGTTTATATCGGTCTGGCCAGATAGAAACCAAAGGTTTTCAATAACGATGTTTTTCCATGAAATTTCTTTGGTTGTCAGCAATGGAAAACCATCACGCAGATCAATCTCATAGTTTATGTTGAACGTTGATAGAGTATCCACGCCGGTACGGTTTGGCTTTCGGGTGCCGTTGGCCAGGGTTTCTCTTACAGCATCGAGGTATTGTTTCAAAGTAACGATTCCTAAGTGAGTATGTCGGACCTATAGTGCCGCGGCAATTTCAGGTGTTTGTTGATCGCGGTCTCCGGAAAAGTAAAATTCTAAAAGTTCACGGGCAAGCCTGGCCGACTTTACGTACCACTTTTCCTTGTTAATACATAACGCTGCGAACGCAATTTTTTTGTCGCCCCTGTACGCATAACCAACGAACCAGTCGTATTTGCCGGGTGGCTGATGTCCTGTCAGGGAACCGGTTTTACCTCCAACGGTTACAGATTTGTAGTCACCGCGATTGAAACGTCGGAATGATTTGCGCGCCGAACCGTCACTTACGGTCTGCTCCATCAGCGTTCTCAATTGACTGGATGTCGATTCTGACATCGCCTCGGATCTGGCCGGTTGCTGGTGAGAATAGACCGGAACACCAAACGGACCGGTCATTGCTTCAACAATTACCGGAGCGACAAGATCGCCTCCGTTGATTGCGGTCGCAGCCAGCGTTGCGGCATGCAGGGGAGAGAGGGTGTTCCTCCGGGTGTAGCCTGAAGCCATCTCGGCCACCTGCCAGCGGTCTTCGACATCCAGATCAATTGATCCGTTTCCAAAGCTTAAATCTGAGGCAAATTGCCCGTCAAAGCCTAATCGATAGGCATATTCGCGCATGGTTTTGCCGCCCAGAGTCACCGCCCCCAAACGTCCAAATACCGAGTTCACTGACTTCCCAAATGATTCTGTCAATGTCAGTTTTCGGGTCCACTTATTATTCTTGTGATTGAAAACGTTCTTTTTGTACAGAGAGGTTGCCTTACCGTTAAATGGAATAACGGTTCGGGCATTGGCTTTATTTTCTTCCAGAGCTGCTACTGCGGTGATTATTTTTGAAATCGAAGCGGCTGGAAAGGTGTTTCGTGTCGCCAGATTGCCGTGATTCGTGCCGCTTCTTGTATTGTCTGACATGGCAAGTATGTGTCCGTTGTCCGGATCAATCGCGACCAGAACCCCGTAGTCCGGTCTGTGCTTGCGGAGCAGGCGAGTCGCTTCATGCTGCAATTCATCATCCAGCGTGTATGTGACCTGTAGTTCACCACCGAGATCAAGACCGGGAATGCTAACTGACTCAGGAAAACGTTTTTCAGCAACATGCTGTGTTATGACCGGCGCCAGTATGCTTTCCGTAATGCCCCATTCGACGCCTTTTTCCGTATGAACCCTGCTCATTGCGATGGGCCAGCTGACAGCGGTCATCAAAAGAACGAGTGCGCTAAAACGCAACCAGTGCCGACCCGACCACTGGTAATTCGATGGACTCGATGATGGTTCGTGCAACAGAAAAGTACCCAGACCAGATGCGATTATCTGGGCTCTAATTTTAACGCACCATCGCGACCCGCGTCAGTGCAAAAATATTACCATCTGACTCATAGTCAACCAAGCAACACATCTTTGGCCTTATTGATTCTGGAGGCCAGATAATCATTGCCACCGCGATCGGGGTGGATTTTCAGCATCAGTTTTCGATGGGCAGAAATGATGTCCTCATCGCTGGCACCCGGTTCCAGCCCGAGAATTTCATACGCTTCCTCATGCGACATCGCGGATCCCGGCGATGCTGGAGTGCCTTTACTTGACGTTGACGACGAATCGGTACTGTTGCGGCGAAAGCTCTGCCAAACTCTGCGAGCCGCCATCGCACGGTTGATCCACGGTACAGCAGCGCTGAAAATTGCAAATAACCAGGGTATCCGACCCGTCACTACCAGCAGCAGAACGGCCGCACCGGCACCGTAAAGCAGAATACTCCGCAGGGACTTGTTGCGTTGAGCCGGTGAAGCCTTGTTGTACCAGGCCAGAAACCACATAAGTGCGATTACGGCGACCAGTGCGAGAAATAAACGTGCTGCCATATTTAATTTTAAACCAGAAGGTCGGTCTGCCTGCGGTGCTCAAGAGTCATCAACGGCACTTGCCTCGGGGTTTCGTGGTCTGAACTTTGTTGTCACCCAGTTCCAAAAGTAGCCCGACGGGCGATTTTCTCCTGTGCGCATGTAATGCAGAACATCTGCAGAGGCACAAATGTGCATAATTTTCTGCTTTGATCCTTCTTCACCTGCAAACAATATTCGATCGTGAGGGTGCAGCGGGGTTTTGTCTTCCGGAAGCAGCAGCTCTCCAGAACGACGCTGAATCATGAGCGCTGTGCAGGCCAGTTTTATCCGTCGTTTTGCGGGATGCATTAGCAGATGTCTGAGCTCCAGTAGTCCGCCTGAGCGAAAGTGATTCATTACGGCAGATGCTCGCTGCGGTGTAAGAGAAATTACCCAGCTCGAAGGATTGGATTCTCCCGATTGTTTCGCAAGTCTGTCAGTAAGTGACTTCGCCCACTTTTCGGTCTGTCCGGAGGCAAGCTGGATAAACGTTGATGTAAGCGGGGTCGTCATGCGCGCCATCAATTGTCCGGCTATAAGTTCACTGTGATTGCCAACCAGATCAATATTGGCTGCGTCGAAAATATCACGATTGGAGGAATACTCCTGGCGGGCGATCGTGAACAATTCAGGATTTACCGTCTTTGCCGTCATGATAATAGACAGATTGTTCACATCGTGATCGGTGCCGGCAATAATGCCCACTGCTTTTTCGATTCCGGCCTTTTGCAGCGTTATCGCTTCGGTACCTCGACCGACAACGCTGCCTTCTGGTGGGAAACAAAGGTCAGGACGACTCTCAACCACTGTGACCGTCATACCGTGCCTGGTGAGGGTCTCAAAAACTGCAGAGCCAAAGCGTCCGAAACCACATAAGACCCAGTGACCGCTCGGCGGAAGCAATGGCCTGCACAGGTTCTGTTGTCCCGACGAAGACAACCATTCTTCCAAAAGATACTGACTGGGTGAATCCAGTGCGCTTGATAACCGTTGCGCAAAAATTCTATATGGATTAATCACATGATCCGTGCCAAAAGACGCCATGTTGTCACCAATGTCGTCCGTCTCAGCCCAGCAGTAAACGGTGAGTTCCGGATTCAGCAGCTTGCTGGCTACCGCAATTTTCAGATTGACCTCACCGTCCCGGGTAACTGCAACGACAGCGGTACAGCGTGAACTCTCGAGCCCGGCCTGTCGCAAAGTTTCAGTGTCAGAGGCATCTGCGTGCAGAGTGGCGACATGATAAGGGAGGGTTTCAAGATCAAGTTCGCTGATTCGGCTGTGCTCTTTATCCACAACCACACAATAATTCCCCAGATTGCTCAATGCATGCACCAAAAGCTTTCCGGTGTCCCCGTAGCCACAGATCAGGTAAAACGGCTGCTTGATTTTTTTTACGCGTTTGACAAAGCTGTTTCGCGTCACTGCGGCCTTGAACGCCGGAGTCTGGGCCAGTGATATCAGCGTACCAATCGCATACAGCCAGGAAACGACTGTTGCGTAGATCGTGAATAGCGTCCACAGTCTCTGTGCTCCGGTAAACGGGTAGGGTATTTCGCCAAATCCAATGGTTGAACCCATGAAACTGACAAAGTAGAACGCATGGAAAAAGTCCATCTGTACTGGGTTTCCATTTGGGTCCAGTCCCGGAATCAGCACAAAACCGAGCACTGAGATCGCATAGACACTGATCAATACGATCAGTGGCGTTCTCATGCGTCGCATGATGAGAAAAAATACGTGCTGCATCCCCGTTTTCCTCGCGATAGAGGTGATACTGGGCGGAATCAGTGTCGGTGCAGTGTCGTTTCTGCAGTCAGAATGACGACGGAAACGATGTTTGCGAGCAGGGCGCCACCTGAGAGTGAGACGATACTCGCCATGGTAGATTCGGTCAGTCCCGTTCCAGTGCCGTAGACCGCTACGGCCCAGACAACACAGGCGGCAATCAGTTGCAGATCTGCTACCAGACTTGAAGCCAGCAGAACAGTGCCGAGGTGAGATTTATCGCCAAACTTCATTAAAGTCGCAATCAGGCTGACGACGACAGCGGCGAAAAGCTCAAACACGTTGTGGTGTGCCGGATTAGACATTTCCCCGAGAAAAAAACCGAAATTCAAAGTCAGGGCCAATAGAATAAAGAATGCAAAGATAACTTTTTCAAATAACATTTTTCGAAGTGATATTAGCTGTGATGAAGTTCATTTTATTGAGTGATCCATTTCCAGAGCCGGTGCAATCAAACCGGTTTGGCCAACAGGTTTGGCCGGAACACCCGCGACAGTAGAACCTGAAGCTACATTGTCAAGGACTACGCTGCCGGCACCTATCTTTGCGCCATCGCCAACGGCGACATTCCCCAGTATCTTTGCTCCCGCGCCAATCAGGACTCCGGTGCCAATTTTAGGATGACGGTCCCCGGACTGCTTCCCGGTGCCGCCCAGAGTGACTTCATGCAACATCGATACATTGTTGCCTACAACAGCTGTTTCACCGATGACCAGAGAAGTCGCGTGATCGATCAGTATTCCATGACCAATTTTCGCCGCGGGGTGAATATCGAGTGCAAAGGTCTCACTGATTCGGCTCTGGATATAATGAGCAAGCTCCTGACGACCTTGATGCCACAACCAGTGACCAACCCGATGCATCTGCAGTCCCTGAAAACCCTTGTGATAAAGAAAGGGGACAGAATACCGGTCGCAGGCAGGATCTCTCTCGAAAAATGCCTCCAGATCTCTGCTGGCCGCATGAGTTATGTACGGGTCGCTATCCAAAGCCTCCAGTATGAGGTCTTCAAGTGTTCCTTCGGACAGTGTCGGGCATGACATTTTCTGAGCGAGCAGGGCGGCGAGAGCCTGACCAATGTTCTCGTGCCTGAGCACGATCGGCCGCATGAATTCTGTCAGCAGCGGCTCAGAAACAAGAACGGTTTGAACTTCTTTACGGATCGCACGCCAGATCTGGTTAGCGTTCTCTTCTGCCGGTTCGCTGGGGCTTCGCACAAGCTGCATAGCGAATAGTATCGGGAATTGACCCCGCCATTATAGTTCATGCGCACGCAGTTCCGCAGGAGCAGATCGATGAAGTTGAAGAGATAAAACAAGCACGTCCCTGTGCGAATACAACAGTGTGAGGTTATCTTTCGTTGCGCTTAGGAAGCCATCGGGACGACTATGAATCGAGTCCGACTATCACGCTCAACCAGGAGCAATACCGATTCCTTGTTGGCCTTCTCTGATGCCGCAATTGCATCGCGAACATCTTCGGGAGTCTCAACTTTTTGACTTCCGACTTTTCGAATGACATCGCCGGGCGTTAACCCGCGCTCTGCGGCTGAACTTGCCGGATCGATATCGACTATTACGACTCCGACGGATTCCGGATCCAGGTTGTATTTCTGACGGGTTTCATCCGTCACGCGATCAAGCTGAAGTCCCAGCTGATGGTTACTTTTCTTATCTGATTGAGAGCCTGATGACGCGACGACCTCATCGGCGTTAAATCCAACCTGAACATCGATGGTCACAGACGCATCGTTTCTCCAGACGTCGACTTCGACCTGTTTGTCTTTTTCAGTAACAGCGACAAGTTTGGGCAAGTCACGCATCCTTGTGACTTCCTTGCCGTCGTAGGTGATGATGACATCTCCAGACTCAATTCCTGCGCGCTCTGCGGGACTATCCGGCATTACTTCGGTAACCAGTGCTCCGATCGCTTTGTCCAATCCCAGACTATCGGCGATTTCTTTCGAGACCTCCTGGATGTGGACGCCAAGAAATCCGCGCTGAACCGTACCATTTTCCTGAAGTTGAGCAATTACGTTGCTCGCCATTTCTGACGGAATCGCAAAACCGATACCGACACTGCCACCATTTGGAGAGTAAATCGCACTGTTGACGCCGATGACTTCACCCCGCGTATTGAACAGTGGACCGCCGGAGTTGCCGCGATTTATAGGTGCGTCGATCTGGATAAAGTCATCCAGAGGACCAGAGCGAATGTCCCGGCCACGCGCGGATATAATGCCTTTAGTCGTGGTGCCGCCCAGACCGAACGGGTTGCCGATCGCGACCACCCAGTCTCCAATACGTGCCTGCTCCGACTTGCCAAATTTTACATACGGTAACGCGTTATCCGCGTTCACTTCGAGCAGCGCCAGATCAGTTTTACTGTCGGTACCGCGAAGTGTGGCCGGCAGTCGGGTGCCATCGTCGAATACGACTTCAATCTCCTCAGCATTTTCAATGACATGATTGTTTGTCACGACGAGACCGGTGGGATCGATTACGAAACCTGAACCCACAGCTGCAGTTTTTCGAATACGGCGTTGTGAATCGTTGTCCGGGGTTGCCGGGCCATCAGGATTGCCAAAGTAGCGTTTAAAAAACTCTTCAAGCTGAGGGGCATGCTTGCCGATTTCGGGCAGCCTGTTATTTCCGGCCGCACTCATGGTCACTGAAATATTTACAACAGCCGGTTTAACCGCATCAACCAGATCCGCGAAACCGTTGTTGACGTTGACTTCTTTGAGGTTTGCAGCCGCGTGCTCCGGGTTTGCTTTCGCTACTGCTTCGGACCACGAAACTGCCGCCGCACCTGCGACAAGAAAGGTCGCCAGGCCGATGCCGGCGAGCCGACGGGGCATTGAAATCGCGGTTTGGGGTCCTCGAGAGATCATACGGATGTCACCTTGGTTAGATTAAGATAACGCGTATACTAATGAGTGTCGGGTTACCGCAAGGTGGCGGTGAAATTAAGATTCCGTAATTACACTCAGGGAACTTTTTCAGCAGCCGTTAAGGTGCCTCGCGTGTGATGGTGAAAAAGTTCGAGCCTGATTTACATTCGCCGTGTCTTTTAAAATCGGCCGCAATCAATGCGTTGTTTCAACCGGTTTAAAGCAGGCAATTACAGGAGAGCCAAAGAGTCTTGTAAACCCAATGGCGCGAAACATGCGTTCGAGCGCGGCGGATACCCGGTGCGCAGAAATAGCACGGTGCAATCCCATCGGCAGGAAAAACTGTTTGCGCGCGCCGCCAATCCTGTAACTGTTTCTGGAAAACTCATGCAGAATTTCCCGTCTTGAAAAGACTTTATATGGACGCGTGTTTTTTTCGATTCTAAGTTTTAGTTTGAACAGTGATTCACTGAACAGATTAAAACTACACAGTGTTGGATAGTCAACGATCACCAGATTTCGAGATACCCGGGTAACTTCAGCAACAAGGTTTTTCCAGTCGTCGATATGGGAGAACATTCGATAGCAAATCACGACATCAAAACTGTTGTCTGCAAATGGCAGTTTATTCAGCGGGCCGGTGGCAAATTCGATCTCCCCCTGATCGAGACGGTCACGGATCATTTGTGAACACGACTCATCACTGCCGTGAATAGTCAGACTGTGCCCCTCACCGATAACGGCGGATACATTCTGTCCATGTCCACCTCCGACGTCGAGAACTGTCAGCGCCGTGGAGCCCAGACCGATGGTGTTAAGGAAATCTGCGCCCAGAAACTCCAGCGTGCCCCGATCCTGCACGTCCAGCAGCCAGTGACCTGTTGTGCCTGAAAAACGCGACGCATAGCTCGGTGTAGACGAATGAATATCCGGACTTGCAGTTCCGTCAGCTGAGCGGTCGGCTCTGTTCGACTCCGTATTAGAGGTCATTGAACGCTGATTCTGAGGTTTGATTATTGGGGTTGCTGGCGGAAATTCGAATTGCACCTGCGGCGAATCGATTTTACTCGATTCGACCGGTACATAAAATGTAACTCAGTAGCTTCCTTGGAGGTTAGTGCGATTCATCCTCGAACACGAGTTTGCCCGCCACCCATGTTTTGGTCACTTTGCCGCACCGGTAAGAATCAAGGAAAGGAGAATTCTTTCCACGACTCAGCATCGATTTCGAGTTCAGCGTCCACTTTCGATCGGGGTCAAACACTATTATGTCGGCGGGTGAACCCGCTCCAAGGTTACCCGCGGGACTGCCTATCAGGCTTGCGGGATTTGAGCTGACAACAGATACCAGTTGCATTCGGTCAATGACACCATCGGCTACCAGTGACCAGGCCAATGACATGAAACTGTCCAGTCCTGAAATTCCGGACGCTGCCTCTGAAAACGGCGCCAATTTGGCGTCTTTGCCATGGGGCTTGTGATCTGAGCATATGCAGGAAATCACGCCACGTTTTAAAGCTGATCTCAGCTGTTTTTTATCTTCTGCTGTGCGCAACGGTGGATAAGTTTTGCACATGGTGTCGAATTCTCCCACCGCCCTCTCATCGAGCAGAAGCTGGTGTATGGCCACTCCGGCGGTGAGCGGCAGCTTTCGCCGTTGTGCTTCATGAACCATTTTTGCCGATCGTCCGCAGCTCAGCAGATCAAAATGCGCGCGCACTCCTGTGGTTTCAATCAATGCGATGTCTCTTGCAACACCGACGGTTTCGGCGGCCTCGGGAATAGCGGGTAAACCCAGTCGCGTACTGACTTCACCTTCATGCACTGTTCCGTTTCCGAGAAGCCAGTGATCGTGTGGTGTCATCGAGACCGTGGCACCGAAGGTAGAGGCGTATTGCAGAGTGACTGGTTCCTCACTGCGGCGCTCCTCTATCATCTGGATGAGCTTGACACCTGCGCT
>JBCCGE010000113.1:0-9847 GCA_039029455.1 Pseudomonadota bacterium | reverse complement strand
CGGTAGCGTCATCACAACTCTCAAGCCGGGCTTATTGTCCTGCAGTTCAATTCTCCCATGATGCAATTCGATTACAGCAGAGACCATACTTAGGCCAAGTCCGTTTCCGTGAGTACTGCGGCTTTGGTCCAGTCGGTAGAAACGACGGAAGACGTTATCTCGCTCGTTGACGGGTATGCCGGGACCGTTGTCTGAAATGCTGACGATCGCTTTTTTGCCCAAACGAGTGAGTGACACATCGATCGACCCGTGATCAGGGGTATATTTGATCGCATTCTCGACGATGTTGGCCAGTGCCTGAAACAATAAATCACGATCGCCGTGTGTGTTGATATCGGAGTGGATCTGTGTTGATATCTTCTGCTGTTTGTCTTCGACCAAAGGCTCATAAAACTCAACGATATCATCCAGAAGGTTTTGCAGATCGATGTCGCTGAACCCTGCGGCGACTTCGCCGGCCTCAATGCGAGCAATACGGAGAAGTGCATTAAAAGTCGAGAGCAAATTATCAGCTTCTTTGATTGCGCTTTCCATGTTGGCGGCAGAGCGGCTCCTCGAGGGTTCCTGTTGACGGGCTTCTTCAAGATGCTGTCGCAGGCGAGTCAGAGGGGTGCGAAGGTCATGCGCGATATTGTCGGATACCCGACGAATATCTTCCATCAGCGCCTGAATGCGATCGAGCATTCTGTTCAGGTTGTCAGCAAGTTGATCGAAATCATCATTTCGGTTTGTTAACGGGATACGTATATCGAGCTCACCGGCCATGATGTCGCGGGCTGCCTGATTGATGCGTTCGATTTTTCGCACGGTTCGTCGGCTGAGTAGCATGCCTCCGAGAAATGCCAGCAGCAGCATAATTGCCAGTCCCCAGGTCAGAGCCTGAACAATCCGTCTTTTGGCTTCAGTCAGCTGATGAATATCTCGTCCGACCAGCAACCCGTAGCGGCCAGGCAGACGGAAGATTTTAGCTCTCGCCAAATGCGTCTCATTGGTTTGTTCGTTCACCTCAAGCACAAACTCCAGCCAGTCATCGTTAACTGACGCATTTTTTGGCCATCGATCCAGGTTACCAACAAGTGGTTTTAACGTGTAGGTTGTGAGCAAGTAGATTGAGTTTCCGGTTGCCTGTTGTCGACTGATGCGCTCCGCGATTAACCGCGTTAATCCCTGCAGCCCTTCATCATCGTATCGTTCAGCAAGTCCCTGAATTTCGGCCTGTATAGTGTTGTCCATCTGCTGCGTCATATATGACGCTGTGAACAAATAGAAAAAATAAAACAGGAATAAGGTGGAAGTACTGAAGATGATGGCGTAAAGCAACGCCAGTCGAATGGTGTAGCTGTGGAACAGCCTACGCTTTTGCTTCACGCAGTATGTACCCCGCCCCCCGAACCGTATTCAGCAAGGGTGCGTCGAAATTTTTGTCGATTTTTCCTCGCAGTCGACTGATGTGTACATCGATTACATTAGTTTGCGGGTCAAAATTGTAGTCCCATACGTTTTCGAGCAGCATTGTCCGGGTCACAACCTGATTGCTGTGTCGCATCAGGTACTCGAGCAATCGAAACTCCCTGGGTTGAAGATCGATTGTGACGTCCCCACGCTTCACTTCTCTGCCCAGCAGATCCATTGAAAGTTCACCAACACGAAGAACCGTTTCCTGAGTTTCCGCGGTGCTGCGACGGACAAGCGCGTCGAGACGGGCAATAAGCTCTGAAAATGCAAATGGTTTGGTCAGGTAGTCGTCACCGCCGGCACGGAGCCCTTCGACCCTGTCGTTAACTTCGCCGAGCGCGCTGAGGATCAGCGTCGGTGTGTGCACGCCGTTTTCCCTCAACCGGGCTATCAGACTGAGTCCGTCCAGTTTTGGCAGCATTCGGTCAACAATCAGCGCCTGGTATTTCTCTGCGTTTGCCATTGCCAGTCCCTGATCCCCATCGTTCGCTGAATCAACGGTGTGTCCCGCCTCGACGAGGCCTTTTTGGATGTAAGCTGCAGTGGATTCGTCATCCTCAACAATCAAAATGCGCATGGTGTTCTAGATTCTTCTCAGGTCATATTGATGAAAGTGGAAACAGACTGGTCGGCAAACAACTCGAGTGCTAAGGTGGTGTACCAACCCATACCAGTTGCGTCTGTGATCCTCAATTGTAAGCCAATTGGCGATTGACTTGAGGATAGCAATAGCGCGTCACATTACCATAAGTTTATGAATAAAAATGGCCCGAACTGGCAGTCTTTGAGGCAAAAATTACGACGATCCCTGCAGCAAGCCTGTCGTCTCGATCCGGGTCTGAAATCCGTAATCGCAGAGTATGGATGGCCTGAGCCGAGGTATCGAAACAACAGCTTCGAAACACTCGTTCAGGTCATAGTGTCACAACAGCTTTCGACACACGCTGCGGCCGCTATTGCCGCAAGGGTAAAGACTTCGTGTCGAGGCAACATTACGTGGCGAAAAATACTGAATCGCAGTGAACAGCAGCTTCGTGACTGTGGTTTGTCTTATCGAAAAATCGAGTACGCTAAGGAACTGGCGATGGCGGTCAAAACGGGGGTGATTGACTTTGACGAACTCACCGCGATGACGACAGAAGAAGTAACCGACAAGTTGACTGCGGTTCGCGGGTTTGGTGTATGGACTGCGGAAATATATGCCATGTTTGCGCTAAATCACAAAGACATCTATCCAAAAGATGATCTGGCGCTTCAAGTTGCCGTTGGACGTTACTATCGACTGCCAGAACGACCAACACCGAAGGAAACGGCAGCGCTCAGTCGAAAGTGGTCACCTCACAGGACAGCCGTTGCATTGTTAATGTGGAAATACTACGGCTCAACGACACTTCAATCGAAACTCTGAGGAACGCTCAGGTCGAATTCTTATCGATGGCCGCGTTCAGCATCTCCAGTGTCACCTCGTTATCTTCAGCCGAGATGCCGGATAATATGTTCTCAAGAATGTCGTTGCGAATATAGTACGGCCGGTCCTTGATCGAAGTGTAGGACTCGTCCATTAATGACTGTATGCATCCACCATATCGTCTCCATGAATACCGGTTCCAGGCGCGCCATTTGTCGATGAGCATTACTTTAGGCGCACTTTGGCGAAGTTCTTTACAAACATCGATCAACACACCGAATTTCGGGGACTGACGGTAAATTTCCTGCTGGGGCAGATAGTAAATGTGACCGGAAGCAGGCAGCCGATCAGACTGCAGATACACAAGGTTTTTGAAAGAATAGCTGACGATACGGTCATCGGGTTCTGTGATTTTTTTGACCAGTATTGAAAATTCACTCTCCTCAGGAATATAAAGCCGGGACAGGTGCTCTCTGTCGCCAGGAACCAACAGTGAAAGTTTCAGCGTGCATACCAGCAAGCCGACAGCGATAAATACAGAGTAGGGTCGTTTGATGGCAGAGACGCCGTAGAAAAGGACCATCGGTAATACCAGTGCCGCGTACAGATAGGGCAGTCCGCGGAATCCTCCGCCTCTGATCGTAAATACCGCAATAGCAAGAACAATCAGAATGACCCGCCATGGAACCCCTTTCTGAGTAGCCAACAGTCGTGCGCCGCTGGCCAATAACACCACAAACAATGCAAACTCACCCAGATCGCTCGTGAATAAACGGATAGATTGAAAGAAGATATCGGCTATGCCGTCGAGTTGGGTATGAGGCAGCGTGGGATAGATTACAAAGTTTAAATAAATATGTGTCGCTAAATAGCCTGCAAGTGATCCGATCAAAACCAGAAACACAAGATTGGCGATGGCGCCCAAAAGCAGTCCCAGAAAGCAGCAACGGACATTTCCTGGTCTGCAGGACGCTGCGAACAACAGTATTGCAGCAGGTAAATAAGCGATAGAGAAAAATGGCAGGCAGCTGATCAGGAAGTTACCCGTCAGTATGCGTGCGTTCGAGAGTTGTTGAGGCTTCAGTAGCGCGGGCAGAGTGTATACGGCAAGTATCAACGCAACGAATATTCCTCCCAGCGTGTGGTACATGTACATGTGCCCGTACCAGTGCGGAACGATAATTGCGATGACGGTCGCAATCACGCAACAATACAATGACGCGATCGAGCGACTGGTGAAAACCGGGGATGTCAGGATCGCAACCAACACCAATAACTGTCCCAATGCGATACTGGTACGATATCCCGCGTGTTTAAAGTCTCCAAGCCATTCAACAACAAGGCCCGGAAGAAAAGTGAGAGGGCCGTGCTGGCTGAATACTTCAGTGTAAAGTTGTTTTCCGGTTGCCAGCAGTTTGGCGATGACAATCGTTTCCGACTCGTCGCCCCATTCGGCGACGGTAAGCAGTACAAATTGATAACGAAACAGCAAAATTAAAAAGACGCTGAGCAGCAGTGTCAATCCGTACCGGTTCAGAACCCCGAGTCTGTTGGTTATCCAGGTCATCTTAAAGTCAATAAAAAGCACAACGGCATTGCCGCCAAAACATGCTGTCGGGTAAACAGCGCAAAATCACAATGTCGTCGTCGGGTCTGTTTTGTTTGAATTGGACGGCAGCGTATAACAACGACAGATACAATTCCATCAGGCCAGGGCAAAAAACAGGCGCCCAAGGACGGACGTAAAAATTGTCCGTTTCAGCATCCAATAGTGATCTTCGTGCGACTGTTACTGATCGCGATCGAAAAGTCGGGTCCCGGGTCCGAAAATCAGGACAAGAAACATTATTCTAATCACGGTTTTCAACCAAAATACACTCTGACAGACGCATTTGTGCGGCAACAATCGGAAAGCCCTGATTGGGTCCGCAGCCGGTAATTATCATGAACCGACAATGTATCGATATCGGACTATGTAACGTTTTGATTCAGAACACCCGGGCACAAAAAACCGCCAGATTTTTGTCTGGCGGCCCTGGGTTGATGCAGTCTAACGGACGATCAGTGGTTGAGAATCTGACTGAGGAACAGCTTGGTTCTCTCGTGTTGAGCATTATCGAAGAATTCCGATGGTTTGTTTTGCTCAATGATTTCACCGCCATCCATGAAAATTACCCGATCTGCAACCGTCTTGGCAAAACCCATTTCGTGGGTTACGCACAACATCGTCATGCCTTCCTGCGCCAGTTCGATCATGACGTCTAGAACTTCTTTGATCATCTCCGGATCCAGTGCCGAAGTTGGCTCGTCAAACAGCATTATTCGGGGGCTCATGCAGAGCGAACGCGCGATTGCAACGCGCTGCTGCTGCCCGCCGGAAAGTTGTCCCGGAAATTTCTTTGCCTGATCCGGGATTTTCACGCGCTCGAGGTATTTCATGGCGATCTCTTCGGCCTCGGCTTTCGGCGTTTTACGGACCCAGATCGGTGCCAGTGTGCAATTCTCCAGTACCGTGAGGTGGGGGAACAAATTGAAGTGCTGGAATACCATTCCGACCTCGCGACGTATAGCCTCAATGTTTTTGAGGTCATTGGTGAGTTCAACACCGTCGACAATAATGTCGCCCTGCTGATGCTCCTCCAGTCGGTTAATACACCGGATCATGGTTGACTTTCCTGAACCTGATGGACCGCAGATAACGATTCGTTCTCCGCGTTCGACTTCCAGATTAATGTCCTTCAACACATGGAATTGTCCGTACCATTTGTGCATCGCACGGATTTCAATGGCCAGCTTCGAGTCTGGTTCTGAATTGGATTGAACTGATTCATTCATAATTGGTTACCTGGGTAATCGAGATCGCGCTAGCGCTTGTGCGATGTTTCCAGCTTATCTTCCAGATAGAGAGAATATCTGGACATGGCAAAGCAGGAAATAAAGAAGAAAATGCCTACAAAAACATATATTTCGGTGCTGAGTCCGCCCCACTCGGTTGTCGCCACAGAGGCTCGACCAATACCCAATGGATCAAGCAGTCCAATGATGATTACCAGCACGGAGTCTTTGTACAGGCCGATAAAGCTGTTGACGATGCCTGGAATGGAAATTTTAAGCGCCTGTGGCAGAACGATGAGTCTCATGGCTGGCCAGTACTTCAGTCCCATGGCGTCTGCAGCTTCAAATTGTCCTTTGGGAATAGCCTGAAGTCCTCCTCGAACCACTTCCGCCATATAGGCAGAAGAGAACAACGTCACCATGATGAGGACACGAAGCAGAAGGTCAAAGGTCGTGCCCGGTGGTAGAAAGTAGCTCAGCATGGTCGATGCAACGAACAACAGAGTGATCAGCGGTACGCCTCTGAAAAACTCGATGAAACATACCGAAAACACACGAATAATCGGAAGGTTGGACATTCGACCGAGCGCCAGCAGGATACCAATTGGTAGTGAAAACGCGATTCCGGTCACACCGATTACCAGAGTCAGCATAAATCCGCCGAATTCATCGGTGCCCACTTTCGGCAGACCGAACCCGCCAAGGAGTAACCAGCCGGCAATAAACGGATAGGCGATAGAGAACCAGATCAGATGACGACGGAACGGAGTCTTATCCCAGAGCACCGGGACCAACGCTGCAATCAGTAGTATGAAAGACAGATTGACGCGCCAGCGTTCGGCGGCGGGATAGAAGCCGTATGTGAATAGCTTCCACCGTTCGCCCACAAATGCCCAACATGCACCATCCGCTTTCGCCATACACTCGTTTCGATCTTTACCCGTATAGGCGGCGTCAAACAGAAACCAGTCCAGTGCGCCAGGAATGATTTTGTAAAGAAACCACAACGAAAGTAGGGTCAGTGCGATATTGGTCGGCGTTGAAAACAGATTGTCACGCAACCACGCAACAGCACCAGTGGTATTCGTCGGGGCTGGCATATCCGGATGCTCACCCGGCTTGTAGGTTTGTGTATTCATGTCAGCCTCCTACCGCTCTACCAGCTTGATGCGTTTGTTGTACCAGTTCATAAATGCAGATATCAGCAATGATATGATCAGATACAGAATAAGCACGATAGTCATACACTCCATCTCGCGACCCGTCTGGTTCAGGGAAATACCGCCGATCGTTGCCACAATATCCATGTAGCCAATGGCGATTGCCAATGAACTGTTTTTGGTCAAATTCAGATACTGACTGGTCAATGGTGGAACGATCACCCGCATTGCCTGTGGAATGACGACCAGATTCAGGGTTCGTCCTCGGGAAATACCCAATGCTGATGATGCTTCTGTCTGGCCATAGTTCACCGCCAGAATTCCGGCTCTTACGATTTCACCGATAAACGCGGCGGTATAGAGTGAAAGCGCCAGCCAAAGCGCGATGAATTCCGGGCGTATGACCATTCCATCCTTGAAGTTAAATCCTTTCAGGTAGGGGATTTCCCAGGTGATGGGAGAACCCAGAATAAAATAGGATAAAAAGGGTATTCCAATAATCGCTGCGAGGGAAATCCAGAATACCGGATATTGCTTGCCCGTTTCGTCCTGCACCCGTTTCGCGTGGCGCCGGAAAAAAATAGTAAAGATGACTCCGGCCACTAACAGTGCAGCCACGATCCAGAACAGAGGTTCGAACAGTGGCTTGGGAGAGAACAGTCCACGATTTGTCAGAAAGGCTGCATCGCCAATACTGATTGCCTGTTTCGGTTTTGGCAGTGAGTGCACAATAATCCCATGCACCAGCAGAATGTGAATCAGAACCGGAACATTGCGAACGTATTCGATGTAGACATACGCAATGCGATTGGTAATCCAGTTCTTCGACAATCTCAACACGCCCAGAATAAATCCCAGAATAGTCGCTAAAATAACGCCGGCAACAGCAATCAGCAGGGTATTGATGACGCCTACGATGGTTGCGCGAAGGTGCGAAGAACGGGAATCGTATTCGATCAGGGCCTGATTAATATCGTAACTGGCGGGCTGAAAAAGAAAATTGAAACTAAACCCTTTACCGATAGCTTCCAGATTTACTATCGCATTACGAACCATAAACGCGATAAAACCAAAAATAGCTGCAAATGCAATGATCTGGATGATAACGGATCGAGTTTCCTTGTCATTCCAAAGCCGCGATACGAGATTACGTTGCGGCACAGTAGCGGTAGTGGTGCTCATAACTCAGGAACCGGAAGATATTCGTGCCTCACCTGTGTGTGATCAACAGGTAATCCATTCGAATGTGTTTGTCTTTATTTTGATAGGTCACATGGATCTCATGTCCACTTAGACCGGTTGTAAATGAAATCGGGGCGCTGTTGCGCCCCGATCATTCAGTCAATCCGCTTAACGAATCGGTGCAGCATACAGAATGCCACCGTCACGCCATGAAGCGTTCAGACCACGCTCTAATGCGATTGCGGTGCTTGGACCGATGTTGCGGTCGAAGATTTCAGCAAAGTTGCCGCCCTGCGCGATTGCACGCACGGCCCACTGCTTGTCCAGACCAATCATAGCGCCCATGTCGCCTTCGGTTCCGAGCATACGGTTGATGCTGGGGTTGTTACCCGCTTCAGCTGCCATTTCAGCAACATTGGCCTGGGTTACGCCCAGCTCTTCAGCTGCAATGATGGCGTTTACAACCCATTTGCCGATGTCCGCCCACTGGTCGTCGCCGTGACGAACCGCGCCACCAAGAGGCTCTTTTGAAATAATTTCAGGCAGCAGAACGTGGTTTGCTGCATCTTCAAAAGTCGCTCGAGTAGCTGCCAGACCGGATGCGTCAGTGGTGTAAACGTCACATCGACCTGCCAGATAGTTGGTGCGAGCTTCTTCGTTGGTTTCAATCGGAACCGGCTCATACGAAATGCCGTTTACACGGAAGAAGTCAGCCAGGTTCAGTTCGGTGGTGGTGCCGGTCTGAATGCACACAGATGCACCGTCCAGCTCTTTTGCTGAGCTGACACCCAGGTCATTACGAACCATGAAACCTTGCCCATCATAATAGTTAACAGGCAAAAAGGTCAGTTTCAGGTCGGCGTCACGAGACATGGTTTCCGTGGTGTTACGGAAAAGAATATCGCCTTCGCCGGAGTTCAGCAGGGTGAAACGGGTTTTGCCGGTGGACGGTACGAACTTAACTTTATTTCCGTCGCCCAGAACAGCGGCAGCAACGGCTCGGCAAAAGTCAACGTCGAAACCTTCCCATTTTCCATCGGCATTCGGCGCTGCGAAGCCGGTCAGACCGGTGGTTACAACGCAGTTCAGTTCGCCGCGAGCCTGGACATCCTCCAGGGTACCCGCTTGCGCGGTCATCGCAGTCAAAGACAAAGCAGCTGCAATAGCCGCAGATTTGGTAACTCGCATGAGATTCTCCTCGATTGTATTGAGTTATGTTGAAAAAACGTCGGTCTCGCCAGGTGGAGCAGGGCGCTCCCTGGCAATTCTGTATTTATACCGACTCGGTGAAATTGTATCGCATACGATTTTTGGGGGGAACAGTCCTGAGGGTCCAAATCGTATAGAAATCGCTTGTTTGGAACAGATTAAACGAATGGTAATGTCAGATTCCATACCAATATCGTGAATTCAGGCATTTTGAGCTTGCAAATCCGCGTGATAGGACGACCGGACCATGGGCCCTGAAGCGACATTGGTAAATCCCATCTTTTCGCCTTCGATGCGAAGCGAATCGAATTCTTCCGGCGTCCAGTACTTCTCCACCGCAAGGTGATGTGGACTGGGCTGCAGATACTGGCCAAGGGTCAGCATATCGACCCTGTGGGCCCGCATATCCCCCATGACTTCGACGATTTCGTCGCGTGTCTCGCCAAGACCCAGCATCAGCCCCGACTTGGTCAGGGTTTGTGGATGATTGACTTTGGCCCTCTGCAGCAGATTGAGCGAGTACTGATAATCCGAGCCCGGACGACACTGTCGATACAGTCTCGGTACGGTCTCGAGATTGTGATTGAAAACGTCAGGG
>JBCCGE010000112.1:0-9860 GCA_039029455.1 Pseudomonadota bacterium | reverse complement strand
CGCGCTTAACACTGTCTCCTTTTGATCAAAATGCGGACTGTGGCGACACTCCGGAATCAGCACGGTATATGAACGCGACAATCCGGCATCGACCACGGCATCGATCTGGCGGCGAGTCCCGTACTCGTCCTGTTCGCCCTGAAGCATGAGAAGAGGGACGTGAACCGCGCGCAGTTCCTCTTCAATGTTCCAATCCGCAAATTCCGGCGTCATCCAGGCGTCATGCCAGCCCTTAAAGGCCACATCCACATTATCGCCGTGATAGAACTGCAGGCGCGCGCGCAGTTCATCGTCGTAGCGAAGACCGGCCTCACGAATCGAATGCAGCGAAATGTCCTCTACAAAAAAATGCGGCGCGAATAACATAATTGCTTTGAGCTGATCGGACTGCGACTCAGATCGCGAGGCCGCACCAATGACCGCGATTGAGCCGCCATCCGAGTGTCCGAGCAGTACATGTGAACCAATTCGGGCCGCATCCAGAATTGCCGGCAACCAGTGAAGCGCCTCTTCATGCATGTATCGAATCGAGCGCGGAAGTGCACACGGATCTGAACGTCCATACCCAATCCGGGAGTACACAAAGACTCCGAAACCGGTGGCATCTCTTAGTTGCTCCGGAAAAGCCTTCCAAAGCGCAACGGAACCGAGACCTTCATGCAGCAATACAAGCGTAGGGCGCCCCGACAAATTCGGGGCGAGGAAACGGTACTCAATCTGATGATCGCGAACGGTTAGAAAACCGCGATCATCCAGGTCACAAGTCATAAACTCACACCGGCGACATCTTAGTCGCGCAGTTTGAATCGCTGAATTTTTCCGGTGGCGGTTTTTGGCAGCGCATCAATGAATTCAATCTGCCGCGGATACTTCCACTTGCCGATCGCGGTTTTTACATGCTCCTTGAGGTCGTCCCGAAGTGACTGCGGGTCATCCTCTCTGTTCTGTTCGTGCAGGACCACATAGGCCTTGGCCTTGGTCAGTCCTTCATCATCTTCATAAGCGACTACTGCGGCTTCCATCACCGTCGAATGATCGACCAGCGCGGACTCCACCTCGAATGGCGACAGCCAGATGCCACTGACCTTGAACATGTCGTCGGTGCGACCGCAATAGGTGTAACGATCGTTAGCGTCGCGGGTGTATTTGTCCCCGGTATAGGTCCAGTGACCGGCGAAGGTGTTTCGCGACTTCTTCACCTGATTCCAGTAGCCGATGGATGCGGTCTCACCACTCACCAGCATCTCGCCGATCTCACCTTCGGCGACGTCGTTGCCGGCCTCGTCAACGAGTCGGAGTGAATAACCGGGAACAGCAATACCTGAAGTACCGTACTCGAGCGCATCCTCACGGTTCGAAAGATAGATGTGCAGCATTTCAGTGGATCCCACACCGTCGAGAATCGGCACCCCGAAACGTTCCTGCCAGCTGCGGCCTATTTCGGGGGGCAAAGCTTCACCGGCTGAGATGCACAGACGAAGATTTGCCGAACCGTTTTCGGGCACGCACTGTTCGTTCGCCAGCATAGCCGCGTATAGCGTCGGTACGCCGAAAAAAAGTGTCGGCTGATGCGCTTTCATCAGGCCAAACAAATCATCCGGTGTCGGCCGACCCGGCCACAGCACGGTGGTGGCACCCACCGCCATCGGAAAACTGATTGAATTGCCAAGACCGTAGGCAAAAAACATCTTGGCGGCGGAAAGCACAACGTCGTCAGAGCGAAAACCAAGAGTCCCCTGCCCGTAATCCACCGCGGTTTTCATCATGCTGCTGTGAACATGCTGTGCACCTTTTGGCGCACCGGTCGAGCCGGAGGAATACAGCCAGAAGGCCACCTCATCGGGACTGCTCTGCACAGTTTCATAGGCATCCGACTGCTGCGCCAGAGTCGTGTGGTAATCCGTATGCGAATGTTCCCCCTCGCCCACCACCACGACAGTTTTCAGATTGGGCAATGATGAAAGAACCGATTCCACCGCCGGCAGCAACGCCGAAGATACGAACAGCGCGCGCGCACGGGAATCGGTCAGCATGTACTCGTACTGATCCGGACCCAACAGCGTATTCAGAGCCACCGGAATCACGCCTGCACGCATGGCGCCAAAAAACATGACCGGCCAGTCAACGGTATCAATAGCCAGAATCGCAATTCGATGCTCGCGTTCAATACCGCTGGATTCGAGCAGGTTGGCCATCTGCCGCGATTCACGATCCAGTTGCACATAGGTGAGTGATCGCGACGGATCGATAAACGCCGGTTTGTCGCCAAAGCCATTTTCGATCTGATCATCAATAAACTGGATGGCAGCGTTAGAAGATTTATCAGTCATAGTCAGATTTACATCATTTATTCATGCAGCAAAGAAGCTCCGGTCAACGCACGCTGCCGCAGCCAGGGACTGGGTCGGTAACGATCATCCCCCGTTGTTTGCTGAAGATTCATCAAAATTTGCCACACGGTTTTTGCACCCAGATGGTCGCCCCATTCAAGGGGACCCTTAGGATAGCCGAGAGCCGCAACAATGGCAGCATCGATATCGTCGGGTCGGGCAATTCCCTGCTGCGCGATCTCAGCGGCCAGATTGACAATCATCGCCACGACGCGCTGCAGCACCAACCCGGCACTGTCGCGCACAATACTGGCCTCGATTCCGGATTGCCGAATGGTGACGCAAAGCCGCTCGGCCAACCCGCTGTCCGTTCGCGGATTAAGTGCCACGGTGACATGAGTGTCCAGCCCAAACACGGTATCGATTCCAACAACAGCTGAAGCATCGAGACTGTATCGACTGCTTTCCGTCGATACATCGGTACCTAATGGAGCCACCAAAACCAGCTCGGCGCCGTCCAAAACCGTCACATTGATCCGATCCAGAAAATCTTCCAGACGATCCTTTGCATCTCCAAACGCACAGACCGAAACTGCGTCAATCGGCTTTGCCGATTCGTCTGTTACTGCGGTGGGTTGCGACTGTTCGGTCTCAGCGTAGTTGTAAAACCCCTGCACTGTTTTCCGACCAAGACGACCGGCGTGGAGTCGGCGGCGCCCGATTTCAGACGGTCGAAGTCGCGGGTCCTGATAGTACTGGGCATGGATCTGCTCCATCACCGGAACCGAGACATCCAGTCCGGTGAGGTCAAGCAGCTCGAAAGGCCCCATGCGAAATCCGCCGGCATCGCGCGCGATAGCGTCCAGCGTCTCAACGGCAGCGATGCGTTCCTGCAACATCTTTAAGCCCTCGGTCGAAAATGCCCGACCGAGATGGTTAACCAGAAATCCGGGAGTGTCTGTCACGCAGACCGCGCGATGACCCGTTTGTGCAACGAGCTCTGTAAGTCGATTAATGATTTTTATGTCAGTGCGCTCACCAGCCACTACTTCGACCAGTTTCATCAGCGGCACCGGATTAAAAAAATGCAGCCCCGCGATTCGACCGGGCACAGCACAGCATGACGCCAGATCAGATATCGACAGCGACGATGTATTACTGGCGACGATACAGCCATCGTTGACACGCGACTCTATTTTTTTCAGCACATCGATCTTGGACTGTCGATCCTCAACAATTGCTTCGATCACCAACTCGGAATCGTCAAGACCTTCCATATTTTCGACAGTGTGAAGGTGTTTTAGAAAAGTCCCAATATCGCCCGACAACCGACCTTTATCGATCAGTCTGCCTATTCGCTGTTTGATCTCTTCAACGGCACTGTCCAGCTGCGACGAACTCGCATCGCACAGGGTCACCGAATGCCCGCTCACCAGAAAAAGTTGCGCAATGCCGCGCCCCATCACACCCGCGCCGATTACCGCTATCTTCATAATCTATTAATTAACTAATGGATTCCGCTGTTACGAAAACGAAACCGGGCGGCTTTGGGTTTCGCCACGCGCGCCAGCAACTGTTCACCTTTCCATTGCTCCTGCGCCGACAGTTCGCGCAGCCAATTGACCTGGTTGGACGTTCGGGAGGCCACCGGAATGCCGTCCTGAAACAGGATTCGGTTGACCCGATGACCGGGGATCCGATCACCGGGGAGAATGAATCCGGTCAGATTAAGCGGGTCAGCCGCACTCAGGCAGACCTGTTTTTCACTGATATCTTTCTCGGCCTGCCGCAGGGGTTTCAGCGCCTCCGGCAGAGCAAACTGCTCGCCGGAAAATCCATTGACGAATCGCCCGCCGCGAACTTCACCTCTCGCTTCCTTGCGACGCAGAACGTAGTGAATCTCGCGCCATGACGGCGTACTGTTTTCGGCATCCATCAGCTTTCGGAACAACACGCCGTATCGATTGAGCAGGGTATCAACGATGTACTCTACCGACTCCCAGTTGTGCTCCTCGTCGTCGGGTCGGTGCAGCAGCGACCAGCGTCCCGCCGACTCCAGCGGCGAGATGCGGCTACGGCCACGATTGCGAAGTGACGATTGACGGCCTTTGGACTGCAGGCCGCGATATCCGGCGAAACTGTCGCTGCTGATCAGTCCGCAACCCACCAGTTCGACCAGAGCATCTTCCACCTCAGCTTTCAGCCACCCGCCCTGATCCAGAAGCTCATCAAAAAAACACGCACCCTGTCGCCTGAGGCTCTCAAGGACACGCTGCGCATTGCCGCCGAGAAGACTATCATCGACCGCCGACTTACTGTGCTGTTGCCAGAACCTGAGGCCCCGACGCGCGACGAGCGCGATGGGCGACTGGCTGACCGCAAATTTGCCGTTCCGCTTCTGTCGATCCGGCGGGCTCAGTCGGGCCCAGCGCAGATTTCCGGAAGAGCACAGCTGATCCAGCCACTGACCGCTATAACGCGGCATTCTTGCCGGAATAATGTCCGACTCCCAGGCCGCCGCCGGCGCTTCGACACCTTCCAGTTGCGCGAGCACATCCGCAAGAGCATCGGCCCCTTCTGCATCGCGGGTTGCAGCCGCCTCGCCAACGCCCTGCCATTGAAACAAGAACCGCATGAAACCGCCGATAGAGACCGGCTGCACCTGCTTGCGCAGACTCTTTACCGTTCCGCGATGAATACGTGCGAGCAGTGCGCGGTCGCACCATTCGGTTTTTTCAGTTTCCGGACTGAACTGACCGCGCATCGCGATGCCTTCCTGCTCCAGCATGAGCAGCGCATAATTTATGTCTGAAAGGTCGACACCCAGATCCGCTGCGATCGTGTCGGAGTCAGTGACCGCGAGACCCTGCAAACGACTTCTGACGATGGCGCCGAGACTGGCTTCCCGCCCCTCGCCCGTTGCCATTCCCGCCGAACGGATCGACGGTTTATATTGTGCGTTGGGATACACGTCGGTAAACCATTCGCGCCGCTCGGCCGGAATCCAGAGACGGGTGTCTTCGTGGTGCAGCAGAGTGACGCGTGACTCGACTATCAATTGATCCAGATGCGTTTGCCAACCGTGCGTGCGCACCTCTTTATCGGTTGCACACGACAAAATCTGAAGCGCATCGTGACACTCCTCCGCATCGGTCACCGCCGGCCAGGCCTCCACCCCGACACGATCGATGACCTGCTGATCCAGATGACCCAGCGACGCGGCATCTTCCGGACGTGCAAAAGACCCGGTAGGTACCAGCGACGTGCGACGCTCTTCCGCAGGCGCATCGTCGAGAAACGCATAGGGTTTCGCGGTCAGTATTTCCTGGGTCAGTGCCGACGGTCCAACCAGGTCCCGGCACAGTACGTTGATGTCACCGGATTTAATGTCCCGCAGAATCTGCTCCATGGTATCGATGTCCATCAGGTCGTGCAGACAGTCGTACAGCGTCTGCTCGATCAACGGATGATCCGGAATCTCGCGATCTCCTGTGATGTTCTCCTGACAGGCAATCTGATCTGGGAACACCACGGCGACCAGGTCTTCGGCATTGGAACGCTGAAACTGGGGCGGCGTTTTTTTGCCACCGGAAAATCGCTTTACCGCGAGCGCAATACTCGCGTTCCACCGCCAGTGCGTTGGAAACATGGGCGAGTCGAGCAGAGCTTGTGTCAGTACCTCTTTAACCGTCTTCGCATTCAGATATTCAACGACTTCCTTCAGCGGGAAGCTGTGCGTGCTGCTGAGCGACAGCACGACGGTATCCTCCAGCGCGGCCGCCTGCAGCTCGAAATTAAACTTGCAGCAAAATCGTTTGCGCAAAGCCAGACCCCAGGCCTTGTTGACGCGGGAACCGTAGGCCGAATGGATGACCAGATGCTGATCCCCGGCCTGGTCAAAAAACCGTTCGAAAATGATGCACTGTTTAGTCGGCAACGCCTCCAGCGCGGAATAGGCCGCACCTAGATAGTCGGCGAGCTGCAGCGCCGCCTCTTTTGAGAGATGAAACTGCTGACGCAGCTGCTCCCGGGTGTAATCGATGCCGTGAACCATCCACTCGGTTACGCGCTCGCGCAGTGACGACACAAAATCACTCAGCACATCGGTTCGACCCGGCGCTTCACCGAACCAGAACGGGATGTTGGGCGGCTGTCCCTTGGCATCCTGCACGATGACTTTGCCCAATTCGACTTTGAGGATGCGGTAGGACGTATTGCCCAATTGAAAAATATCGCCGGGCAGTGATTCAAACGAAAAGTCCTCGTTCAAGGTGCCCACCTTGAAACCCTCGGGTTCGAGGATGACATCGTAATCAAACTGATCGGGAATGGTGCCCGCATTGGTAACCGCCGTCAGCCGCGCACCTTTTCGAGGCTTCACCGTTCCGTTAACGGCGTCCAGATGCAAATAGGCCGAGCGCCGGCCGCGATTGGTATTAAATCCGTCGGCCAGCATCTGCAGAACGCTGTCGAAGGCACTGCGCTCCAGATCACGATACGGCCAGGCCCGGGTAAACAGTTCGAACAGTTCGTCTACGGACCGATCGCCGCCGGACACCTCGGAGACAATCTGCTGCGCCAGAACGTCCAGTGGTTTGGGATACACCAGCAGCTTGTCCAGCTGGCCGTCGCGCACCGCGTTCAGCACGGCAGTACACTCAACCAGATCGTCCCGCGACAATGGAAACAATCGACCCTTCGGCGTCTCTCCGAGTCGGTGGCCGGAGCGGCCAACACGCTGCAAAAACGCGCTGATTCCGCGGGGCGATCCCATCTGACAGACCAGATCCACGTCACCAATATCGATACCAAGTTCGAGTGACGAAGTCGCAACAAGTGCTTTCAGAGTGCCTGCCTTTAATCGCTGCTCGGCATCGTAGCGGTGTTCTTTGGCCAGGCTGCCGTGATGGGCGGTCACCGAAATTTCGTCCAGTCGCTCGGCAAGGGCTTTGGCCATCCGTTCTGCCATGCGGCGCGTGTTTACAAAAATCAGTGTGGTGGTGTGAGCTTCAATGAGCTCCTGAATCTGATCGTAAACCTGCCCCCAGACCTCCCCGGCCATGACCGCGTCGAGCGGAGAAGGCGGCATCGAAATCGCAAGATCGCGTTCCCGTTTGTGCCCGCAATCCACGATCTGACAGGGTTCCTGCCCCCGATTCCCCACCAGAAAATGCCCAACCAGTTCGAGGGGATCCTGTGTCGCCGACAAACCGATGCGATTGATTTTGTGCGGACTCAGGTCCTGAAGCCGCTCCAGCGTCAGCGATAAATGCGCGCCGCGCTTGCTGCCCGCCATGGCGTGGATTTCGTCCACAATGACGGTGCGTGTGGTCGACAGCATGCGTCGCCCGGACTCGGAGGTCGCCATGATGTGCAGGGACTCCGGCGTGGTTACCAGAATATGCGGGGGACGACGAATCATGCGGGTGCGTTCCGACTGTGGGGTATCACCGGAGCGCACTGCAGTGCGAATGATGGGCTCGTGTTCGGTTTCGTCACCGTCCACCAGCGATTTCTGTTCGCCGGGCATGAGATAAGTCTCGATTCCAGCCAGCGGCGCCTGCAGGTTGAGTTGAATGTCGTTCGACAGCGCTTTCAGCGGCGACACATAGACGACATAGACCTCGTCCGCCAGCCAGCCGGACGAAGCCAGCTTGACCAGCTGGTCAATGGCGGTCATGAACGCCGCGAGGGTTTTACCGGACCCGGTTGGTGCCGCGAGAAGTGTGTGGCGGCCTGTGGCTATTTTTGACCAGGCCTGAGTCTGCGCATCCGTCGGCGCGTCGAACGCCGATTCAAACCACCCGCGAACCGCCGGATGAAACGACTGCAGCGAAACGTCGGACGAGGAACCGGTCACAGCAGCTCACCTCGAACAAGCCGATGAGTTCTGTGTCCCGATTCCTTCATTGAGATATCTCTGTTTAGTCCGTACGGGTTGCCGGGAGCACCAGATTCAGAATGATTCCGGTGACCGCTGCCAGTCCGATGCCGCTCAGTGAAAAGTCGCCAAAGCCGACCACCATACCGCCGATACCAAAAACCAAAATCAGCGAAACGATGATCAGGTTGCGGGCCTCCGACATGTCGGTGCCGTCACGCACCAGAGTACCCATACCCACCGCTGCAATCATTCCGAACAGCAGCAGCATGATACCGCCCATAACGGGAACGGGAATGGTGCCGAGGATTGCACCGAGGGTTCCAGAGAACGACAGGATAATGGCAAAGACCGCGGCCCAGATCATGATGATCGGATTGAATGCCTTGGTCAGTGTTACCGCACCAGTAACTTCAGAGTATGTTGTGTTCGGCGGCCCGCCAAACACAGCGGCAAGTGACGTCGCCACACCATCACCCAACAGGGTGCGATGAAGACCTGGTTTCTCGAGGAAGTCCTTCTTGGTCACATTACTGATCGCGAGCATGTCGCCGATATGTTCAATTGCGGGCGCAATCGCCACCGGCACAATAAACAGTATCGCCGCCCAGTTGAACTCGGGGAAAGTGAATGCGGGCATCGCTACAACCGGCGCTGCACCCACAGAGCCAAAATCGACCAGCCCCATCACCAGCGACACCAGATAGCCCGCAATGATGCCCACCAGGATGGGAATCAATTTCAGCAGGCCTTTGGCCAACATGCTGGTGGCAATGGTTGCAATCAGCGCAACCGCGGCAACAATAATCGCTTTATGCTGAGGCACCAGAACTGCAGCGCCGTCACCGGTTTTTCCAAGGGCCATATTCACCGCAACCGGAGCGAGACTGAGACCGATCACCATAATCACCGGTCCGACCACCACAGGCGGCAGTAATCGATGGATAAACCCCTGCCCGCGCCAGGCCACCAGGCCCGCCAGAATCATGTAAACCACACCCGCTGCAAACAGACCGCCCAGTGTAGCCGCCATCCCGAATTGCTCTACCCCGATTATGATCGGCGCGATAAAGGCAAAGGATGAAGCCAGAAAGATCGGAATCTGCCGACCGGTTATAAACTGAAACGCCAGAGTACCGATACCCGCAGTGAACAGCGCCACACTGGGATTCAGGCCGGTCAGTATCGGCACCAGAACCAGCGCGCCAAAGGCCACGAACAACATCTGCAACCCAAGTAATGGTGTCATGGTTTGACTCGTATTATCGTTTGTCATAGTGGTCTCCTCTCATGATATCGTGTTGTTGAGCGATGCCCGGGAACAGGCCGTAGGGTCTGATTTCGGACAACGGATTTGTGGCCACGCGAGCGACATTTGCGGCCGTCGTCTCAGAGTACAACAGGGCTTATTTTCGGGCAAGTTGCGCGTCGCCCGCCGACACATAAGGAAAATATTTTTACACGCGTATTCAGCGAGTTACGCGAATCTCATAAAACCGAAAAAAGGAATTTTTTATTCCGGACCCGACACCACGCAAACGGGGAATACAGTTGAATTGAAAGAGACATTTGGGGTAATCTCCGCCTCCCTCGCAATACCCGTGGCTACGTAGCTCAGTTGGTTAGAGCACATCACTCATAATGATGGG
>JBCCGE010000111.1:0-9937 GCA_039029455.1 Pseudomonadota bacterium | reverse complement strand
GTGTTTACCTCTTCGCTGAACGAGTTGCCGTGCCCAGAGGCTCAACCCATCAGTTTTGTCTCTCATCCAGTTCATGACCGTTCTTGCGCCATGAATCAATAACAGGCGAAGATACTGATTGCCACGTTTGCTGATAGCGCCAGGTATTTCTTCGGGGACAGACCACTGTCAACTACAAAAATTGCTCCTGCAGATTTTTCGAACCGGGGGTTCTCACCGTACCCTTGAGAACAAGATATAAAAATACTGCGAGATCTTTTTATTAGATGATATTGACTTTTGGAGGGGATTGTCTCGGACTCCTGTCCTCGACCCTTCGCTGCGCTCCGGGCTACGCGAAGAATTGCTCCTGCAATTCTTTCGAACTCGGGTTCTACAATCCAACCTCAGATACGATCATTAAAAAAGCCCACGCAAGGTGGGCTTTTTTAATGATGGCGTCCCCAAGGGGATTCGAACCCCTGTCGCCGCCGTGAAAGGGCGGTGTCCTAGGCCAACTAGACGATGGGGACCTGGACTTTTCGATGCTGGAAATTGGTGGAGCCAGGCGGGATCGAACCGCCGACCTCAACACTGCCAGTGTTGCGCTCTCCCAGCTGAGCTATGGCCCCGAAAGGCGGCGTATTGTAAGGTTTGGGATTATCGGTCGCAAGCCCGGATAGCCAAGAAATCACAATCCTGTCAGTCGATTTTTTCGAATACTCAGGCGGCCTGTGCTCGCGCATCAATCCAGCGCAATGCCCGATCAATTCGCTCCAGAGTGCGCTCTTTTCCGACCAGTTCCAGAGTGAGATCTATCGATGGAGTAGCTGCAGTCCCCGATACGGCAACCCGCAGCGGCTGCGCCAGTTTACCCATACCGGCGTCATGTTCTGCCAGAGTCGCATCGACTGCCTGCTGCACCGAGTTCTGGTTCCAGCTGTCGATTCCCTCGAGGTGTCCGCGAACCGTTTGCAGCAGAGGTCCGGCGACCGGCCGCAGGTGTTTTTTTGCGGCCCCGGCATCGTAGTCTGCAAAGTCTTCGTAGAGATAAACCACTTTCTCGGCCATTTCTTCAAGCGTGTTGGCGCGATCTCTCATTACGTCGACGACTTTGCTCATCGCCGGGCCAGGACAGATGCTGATGTTTCGTTTTTTTAGTCGGGCCGCGACTTCCGTACTGAGTCGATCGGTCGCCGCCAGTTTGATGTAATGCTGATTCAGCCACAACAGTTTGTCCATGTCGAAGGCAGAGGCTGCCTTATTGATGTTCTCAATGTCGAACAACTCGATCATTTCATCAATATCGAATATCTCCTGATCCCCGTTTGACCAGCCCAGTCTGACCAGATAGTTCAGAAGCGCCTCAGGCAGAATACCCATATCGCGGTAGGCCAGAACACTGACAGCACCGTGTCGCTTGGACAATCGCTGGCCGTCTCCTCCGAGGATCATCGGAACATGCGCAAATACCGGCAGTGGCGCGTTCAGTGCTTTAAATATATTGATCTGGCGTGGGGTATTGTTGGTGTGGTCGTCACCCCGAATCACATGGGTAATGCCCATGTCCACATCATCCACAACCACCGTCAGGTTATAAGTCGGAGTGCCGTCTGTGCGCGCGATAATAAGATCATCCATTTCCTGGTTGCTGATCACGACACGTCCGCGAACAACGTCATCAAATACCACTTCGCCATCCGCAGGATTGCGGAACCGCACGACGGCGGGCTCGCCCACTTCCGGCTTCCGGTTCAGATCACGACAGCAGCCATCGTAACGCGGCTTGATTTTCGCCTCGCGCTGGGATTCACGCAGCTGATCGAGGCGTTCCTTGCTGCAGAAACAGTAATAGGCCTTGCCCTCGTCGAGAAGCTGACGAATCACTTCGTCGTATCGATCAAACCGCTCTGTCTGGTAAAAAGGGCCCTGATTCCACGTCAGCCCGAGCCATTTCATGCCCTCCAGGATGACATCAACCGCCTGCTGGGTGGAGCGCTCGCGGTCCGTGTCCTCTATCCTCAGAACCATTTCGCCCCCGTGCTTTCGCGCAAACAACCAGTTGAAGAGCGCGGTTCGCGCCCCACCGATGTGCAGATACCCTGTCGGGCTCGGGGGAAATCGGGTAGTGATCGACATGGAAAAGCCAGAAACTCCGGGGCGGCGAATTCTAGAACACGGTTATATGACAATCCAGTGAAAACAGCGGCAAAATGCGGTCAAAACAGTATAATCAGGCGCAATTAGGGATGGACTGTCCAAAAGCCACGATCGATGCGAAATTTCCTCACCTTCAGTACTCTGAGCTCTGCCTCACATGTGCTCGCCGTGTTCGCGATTTCGGTGATCGCGGTCTCACCCGTCAATGCCCAGAGCGGATTTTTTGACGGCGATTTTGAAAGCGGGACGTTTCAGGGCTGGACGCCCGGCGGCGAACAAGGCGGATTCGCTACTCTGGCGGCCAAAGGCAGCTGTTACTCCGCCAACGATACCACCGCGATCTCCTTCAACGGCAACGAACGCAGCAACTACGCGGCGCTTTTACGCTCCAACGCGCAGGGCGGCACTGATTCTGTGGCCACACTGAGATCGCAGCCATTCCCGGCAGGCAGTGCCGTATATTTCTCAGCTTTGACCGAATCACCGTCGCTCAACGTCAACAGAAGCCCGGTTGAATTCGTAGTCAGAATTCTCGATTCAGCTGGGGAAGAGCTGGCCGCACTGCCCTATCGAACGGCTTTGATTCAGCTTGCCCCGGGATGCCCGAGCGAACAGCGTGACGCCACATTCAGCATCCATTCGGTTCCAACCCATCAGTTCGATGGCGATATCATGATCGAGTTTCGCCAGAGTACCCGAATTCTCGGTCGGGGCCTGTTCACGCTTATCGACGATGTCTTTACCCTGCCGAAAAACGATATTGTCCTGAGCCGAAGTCAGCCGCGAGCAGTAGCCGGCACCTCAGTGACCAGCAGCGGTACACTGTTTCTTGATCCATCCGATTCATTCGACCCCGACCAGGCCCCGGAAGCGCTCAATTATCGATGGAGAATCGACGGTGAAAATTTCATGCGCGAGCTCGACTTTCCCTGTGTTTTTGTCGGCGGTGGAGTTGCGGTTGGCAATAACCGGGCAACGCTGTATGTCGATGACGGTTTTCACTACTCCGCGGATACCCTGAATTTTGTCGTTCCCGCCGGAACATCAACCGGCACTTCATCCAACAGCACGACGGCATCAACAAACACCAATACAGACAGCAACATCACCCTCACAGCGCCTCGAGGCGGTCCAGTAGGGTCGGATTCGACAGCGACGGCCTCTGACGGGTCTGCAATAATTACGGATCCACGCAACGAATGCGATATCGACTTCTCCGAAAATCCGGGCACCGACGGCGATACTCCGGACGGCAACAATGACTCGGGAAGCGATGGCGGCGGATCAACGGCGCTGTCCATTGATCCAAACGGCTCCAACAGCGGATCACAAACGGTGGACTACACGATCGGCGGTAACCCGGTTTCCATCACCAATGGCGCATCTATAACCAACGCGAACGGTGGCACGGTCGAACGCATAGTTGTCTCGATTTCAAATGGCACATCCCAATCGGGCGACCAGCTTGATGTGTCTTCGACTCAGACCACGCTGTCGGTGTCCAATAATGCTCCAACCAGTATTACCATCACGCCGGCCTCGGGCAGTGCCGAAGCTGAGGCTGATTTTGAAGCTCAGTTGAACAGTATCCGCTTCAGCAATTCCGAAAATAATGTTTCAACGGCGACGCGGACGATTACGATTTCCGTTGAGGACGGCGTCAGTACTGCCACCGCGACGGTTACCGTTAATGTGCAGAATTAACCTCGCAACTCTTTGATTATTCTGCTAACCTCGCGTTTTTTAAACACTCAAACACTTAAATCCTAGGGGCGATTAGAGATGTCACAACACGACGATAATTCGAAAGAAAGTAACCGACGTAAAGTATTGAAAGGCACACTCGCCGGCGGCGCAGTCATTACGACTTCTGTCCTCCCGGAGAAATGGTCAAAACCCGCTGTTGACGCGGTTATTCTGCCTTCACACGCAAATACAACAGACAGCGGAGGTGGCGAAGACACAGGAACCACAACCCCGGAGCCGACGACGACATCGCCTGTATCCAACCTGACTGTGAATCAGTCGTTTTCCTTCGATCTCGACGGTATCAGCTGAACAGGTTGCGCAACAGATCAAAAAAACCGGGCTCTGCCCGGTTTTTTTGTGTCCATCGGGAACCATTTCATGAGTCAAACGCAACGACGCCGTGATGACGTGTTCGAATACTTGTATCCACATGTATGTCAAAGCCGAGTTGCTTTAATTCGCTACAGACAAAAAAATCCTCGGACAAATACTCCCCGTTCTGAATCCCGGTCCTGAACACATCGTAGTGCTCATCCGGCAAACCCGGCTGCTGCAGCTGCTTATGTACCGAATACACCCGACCGTCCTGCACCGCAGCGTCAATCAGCGCACTACAGGCTTTACGGGACATTAAAACAGCTGCAGTGCCCACCCGTCCGGCTATCTTCAATCCAGTAGTTCCACTCATGCTCACATCCGTGTTGACAAAATTGCTGCTGGATTTTAGTGAGACCGGAGCCCCAACAACGTCTACTTTGTGGTCGATCAGGGTGATTAAATCTTTGGCGTCGAGATAAACATCTGCGTCGAGAAACAACAGGTGGGTAAATGCCGTGAAATGATTGAAATTCGCCAGCACTGTATTTCTGGCCCGGGTGATCAGACTTTCGTTGCCAATGGTATGCAAACCGAATTTGATGCCGGCATTGCCATAAGACAACAGGCTGTGAACATAGTCAGAATGGACCATGCCGTTATACGCCGGAGTGCCCACCATGACGTTAGCTGACTCCAATGTTGTTGATACCAAGTCCACTAGCTCACTCCTTTCAGCAAAACAGCGACCCCCTGTCCAACACCTACACACATCGAGCAAATTCCAAACCGAACGCCTCGCCGTTTCATCTCGAGCGATGCTGTCAGCAAAAGTCTGGCACCACTGGCCCCCAACGGATGACCAATTGCGATTGCACCGCCGTTCGGATTCACATGCTCGCAGTCGTCAGGCAGACCCAGCTGCCGCGTCACGGCCAGCACCTGAGCCGCAAACGCCTCGTTTATTTCCAGCACGCCAATATCGTCCAGAGTCAGGTTCGTTCGCTGCAATAGTTTGTTAACAGCGGATACCGGTCCGATCCCCATCAGCCGCGGCTCAACACCTGTAGACACAGCATGTTTTATTTCTGCCAGTGGCGTCAGCCCGTGATTTCCGAGTGCTGTCTCCGAGGCGATCAACAGGGCTGCAGATCCATCGTTGACACCGGACGCATTGCCAGCCGTAACACAACCCCCTTCACTAACTGCAGGTTTGAGTGCGGACAGTTGTTCAAGCGTGGTTTCGGGTCGCGGGTGTTCGTCCTGGCTTACGGCTTCCGAGCCTGACTTGCCAACCGGCGCACGTACTGAAAAAATCTCCTCATCAAACAGTGCGTTTTTTACCGCGGCTCCGACTCGCAACTGACTGCGACAGGCGTATTTATCCTGATCCTCTCGGGAAATGCTGAATGCCTCTGCCACATTCTCGGCCGTTTGCGCCATACTGTCGACACCATACATGGATTCCATTTTCGGATTGACGAAACGCCATCCGAGAGTGGAATCTTCAAGCCGTTGGGTTCGACCGTAGGCTTTATCTGCTTTCGACATTACCAGCGGGGCTCTGGACATGGACTCAACACCACCTGCAATCATCAGTTCGGCCGCTTCAAGTTTGATCGACCGGGCAGCATGAACTGCGGCCTCCAGACCAGAAGCACAAAGACGGTTTACCGTTATTCCGGGGACAATCGGCGGAAGGCCAGCGAGCAAGGAGGCCATTCTGGCGACATTGCGATTGTCCTCGCCTGCCTGAATTGCACAACCCAAAACGACCTCATCGACAGCGGCGCGATCAAGTGATGTGTGCCGGCTTAAAATCTCTGCAATCGGCAGTGCCGCCAGATCGTCCGTGCGTATGGACGAAAGTGCGCCACCATAGCGGCCGAACGGGGTTCGAATTCCATCACAGATAAATGCGCGAGACATACTTTCTGCCATTAATTAAGAGAATCTGATTTTTCAGATGATACAGATAATTCAGTAAAAGAATCAGCCAATTTTCTGAAGCACGATGAATAACCTGATGTCTTGGTCAAGGTCACTTCTGATAAGTGGTACACATCGAATCTGTAACAAGAGTCAAGGACATAACCGAAACAAGTCCTTTAGTAATAGAAATAACGACAATCGATGTCGACGCAGGCATCTCGGAACTGACCGGTAAAATAACTTACCAACCCGCTAGTCAGTCATTGATTCGATTGCGGCCTCCGCCTGCACATCGGCGTGATACGACGATCGCACCAGAGGCCCGCTGGCGACATGGGCAAAACCCAACGAGTAACCGTATTCGCGTAATTCATCGAATTCGGATGGATTAACATACCGCTGCACCGGGTAGTGGTGGGCAGATGGTGCCAGATACTGTCCAATGGTCAGCATATCGACGTTGTGATCTCGCAGATCAGCCATCACCTTTCTCACCTCTTCCCGGGTTTCTCCCAGACCCAGCATCAGTCCGGATTTCGCCGGCACTGAAACCAGAGCCTCTCTGATATTTTCCAAAAGCTTCAGTGAACCCTGATAGTCCGCACCCGGTCGAACGTTTCGATAGAGCCTGGGCACCGTCTCGATATTGTGATTAAACACGTCTGGCGGTGTTTCTTTCAATGTCTGAATCGCTTTCACCTCCCTGTTTCTGAAATCCGGTGTCAGAATTTCAATCTTTACCTCGGGCGTTTGTCGTCGAATCGCATTGATGCAGGATGCATAGTGTGCCGCGCTGCCGTCCTTTAAATCGTCACGATTCACCGAAGTAATGACGACGTATTTCAGTCCCATGACTTTGACAGCATCCGCAAGATGCTGAGGTTCCTCGGCATCCGGTGCAAGTGGTTTGCCAAACCCGACGTCACAAAAAGCGCACCGTCGGGTGCAGACATCACCCAGAATCATGAAAGTTGCGGTGCCCTTGCCAAAGCACTCCGGCAGATTGGGACAGGCCGCTTCTTCGCAGACTGTATGAAGCCTCTGCTGACGCATCAGGGCACGAACCTTTTCCGCCTGAGAGGCACCCGGCAGCCTGATTCGAATCCAGTCGGGTTTGGGCAATGGTTTTTGACCGGCTACCCGAACCGGAATGCGTTCCTGACGCACTTTGTCGATGCCCCGCAGAGGGACACCGGCAACTTTACCCCGCGGCTTGCCCGCAGCAGGGTTGGTTTGAACTGGAATCTCGACAGTCATATTCTGATTCAGACCGGAAAGCTGTAAGTGGTTTTCAAATTCAACATAATCTACTTCCTACTACGCTTGCTTTTTCTTCGGCATGTAGAGGTCAGTAATCGTACCTTCAAACGCCTCTGCAGCCATTGCAACGGTTTCAGACAACGTCGGATGCGGATGGATAGTCAAGCCGATATCGGCCGCATCACAATGTGTCTCAATGGCCAGTGCAACCTCTGCAATCAAATCACCCGCACTGGGGCCGACAATTCCCCCGCCTATAACCCGGTCTGTCTCAGCATCAAATATCAGTTTGGTGACGCCCTCGTCCCGACCGAGACTCAACGATCGACCGCTCGCTGCCCATGGAAAAACACCTTTGCTGATTTTGCGACCGGCAGCTTTTGCTTCTGCCTCAGTCACACCGACCCAGGCAACCTCAGGATCTGTGTAGGCGACGGATGGAATGATTGTTGTATCAAACCCTGATTTCATACCCGCACACACTTCCGCCGCGACTTTACCTTCGTGAACGGCCTTATGCGCAAGCATTGGCTGACCCACAATATCACCGATCGCAAAGATATGCGGGACATTGGTTTTTTGCTGCGCATCCACATGGATAAAGCCACGATCATCAACCTCCACACCCGCTGCTTCTGCGCCAATGGTCCGGCCGTTCGGTGTGCGACCAACCGACACCAACACCTTGTCGAAGGACATGGGTTTCTCCGGCGCATTCTTGCCTTCAAAACTGACTTTCAGACCGGATTTTTGCGCTTCAACTCCCGTGACTCGTGTTTCAAGCCAGATGTTCTCGTAGCGCTTTTTCACCCGGTTATGAAACGGTTTGACGATGTCTCGATCCGCACCCGCCATCAGACCATCCAGCATTTCAACAACTGTGATCTCTGAACCCAGCGAGTGGTATACCGTTGCCATCTCCAGCCCAATAATTCCGCCGCCTATTACCAACAACTTTTTCGGAATGTCGTCCAGCTTCAGAGCTCCGGTCGAATCAATGATTCGCGGATCCTCTGGCAGGAATGGCAACACAACAGGTTCCGATCCGGCTGCGATAACGCAGTGATCAAAACCAATAACCTGAGTTCCACCTTCTCCATCGTCAATCTCGATATGGTGAGGATCAAGGAACCGACCGACACCTTGCAGCACATCGACTTTTCGTTGCTTCGCCAGTCCGGTGAGTCCCCCGGTTAATTTACCAACCACCGAGTCTTTCCAGCTGCGCAGCTGGTCAAGATCGACTTTGGGTTTCCCAAAAGAGATGCCATGCGCCGACATATCCTGAGCCTCATCGATCACTTTGGCCGCATGCAGCAACGCTTTTGAGGGAATACAGCCGACATTAAGACAAACACCGCCCAGAGTTTGGTTGCGTTCGATTAACGCCGCACTGAGCCCAAGGTCTGCGGCGCGAAATGCAGCAGTGTATCCGCCGGGTCCGGATCCCAGAACGACGACCTGGAAATGCTTGTCCGCGGTCCCCTGAAATGAATCCGAAACAGGTGTTGAGGCCGGCGCGCCCGCATCTTCTGTTGCTGCTGCGGCCGTGGCGGCGTCTTCAGCACTTGCCGAAGTTTTGTTGGTATCTGTCGTCTGCTCAGCAGAGCTGGCTTCCAGCACCATCACCACCGAACCCTGAGAAACCCGGTCGCCTTCCGAAACCAGAATTTCATTGACGATCCCGGAATGAGAAGACGGCACATCCATCGAAGCCTTGTCCGACTCCAAAGTGATGACGGCGTCGTCAACAGCTATTGTGTCTCCGACCGCAACAAGAATCTCAATCACCTCAACGGCATCAAAATCACCAATATCTGGTACTTTAATTTCCACCAAATCGCTCATGTTGACTGTTCAAACATATTCACAAGTTCGCTATATAAACGGCTCACACCCGCTCGATAGCTCCCTCGCCGACTGGTAATCATATATCAGATTGGTAAGTACAATCATTGGTATAAAGAATGCCTAGGTATATCCCGAAATCGTCCGACATGATCGCCAGGATTTTACACCCACATAATTTGCACCCCGGATGGCGTGATTTTTTCTGCAGAGCGGATTTGGATATCAGGGGAGAGGATGTTCAGAAAGTCCCAAATGATTTTACCTGAAGCTAAAGAACAAAACCGATGGAACCTTAATAATAAGATATCGACCAAGTTGGTCGGGGTGAGAGGATTTACTCGGCACTCCTGTCCCTCGACCTTTGGGCCGTTGCTCTGCGAGCAACGTTCTGCATCGCATCTTGCGATGCGCGTGAACCTTTCCTTCGGTCCCAGATCTCCTTACAATTTCCTGATCCGTTTTCTTCGTTCTCTGGCGAGAAGAAAACGGATCAGGAAATTGGTCGGGGTGAGAGGATTTACTCGGGACTCCTGTCCCTCGCCCTATGGGCCGTTGCTCTGCGAGCAACGTTCTGCATCGCATCCTGCGATGCGCGTGAACCTTTCCTTCGGTCCCAGATCTCCTTACAATTTCCTGATCTGTTTTCTTCATTCTCTGGCGAGAAGAAAACAGATCAGGAAATTGGTCGGGG
>JBCCGE010000110.1:0-10302 GCA_039029455.1 Pseudomonadota bacterium | reverse complement strand
CGTCCAAATACGGCGACAAGAACGGATTGACTGTCGATGAAGCCAGAGACATCGTCGTTCCAGCAATCATGGCGAAACGAGGCACCCTCGACTGGTACAGTGTTGACTACTGGAGCAAAAGATTTGATCTCGATGTCCTGAAACTAAACCATGATCTGGCCCATCTGATTCAACCGCGCCCGCTATCTATTGAATTTCTTGACTGGCTGCTTTCAGAGAAGAAAACGGTATGGCTAACTACAAACGCCTGGCCGGCAACAATTGATATCAAACTGAACAGAGTTGATTTATCGGCATTCCTGGATCGCATCGTGAGTTCCCATGATCTGGGTGCGGCCAAGGAGGATCAGGCGTTTTGGCATGCCTTGTTCGATCTCCATTCTGTTGCGCCGGAGCGATGTTTATTTATCGACGACAGTGAATCAGTTCTCGAGGCTGCACAGGCTTTCGGTATCCAACATTTGTATTGCATCGAACAACCGGATCTGAGTAAACCTGCAAGGGGTGTGACCCAATTTGAGTCCCTGAGCGCTTTCTCACAAATAGCGCCCTCCCTGTCGATGAGTGATGCGGTCGGATGAAACCCACTGACCACTATTTGCATGCGGTCCGCGAAGGCCGGATACATAAGGATGAGGCCCAACTCAACGCGCTTGGAATTCTCGACCGGATCCATGAACAGCTGACCACATCGGACCACCCGAAAGAATCGTGGTTACACCGTTTCTTCGGGAACAATGACGATCCTGTCCGAGGCGCTTATCTCTGGGGAGGAGTAGGGACGGGCAAAACACTGGTCATGGACTTGTTTGTTAGCGCGCTTCCGGAGGGAATGGCCCGACGCATCCATTTTCACCGCTACATGCAATCCGTGCACGATGAAAAATCCTCGATTTCAAAAAAGCAGAATCCGCTGGAAATCATCGCCCGGAATTTCGCGGACAGGCATCGGGTGCTTTGTCTCGATGAATTCGCTGTTACGGATATAACTGACGCAATGATTCTTCATGGACTTCTGAAACATCTGTTCCAGTACAACGTTGTATTGATTACCACTTCAAACACTGTACCTGACAATCTGTATCAGGATGGATTACAACGCGCGCGGTTTTTGCCAGCGATTGAATTGCTGAATCAGCACACGCACGTAATAGAGGTCGATTTCGGGAAAGACTATCGAATGGCCTTCCTGCAAAACGCTGAGACCTATCTTGTTCCGGCAGACGATACGGCAATAGAAAGTATGCGCGCGGCGTTCTCAGCGCTTACCGGTGAGAGTGATGCAGGCAGTGAGCTTATGGAGATCAACGGTCGCGATGTGCCGGTTGTAGCCCTGGCGTCCGGAGTTGTATGGTTTGAATGCAAAATCCTGTGCGAATCGCCGCGCTCAAAAGTGGATTACATTGAGCTATCCCGGCAGTTTCATACTCTGTTTTTGTCTGACGTGCCAGTTTTTGATCGCAGTACCGAGGATGCTGCGAGGCGATTCATAGAGTTGATCGATGAAATGTACGACCGAGGTGTCAATGTCATCATCTCGGCTGAAGAGCTTCCGGACAGGCTCTATCAGGGCAAGAGATTGATCGATCCTTTCCAGCGCACCATCAGTCGCCTGCAGGAAATGCAGTCAGAAGACTATCTGGCAAAGGCACATCTGCCGTGATTGACTCCGGCGGCGCTGCACCTTTTTATTCGGGAATTTAGCCGGATCGCAAAAAAAGACGCTTATTTCGTTAACCCGAAACGCAGAAAAATCGTCGCTCATACCTTAACGGTGGGGAGATTTCCCGAGAACCAGCGGATCAATAATCACTCGAATGATGTCATCGGGTGATAGTGTGGTGGATTCCGCTCCATCGACGTTCGATTCCGACAAGTCACTGACCTGTGTTGTCTGAGCGTGAGCGGGTAACGCAACGTGTCGTATCACTGGCTTTTGCCAGACTGCAAGTCCAACCGTTGCAATGCCTGATGCGCGGAGAAGTCTTCTGCGGTGCTCAACATTCATTTCTCTCATAGTCTTCTTACAAGTCGTATTATCCGGACAATTATACAGCCCAAAAATTTTGGCATTTGTGCGAAAACGCACAGCACGCAGGAAGCAATCCAGTTAGTTTCTGATTCCCCGACTTTCGATGATTTCGACGGAGCCAGTTCTGAATACAACGGATTAGGTCGGGATCGGATCCGGCTGCGGGTTACGCTGGTCCGGAGGTTACACCGTCGATAAGTTCAACAACCCTAAAGGAGATCAGGATGATCAACACAAACACTTCTCTATCTGGATACCTGAAGATAGCCGTTATCGCCGTAAGCTTGATGCTGATGAATGCTGTAGCAATGGCCGAGAAAATAAACCTTAATCAGGCTGATGCTGAAACACTGCAATACATACCCGGAATTGGACCCGGAAAGTCTCAAAAAATAGTCGCTGCAAGGGAACAGCGGGGAGCATTCGAATCTGTGGATGACCTACTCGCCGTGCCAGGTGTCGGCGAATCACTCCTTAAACAAATCAAGCACTATGGCTCAGTAAACGAAGGAGTGTCCAGTCTGACTGACGAGATGCGAGCAAACCCCCCGGCACGCGATGCGCTTGAAAAGTCGGCGAAAAGCGACGATCAGGCCAGCTGAGTCCGTTTCACTGGATACGATCCTGGCAGGGCGACCCGCCCTGCCATTTATACAGGGAACCGTTGAATAAGTTATGCACAAACGGCTTGAGCTCAAAAACCCCAGGCAAACTCAGTAGAATAATGACAATTAAGGGCGTTGTTTCCTGACGCCATCACGACAGCTTTGACTCCCAACTTGGCTCGCCCGACTTATGCGGAGCTTCCTTAAGTTAAAATTCCCAGCGGATTGTCAGGGTCTACACCCTCCATAAATACCCGTCCCCTTTCCGGTGAAGCCAACTGGTAAATCAGGCCAAGCCAATTGTTAACCACAGCTTTCCCGGTATCTGACCAGGTGTTATCGATGAGTTCCGCAACTTCTGCTTCCGGAAATTCAGGCAATGTTGAAAAGTTTCCTCTGGACTGTTCCACTTTGCGCTGGAACGACTCAACAATCTCCAGTGAATCTCCGTAAAAATAGTTTTCAGGCAATGGCGGATAACTTCGGGTGCCGTCCAGAAAGCGGGTGACCTCTCTTCGATACTCTTTGAGGAGACTAACCGCGTCATACTCCGGGTGTCCCTGGAAAAAAACAAAACGCAAACCGTCCGGACTGGTAGCCAGATGCAGATCGGATTGCTTGCTTTCGGCCAGTACCCTGAGACCGTGTTCTCTGAATTGTGCTGAATTGACCTCAAAAACATGAGAATGAGGTGCATCAAATCGAGTGTTGATATTCGAAGTGAGTGGGTGGTTTTCTCCGGTCACTCTATTTGAATAGACCCCCCAGCGTTTTTGAGGCAGAGGATAACGGTGAATGCCCCACACCTGTTGAACGATTGCATGGGTTGCAAGACAAGAGCACATTGTTGAACAGACATTTTCACGCGCCCAGGAAACCACCTCCTGAAGAGGTTCCCAAAACGGTTCGTCCTCAATATTTTTCTCTACTGGATTTGCTCCCGAAAGAATGAGCGCGTCCAGCCCTTCCTCCTTTAAAGATTCAAATGTCCGATAGTATTTGTCAATATGGTCGCGGGCGGTCGTATCCCTGGGTATCTCATCAAATGTGAACACATGGACGTGGAACTGGGCGATTCTGTTGCAGGCACCGACCATTCGAAGAAACTGACGTTCAGTCGCCTGCAGTGCCGCGTCCGGCATCATATTCAGCAGGCCGATATGCAGCTCCCGGATATCCTGGCGCGTAGCGCGATCAGGTCTGAGAACTTCCTGACCTTCGTGCTTCAATCGGTCGAATGTGGGGAGGTCAGAGTTGGCAACCAGGGGCATAGTGGACTCCTCTTCGGAAATTAATCTTAACGGCTTTACGGATCTGATGAACCAATGACATCGCACACCATCGCCAGAAAATCGTCCTCGTTTTTTAGCTCAAATACAAGGCGTGCATCCACGGCGTACCCGTATTTCTCGCAGATCGCTTCGTACATCGGGCGCCGGTAGTCGATCAGTTTAGGAAAGACCCACTGCACAAAACGGTCCGGCTCGATTGACTCGATGTCCGAAATTCCATTTTCCTGCAGATAGGTGTGCAATGCAGAATCCAGAAACTCTTCTTCGTACACAAGGGGCTTTGGGTAGCGACGCGCTCTCTCAGCCAGCGTCTGCTCCAGATCATTGTCTGCACGCAGATATAAAATGAGCGTGTGTTCGGACAGCATATCCCATGTTTGATCATCCAGACCACAAATACTTCCGCCGGCATCATTCAGAAAGTGAGGATACCGGTAGATGCTCTGTCCTTTGTCGATAAATGTCGGGACGTCATTCATTGCCATTTGCTCGGCATGGCAAAACAGCTTTTGACGACGTTTGAATTCGTGCAGACTCAATCCGCCCTGATCCGGATCCCCAATTTTGCCGAGGTAGTTGGACAGTGGCTCCAGGTTGTCGATCGCGATATTGTTTCTAAGGTAGATATGATCATTTTGCAGCATCATTCGTAATTCCGGATGCTGCATAGCTCTCGTTTTTACATGGTCGAGAATGGCCTCGTCCAGATAGCGGGTCCCAATTCGGTAGTCTCCTGAGTAGTGGAACCAGACATTTCTTGGCAACACGCTGCCAACGGTTGTCTTTCCGATACCCGACATACCCAACAAGGTGATCGCCTTGTGTGGCCATTTGCGGAACTCTTCGACACTGAGCTTCATGAAAAACCGGAATATTTGATGTTCAAACGTGCGCGGATTCTACCTGACTGAGTCGCAGGTATGCAGTCAGTCAGGTATAAAAAACCAGCAGCGCAACACCCAGAATAACTCGATAAATGACAAAGGGAATCAAGCCAAACTTATCGATAAAACGAAGAAAAAAATGGATCGAAAGCAGCGCAACGATTGCCGCTACTCCGACGGAAAAAATGAGTTCCCCCCAATGAACTGTCTGCGGACTGTGGACAAGATTCCAGCTTTCCCAAACACCTGCAAATACGATAACCGGTATCGCAAGCAGAAATGAAAAGCGGGCAGCGGTCTGACGATTAAGACCGAGTAGCAGTCCGGCGGTAATGGTAATACCAGAGCGAGAAGTGCCCGGAAACAGTGCGAGCACCTGTGCCACTCCGATAATCAATGCATCTTTCCATCGCAAAGAATCCATCGTGCGAGCTTGCGTGCCTGTTTTATCGGCAAAGCCAAGGAGCAGACCAAAAAACACAGTTGTCGCGGCAACTGCTGCAACTGATCGCATGTTGCCCTCGATCCATGACTCGAGGAACACGGCAAAAGGAATAATGATGAGAGCGGCAAGCAAAATCATCCAGCCCAATCGACTCGAATCCGTTTGCGGCTGACCCTTAAGTTGAAGCCAGCAATCCCGCACAATCCAGCGAATGTCTGTGCGGAAATAGAACAACACGGCAATAAGCGTACCTACATGTACAGCGACGTCAAACGCCAATCCCTGGTCGCTCCAGCCCAGCATCCGAGGCACCAGTATCAAATGTCCGGAGCTTGAAATCGGCAGAAATTCAGTAAACCCCTGCAGTGCCGCCAGCCAGAAAGATTGCAGGTAGTCCATCAGAGTTTACCCATTCGGTTCTGTATCTGGAACCCGATCAAATCCAGTTCAATATTGCGCGACAGCGATAACACCTTAAATAACTCTCCCATTTCGTGTGGCAGCACCAGCTTTTTCATCTCCTGTGACATTTCCAGATATTCCCTGTCCGAACCGGCTTCAAGCTGTCTGGTCTGCAGATGTTCCAGAGCCCCGCAACCAAGAAGAAACCCTGCCTGGGTAGTGTAGCCACAGACATCAAGCCCGGCAGTACTGGCTGAATTTCCGATCGCGGTGAAATCCACATGAGCGGTAATGTCCTGCAGACCCGGGTAAAACATAGGGTCACTGTGCGCAATGTGTCGGTAATGGCACATTAGTGTTCCCTGCGAGCGATCGGGGTGATAGTACTCCCGGTCCGGAAACCCGTAGTCAATAAGCAGCACAACGGCTTCTTTGAGGCTGGTGGCCAGACTTGATGTCCATGCTTCCGCAACCGGATTGCACTCGCTTTCATACCCTTCCGGTAAATCAAACGCCGAAATTCGCTCACAAAACTGATCCGATAGCGCGCTGTGCGAGAAAACCGGATTCAGTAACCCTCCGGATTCAATCACATCACAGCGCCTGGCGACACCGGTGTCGTCGATACGAAAGCGCTGACACGGCATGGCATCCAATACCTCATTTGCCAGCACCACCCCGCTGAATTCCTCCGGCATCTCGCTCAGCCAGACAACCCGGTTCGCTGCCGGTCCCGCTTTTTCTTGTATTATTTCAGCTTGCCTTTGCCGGAGCTCGGCTCCTGGCTCAAGAATGAAATACCGTTCAGGTAGTCGCTCCAATTTCTCAAGGGACCGTAAAACGGTTGCTGCGAGCTCGCCGTTTCCGGCACCAAACTCCAGCATATTGCGCATGCCGGTATGATCAAAAATCTGTTCGCACTGACGCGCCAGACAAATACCAAAGATATCACCCAGAACTGGCGCAGTTATGAAGTCACCGCGTTCCGAAAACTTTTCTTTGCCCGAGACATAGTAACCGAAACCGGGCTCATACAGCGCCATTTGCATGAACTCCTGAAAATCGATGGCGCCGCGACGTTCCCGAATACGCTTCGTTATTTGTCGCCGCAGTGCGTCTGAATGCAGTTTCTCAGCGGGTGATGGATCGGCTAACAAGGCGGGTGCTACCTGTCGAGAGACTGATAGAATACCGCAATACCCATTTTTTAACACACCGACTTTCGACTGGTATGTCTGACCTTAAAGACAAAGTGGCGCTGATTACGGGTGGCTCCCGACGACTCGGTGCGCACACTGCACGCATGCTGCATCAACAGGGCATGCGTGTCGTCGTGCACTATCGCAACAGCGCTGACGACGCTGAAGCGCTGCGCGCGGAGTTGTGCGAACAACGGCCAAAGTCCGTTACCCTGGTTCGCGGTGACTTGACGGAAGTTGCAAAGGTTAAGAATCTCGTGCAACAGTGTGTGAACGAAACCGGTCGTCTGGACGTTCTGATCAACAACGCATCAGCTTTTTTCCCGACACCGCTGAAAACAGCGTCTGAAGAGCAATGGCAGCTGTTGATGGATACAAACATCAAAGCGCCTTTTTTTCTGTGTCAGGCTGCCGCACCCTATCTGCAGCGGGTGAGTGGCTGCATCATCAATGTGACCGATATTTACGCGGAAAGGCCGTTGAGTGAACATCCAATTTACGTATCCTCAAAAGCGGCACTGACGTCTTTGACGCGATCACTCGCGCTTGATCTTGGGCCGGACATCAGGGTTAACGCTGTAGCGCCCGGTGCAATCATGTGGCCGGATAAAGGCGTTGATGATTTATCCAAACAACGCATGATCTCGGGGACACCACTGAAGTCGATTGGCAGTCCCGATGACATTGCAAAAACGATCAAGTTTCTAATCGCCGACAGCGGATTTATCACCGGTCAGACAATCAACGTTGATGGCGGAAGGTCAATCGTTTCGAGTTGAGAGATATGGAAAATCGTCACGTGCTAATTGTGGGGTGTGGAAAAATTGGCATGCCGCTGGCTCGTCAGCTCTCATCAGAAGGCAATCGAGTAACCGGCTTGCGTCGCTCGCAGCAGAATGACGAAAATGAACTGCTGGGCTTTATCAGCGCCGATGTTACAGAAATTGACAGCCTTGGTGTTATACCGAAATCCGTAGATCAGGCCATCATAATCCTGCCGCCCGCTGAGCGAACTGAAGAAGGCTACCAGCTTCAATACGATGTCGGCCTCAACAATATTTTGTCGATTCTTGCCGATCTGAAAAAACCTCCGGAATGTGTTTTTGTGTCGTCGACCAGTGTTTATCACCAGCGTCACGGTGAATGGGTGGACGAATCCAGCGACACCGATCCGGATCGATACAACGGCCGTTATCTTGTCAGCGCGGAATGGGCGGTTCTTCAACAGAACTCAGACAATATTATCGTCAGGTTCTCGGGCATATATGGTGGAACTCAAACGCAGATGGTTGAGCGGTTAATGCAGTCCGCGTCGATCCAGCAGTCGCCACCGGTATACACCAACAGAATCCATAGAACGGATTGCATGCGGGCATTGCATCACCTCAGCAGACTGCAGCAAGAGGGTATGCTGGATCACAATCTCTATCTCGCAACAGACCACGACCCTGCCAGCAAGTGGCAGATGGCGGAATGGTTTTCGCAGCATTTCAGTTATGAATTGCCTGCCGCCAGATCAGGTGCCACTGACAGCGATCAGAACAAGCGATGTCGAAACACTCGCATTCTGAAAACCGGCTTTGAGTTTACTTTTCCGACCTTTCGAGAGGGTTATACGGACCTGCGGTCTAAATTGAACAGCTAAAGAAATCGTCGAAAGTCCGGCTCGCGCGGTCAGGACGGTCTGGTCAACTCCTTCATCAACACCTTCAGGTCTTTATCGGTGTTCTCAATATCCTCTGGAGTCGGAGTCTTTCCGAGGTCGAGCAGTCGCTTCGTCACCATGAATGCGCCGGGTTCATTGATCGCATCCACTGCCAGCAGCTTTTCATCGTCAAAGTACCAGTGGGACACAGCGCCGGGTTTGCTGCCTGTTCGGGATACCGTTTTTGTGTAACCGTTGTTGAGTCCCGCGATCTGCAACTTAACGTCATACTGATCTGACCAGAACCATGGCGTGCTCTGATAGGACACAGCATTGCCCATAATGTGATTTGCGGCAGTTTCGCCCTGGTCGTTAGCGTTTTGAACCGACTCCAGTCTGATCTGTTCGCCATTGCGGATAAAACTGCAGCAGTCTCCGGCGGCATAGATGTTGGGATCACTGGTCTGACAAAACTCATTCACTGCCACCCCGTTTGAGATGTCTACGCCCGCCTCCTCAAGGGCTCTGATATTCGGGCGTATGCCGATGCCAACAATCACAGCGGCTACAGCCATTGACGAACCGTCGCTGAATTGCGCGGAAACCGCCTTGGACCCTTCGATGACCAAAGACTGCAGTGTTGTATCTTCGCGGATCTCTACCCCGTTCTGCTGATGTAACTGACGAAAGTAATCCGACGTTGCCTCAGCGGCAACGCGTTGCAGAATGCGCGACTGAGCTTCCACCAAAGTCACATTGCATCCGAACGCACGACATACTGCAGCAGCCTCCAGACCGATGTAGCCTCCGCCGACGACCAGAACGTTACCATTTTCTTCGAGCAGGGGTTTGATGTGGTCAACGTGAGGAAGATCACGCACTACCGAAACGTTCTCGGCTTCCCCGCCGACAGATGCCGGCAGTCTGATGGGCTCCGAACCTGCACACCATACCAGCTTGCTGTAACTGATCTCACGGCCGTCCTCGGTGACGACTGACGGCGTGTCACGATTTACCGCCACCACTTTGGCTTCCAGTAGAACAGTAATACTGCGTTCGTCGTACCATGAGTCAGCCTGAAAGAACAGATCCTCCAGCGTTTGCTTACCCAGGAGGTACTGCTTTGACAGCGGTGGACGCTGATACGGCAGCACCGCTTCTTCGGTCACAATAGTAATATCTCCGGAAAAGTCCAGATTTCGCAGTTTGGTTACGCAGGCTATGGCGGCCTGGCCACCCCCGACAATCACGATTGAATCGCTCATAGAATTTAAGAACCCGACTGGTTTAGTGAATGCATACTCGTCTCGGCGTGCTCCTGCACCAGTGTCCAAAGCGTATCAACGTGTTCGCGTTCTGTGGATTCGACGCCCATAGACACGCGGACCATCCATTTGTCGTCCAGCTTCGCAGGCGTCAGGAATGCCTTGCCGGACTGGTTCAGCGTTTGTACCCAATTAAGGGTATGCTGATCAAGCCCTTTTTGATCGATATCAGGAGGCTCATGCCGAATACAGGTAAGCTTAGCCAAGTGCGGGCTCACCGCCACTACTGGTGCCTCCGCCCAGCCAGGCGAAGGGCGACGGGCCCCCCTCGGCAAGTGAGGCTAGGGGCTGGCCGCAGAGCTGGAATTTGCTACCGGAGGGATACTTGCCCGACGATGCCCTGATCCGGAGGTACCTAGCGCTATCAAAGTGCTCGTTCAGAGTGGGAGTGATGGGCCCTTAGAAGGTTTCCTTCCTCCAGCACATCTTGCCATGCAAGAAGCACCTAGCGGCAAAGTAGACGGACATCGGAT
>JBCCGE010000109.1:0-10315 GCA_039029455.1 Pseudomonadota bacterium | reverse complement strand
TTCGCGTTCTGTGGATTCGACGCCGATAGACACGCGGACCATCCATTTGTCGTCCAGCTTCGCAGGCGTCAGGAATGCTTTACCGGACTGGTTCAGCGTTTGTACCCAATTAAGGGTATGCTGATCAAGCCCTTTTTGATCGATATCAGGAGGCTCATGCCGAATACAGACAGTCTGAAGGTTCACCGGTGAAACCACCCGCCAGTGGTCGGCCTGTTCGACCTTGCTAGCGAACTCCCGCGCATGCTCAAGATCGCGCCGCAGCCTTTCGCGAATCGCGTCTGTGCCGTCAAGATGAAGATGAAACCAGAGTTTTAGTGCCCTGAAGCGACGTCCGAGCGGTATTCCCCAATCCCGATATTGAACCACCTCACCATCGACGCTCGAGCGCAGATAGCTCGGATTTGTCGACATGACCCGAACCAGGTGCTCGACATCTCGCACGTAGAACAGAGAACAATCCAGCAAAGTCCCCATCCACTTGTGCGGATTCCATGACACCGAATCTGCTTCCTCGACCCCCAACCATAGGTGTCGACATTCAGGCAACAGCATCGCCGAGCCGGCCATCGCAGCATCGACATGCAGCCAGACGCCGCGGTCTCGCGCAACCGATGCCATCGGCGCGACGGGATCGATTGCGGTCACCCCGGTAGAGCCGACCGAAGCCACTATGATTGCAGGCACCATTCCATGTGCCAGATCCTGTTCGATCTGCTGATCGAGAGCATCGGCATCCATCGATCGGGAAACCGGATCCATTTCGACCAGTCTGATATTGTCCCGACCAAAGCCTGCGAGCAAAGCGGCCTTTTGTATTGAGGAATGCGCCTCCGCGGTGGTATACACCGTCAGGGCGTGGTTGCAGGACTGAAGTCCGCCCCGCATCTCTGCGAAATCCGTCGCTTTCTCCCGTGCAAGCAGCATTGCCACGAGCGCAGCCGTAGACGCTGTATCGTGTATCGTTCCCTCCCACTGACCTGAAAGCCCCACCAACTGTCGCATCCAGTCACAGGTCACGGACTCGACCTCAGTCAGCGCCGGACAGCTTTCCCAGGATATTCCCAGAGTACCCATTCCACTGGACGCAATATCTCCGAGAACCGAAGCCAACGCTGCATTTGATGGAAACCAGCCAAAATGCATCGGATGCTGCACCTGGGTCACCCCGGGCAATATATTCTCATCCATTGCGGTCAATAGTTCTGAGAAAGCCCCTTTGCGTTCCGGAGGGTTTTCGGAAAATGAGGCTTTAACATCTCCAGGGCCGACCCGGGCCCGCACCGGGCCGGTTGCAATCGCCAGTCGATAATCCGCAATCCAGTCGATCAGCTCGTGACCTGCTTTTCTGAATTCTTCAGGTGACATCATCGTTCTCCAGACAAAAACTATCCCAAATGGTTATCCCACAATACCTGATCATACTTGCGCTGACGAAACTGCGACGGATGATTGCGACTGATTCTTCTGACGTAGCCACGGCCGTCACTGACAATCAGGTGATCTGCCGTACTGAACAAACCACAGACTTCGCCGATACGGGTCAGGGCCACTTGGGTACGGTTACTTTTCGTCCAGGCGAAATGGTTTCCTCTGGGCGAAGTCACAGCGATCTCTTCATTCAATGCAACGACGCTGCCACAGTAATTTCCGAGACGGGATAGCGCGGACAACTCCAATGGGGTCAGCTCGAGACCCCCGGAGTTCTGTTCCCGCCCGAATAACTGAGGTGTGCCACCGTCATCACCATAATACTGGCAGGCGAACACCAGCGAGCCATACCTGTTGATATCGATATGCCGGATACTGAGCTGACGGTGGTCTCCCGGCAGCCGCTCGGTCCGGACCGGAACCTCTGTGGACAGATCAATCCATGTGATGTTGGATTCCATTGTTTGCAAATTGAGTTTTTTGCGCCCGCTGGATGGATGGGTTCTGACACCACCGTTCGCCACAACCAGTTGCCGGCCGTCTGCCGACAGAATAATCTCATGTGGACCAATACCCCCCGATTCGAATTCCCCTACCCGCGAGTAACCTGCATCTGCATCATAAATACCAATAACGCCGTGGCCGGTCTGATAGGCGTTTTCACTGGCGTACAGATAGCGACCGTCGGCAGAATACGCACCGTGACCATAAAAGAGACGGTTTGAAGCAGACTCGATCAGATTGCGCTGCGAGCCCGACTCACCATCGAAGACGACCGCCATCTCTCCAGGGCGTCGGGCGAAACAGACAACATCATCGGATTGCGGGCGGCGTGCAAATCCGTGCATTCGCTGTTCACAGGACAGTTTAAATCTGAACGCCAGAGTTTCTGAATAAAGACCATAAATTGCATAACCGTCTGCGTCTTTGGCAGCTGAAAAAACCGTCGAGGGGTACTGTCGACGAATCGGGCGACAACCAAACGCGGACACTGCTATCAGACCCAGGGATAGACATTCGCGACGATTCACTGCGACGCCTATTCTGCAGTCGACGATATCGAATGAGCGCGATCCGAATCCGGAAAAACCACCAATCGATCGAGTTCAAGTCGAAATCCAAATGCATCGCCGATATCAAAGTTATTATGACTTGGCGTCAGGCATAGCAGACCGGATCCGTCTCTGGTTTCGAGCTGATAAAGATGGTCTGCACCGCGAAAAGACTTTCCAACCACCTTTGCAACAGTCACACTGTTATTGTCGTAGCGCACCTCATCCGGGCGCACAAGCAGCTTGACTTTCACACCCTGCGAGATACTGGCGGTCATTTCGCCGTTCAATTCCCCAAACGGAGTGGATACAGAATCCGAGGCTGACACTGTGCCGCATACAAATTCACCGGAACCGATAAAATCCGCTACGAATTCATTGGCGGGTCGATGATACAAATTAAAGGCGCTGTCCCACTGTTGCAGAACTCCGTGATTAATCACGCCGATGGAGTCAGAGAACGCAAAAGCTTCCATCTGATCGTGGGTAACCAGAAGCGCTGTGATGTTGTCCTCAAGCAGGATACCCCTGACCTCTCTAGCCAGCTGCTCACGTAAATCACTGTCCTGACCGCTGAACGGCTCATCCAACAACAGCAGTCGAGGTTTAGGTGCCATGGCACGAATCAGCGCAACTCGCTGTTGCTGACCTCCCGACAGTTCGTGCGGGTACTTCCCGCTGGCCGTCGAAAGACTCACCAGATCCAGCAGATCAGCCACTCTTTTTGCTTGTAACTCCTTAGGCTGCTGTTTGATCCCGAAGGCGACATTCTGTGCCACCGTCAGATGCGGAAACAGGGCAAGGTCCTGAAACACCATTCCGACTTGTCGTGCCTCGGGAGGCACCATGGTCTCACTCGAAGATATGACCTGTTGCTGCAATTCTATTGTGCCTTTCCGCGGTTGCTCAAACCCCGCAATTGAACGCAGCAATGTCGTCTTACCGCAACCACTGGGTCCGAGGAGGCAGCCGATTTCACCTGTCTGCAAAGAAAACGAGATGTCTTGAACAATCTCACTCTCTCCAAGGTCAATACTGACATCAGAAACCGTTAGATGAGAAGTCATTGCTTTCTACTGCCTGCCCGAGAGTTGGATATTGCGGTGCTCAGCAGTATAACCGGCACAATCCCGACCAACACAATTGCGAGCGCTGCCGTGGACGAGTCTGCGAGTCGCTCATCCGACGCCAGCTCATAGGCCCTGACCGCAAGCGTATTGAAATCAAAGGGTCGCAGAATCAGCGTCGCAGGGAGTTCTTTCAACACGTCGACAAAAACAATCACCAGCGCAGTCAACAGACTGCCTTTCATGACCGGTAGATGCACCCGCCTTAAAACCTGCATCCGTGATTCCCCCATACTGCGCGCAGCATCGTCCATTGACGGTTTGACTTTGCCAAGACCGGCCTCAACAGATTGCTGCGAAATAGCAAGAAACCGAACGGTGTAGGCAAAAATCAGGATAAAGATGGTCCCACTGAAGAAAAGGCCCGGGGATACACCGTATGCACCGAGCCATCGGTTAATCCAATTGTCGATCGCGCCAAACGGTATCAGAATTCCTACCGCGATCACGGTGCCTGGAATAGCATAGCCCATGCCGGCAAGACGAGTCGCGCCAAAAACGATCGGCGAGGAACTGATCCTGTTTCCGTAACCGAGAATCAAGGCAAACAGTAACGCCACCACCGCCGCTGATGCAGCCAGTGTGAAACTGTTGATCGCCAGTCGGAAAAAACTGCTGTCAACCATTGCTTCAAACGTCTCTACCGACCATATCCCCAGCTGAAATACCGGTATCACAAACCCCAGTAAGAGCGGCAGCGCGCAAACCAACAGCGCAAACTTTTCGCCTGTCGCCGACAGTTTTCCCTCCGGAATACGCTTGTATCGATCGGTTGTGTGGTGATAGCGAGACCGCCGCCGCGACCACTGTTCAATCACGATAAGGACGAAAACAAACATCATCAGTATCGCCGACAATTGAGATGCTGCGGTCGCATCGTAAAGCCCAAACCAGGTGCGAAAAATACCGGTTGTGAAAGTACTGATACCGAAGTACTGCACTGTGCCAAAGTCCGCCAGCGTCTCCATCAACGCAAGCGATAAACCCGCAACGATTGCCGGGCGGGCCAGCGGCATGGCGACTTTCGAGAAACACATCCATGACGTGCAGCCCAGTGTTCGGCTGACCTCCAGAACACACACGGATTGGCTGAGAAAAGACGCCCGAGCCAACATGTAGACATAGGGGTAAAGAACCAGCGAGAACATGATTATCGCTCCGCTGAGACTGCGAACCTCCGGAAACCAGTATTCACCGTAGCTGAGATCGAACGTCTGCCTGATCCATTCCTGCACAGGACCACTGACGTCCAGTATGCCCGTATAGGTGTAGGCGATAATGTATGCGGGCATCGCAAGCGGCAGTAACAGTGCCCAGGTGAGAAACCTGCGACCGGGAAAACGATACATGCTGGTCAGCCACGCTGTGGCCGTTCCGATCGTACCGGCTCCGATGGTTACGCCGAGCATCAACACCAGAGAATTGGAGACATAAAGTGGCAGAACGGTCTCTGCAAGATGATCCCAGTTCTCGCTCGCAGGTGCCAAAAGATAGGCGCAGATCGTCAGGATGGGCGTCAGCACAATCAGCGCGGTGACCAGAGTCAGAACCGCCCATGGGTCTCCTCGCCAGAGGGAGATAATTGGAAGTGATCGAAGTTTTGCCAGCGCCGTAGTCATTGCAAAAAGGTGCGGAAACCAACGCAGAGTATATGTCTGGCGACCCGATATTGATTGCAGAGAACAGTCCGCATCACTTCGCGGACTGGCTCGAAACTGTATTTTAAGGCAATGTTAAAAACGAATCTGGAAATTCACCGCCTGCTTTGTAGAGTAGTTTTTGGGGAACAATTTTCGATGCGGACCTACTGCCATCCGGCTCGGTCCATCAGCTGCAGCGCAGCCCGATTGTTTTCACCCAGCAACGTCAGATTGATCGTATCGGATTTAAAAGGACCAAAGCTCGCTAACGTTTCCGAAATGGGTGCTCCAGGTACCACAGGAAACTCGTTATTGACCTCAGCATACCAGCTTTGCGATTCAGGCTTTACAAGATACTCGAGCAGTTTCTGCGCGGTTTCCGGATTCTTTGCATATTTGGTAACCCCGGCACCGCTAACGTTAAAGTGAGCGCCGCGATCGTTCTGGTTGGGCCAAAATATTCCGATATTCTCTGCCGCCCCTCGATCCTTATCTTTATCGCTATTGATCAGGCGACCGAAATAGTAGGTGTTTACCACTGTAATATCGCACTGACCCGCGGCTACAGCATGCAGCTGATCGGTGTCTCCGCCTCCCGGGTTTCGCGCAAAGTTTTTCACCAGTCCGGTGGCCCACTGCTCCGTTGCCTCTTCTCCAAGACTGTGAATCATCGACGCAACCAGAGACTGGTTGTACACACTGTTAGAAGATCGGATGCAGAGCCGCCCGCGCCATTTTTCATCGGTCAGGGCCTCATACGTGGACAGCTCACTCGGATCGACTCGATCCTTCGCGTAGAAAATGACGCGCGCCCGTTGTGACAAACCAAACCACTGGTTGTCCTGATCTCGCAAATGCGCCGGTACCGTCTCGTTCAAGGTCGCATTTTCAATCGGCTGAAGAATCTCTGCAACCTTGGCTTTTTGCAACCGTCCCGCATCGACCGTAATAAATACGTCAGCAGGTGTAGCCTCGCCTTCAATCTCTATGCGCTTGAGCAGGCCGTCCGCTTTGCCGGTGACGAGACGAAAGTTGATTCCGGTATCTTCTTTAAAGCGTTCGAGAAGGGGCAGTATCAACGCCTCTTTACGCGCCGAATAAATATTTACGCTTTCATTTTGCGCCCATACGGGTGCATTCAAACTAACAAACCATACGGAAACCACCAGTCCCAGTACAGCAATCGTTTTACCAATATTAGTGGATATCATTTTTGCAGAATTCAGTTTAATTTTATTTAGACTACCAGAAACCCGTGAAGCCGCTATAGATTTACCGATTTCCCGGAATGCCAGACGAAATGGCTGCAGGTACAGTGCACGTAAAGACATGTCGTCTGCACCGTCTTCCGAGAGTCCGTAGGCAAGCTGCCTTCCGGTCTCTGAGTAAACATGCGTTCCAAACCATTTGTCCCAAACGGCCAGCGCTACGCCGAAGTTCTTGTCATAGTGTTCGCGCGCAGTGGAGTGATGAATCTGGTGCTGCGCAGGTGAGATAAAAACGCATTCGAGCCATCGCCAATAGCCCAGCGGCACTTCGCTGTGTCGCAAATTCGACCCCAGTACATTAAAGGTGAATTTAAATGCATTTGCGCCAAGCACCATCAGCAGCGTGACTTTATCGCCGAAGCCGTATATAAACAGTGCGATAGTTGAACCTTGCACGACTGCACCACGCAAACTAAAAAGAATACTTTCAACGGGATGAGTCCTGAGTACCGTTACCGGGTTTAAAACGGTTGCACTGTGATGCACTCTGTGGAATGCCCACAGCGCAGGCACCATATGCATGACTCGATGAACCCAGTAGCGCGCGAAGTCGTCGAAAATGAACAGCACCACGGTAAACAGGGTGGCGATTGTCCATGCCGGCATGGACTGACCTATCAGCGCCCGACCACCACCAATTTCATGCAACCATTCGAAGAGGAAGTACGCGACCGTTGTGCTGGCGAGCAACCGCGATCCGACCGGCACCAGCAATATGCTGTTAATGGTGAATACCGCGTAATCTGCGCGCGCACTTTTGGAAAGCCAGATTCGACGAGAGAAAACCGCATTGAGCGCAGAACGGATGCTCTGCTTTTGCTGCAATGCGAACCACACCACTGCGATCAGCAATGCGGTGAGAAGATACCCCCAGAAAAGACGCTTTTGAGGGTTTAAAAAATTTGCCGCCCAGTCGCTAACAAACCACTGGGCGGCAATGTCATACATCCCTAAAGTTCAGGAATTAGTCGTTTTCAGCTGAGACCGCATCACCCAGCTCTTCGATCAGACCGGCCAGCTCTGCTGTCGCGTCATTTTTCTTTGCGCTAAGATCGAACTGGTCAGCCAGCAGTTTCTGCAGTTTCAACATGTGAACCATGTAGTTGCCAACAGACATGTCGCCACCGATGATGTACTCCCCGTTGCCGTCGACACCCGTGACCTGTCCACCGCCGAGAAGAACCGGACCAAAGCCAACCAGACGGTTCATTTTCACGCCGGTTTCGCCAAGCGACTGGCCGCTGGTTTCCAGAGCCATAGCAAAGCCTTTGAGCTCACCCCAGTGTTTGCCGTATTTAGCGAAGGTTTCTTTGGCGTCGCCACCCGTTTCGGTGATGGTCTGAAGCTTTTCAAGATCTTTGTAAACCGAACCGGCATATTTGAATGCAGCTTCAGCGATGACCTGTTCCCAGTTTTTCTTTATGACGTCAGCGTAGGCGACCAGCTCGCTGCGCTGAGCATCGGTGAGCGCTTCGCCGTTTGCATCGGTGATCAGCTTGCGTCCATCCAGAAATGCCTGGAAGATAGTCGGCATATAGTTGGTGCCGTTTTTGTCGGCGTCGGCCGCGTAGTAGGCGTGTCCGTACGTCATTTCACGATACAAATCGACTTTGCCGTCTTTGTTGTAGTCAGCGGTGCCCAGATCTTTTTTCTTGGCAATACCGTAAGCCTGTCCTGCATCCAACGTCAGTGCGTGAGCAGGAGCACCAAAGTAACCAAAGGCTTCGTCCCAGGAATGCTCTTTCCCGGTGTAGTAGGCGCCGTCTTTGTAGGGTTTGTTGTTCGGCTTATTGTCCGCACCGAGTTTTTCGTCGAGGTAGTTATCCACAGCCTGACTGTAGAACACTGCGCCCATTGCGAACTTGGAGATCAGCTGAGGATAGTTGTAGCCGGTCAGCGGATCGAAACCGCCTTTGGTGTTGGCCGCTTTGTCAATCCAGAATTCAATGACTTCGGAACCGGTCATGTTGCCCGGCCAGCCGTTGACTTCACCTTTGTAGGTTTTGCCTTTCAGGTTCTTGCCTTTAGAGATTTCATCGACCACCGTTTGTGAGACGACGAAATCACCCTTGGTTTGCGGGTCGATGATTGCACGACCTTCATCTTTGCCAGCGTAGTAGGCCATCATCTGGTCTTTCAACTCGGCAGCATTACTGCCATCTGCTTTTCCGGCAAGTTTTTTGAGCGAGTTTTGCAGCACGTGGCGCGCCATCTGACCCGTGTACGCAGTTGAGTCGGTTTTATCGCCTGAATAGCCTTTAACGGTAACCGGGAACGGACCGTAAATGTTGTCAGCCATCGCGGCTGTCGGCACAAACAGGGCGGATACAGCTAGTGTAAGCAGCATTTTTGCGGGTTTCATATTGAGAAGCCTCAAGTAATTAATCAGATTAGTTGACTGAGTTGTCATAAAAAAATCGGTCGCGAATGATAGCAATTCCTATTTGTGTTTGGAATGCATCGAATGTTAAAAAATGTTAGTTATTTATTGAAAAACCTACAAATAGTAGCGATTTCCATGCCAGAACGCCGGCTCAGTCCCCGTCCAGGCTGTTGAATCCGATAGAGACACCCAGATCAGCAGTCACGCGACTTTCAACCAAAGACCCCAGCGCCTCGAGGTCATCCACCAGAATCCGCAGTGCATCCAGTTGATTTTTGGCCAGATTCGGCAGTTCTTCGCTTAAGTCGTTCAGGTCCACGATGAGCGTTTCCAGTTGTCTGTCCATCCTGCGAATTGTGTCGGAATTGTGAAGCAACGGCCGAATCACCAGCGTATAAAATTCGTTTAATGCCGCAAGATTAATGCGAATATTCTGCATCGAGCGGTCGCTGCGCCACGATTCAGCTTTTTTCAGTCGAATTCTGGAACTGCTGTCTTTAAGACCCAGCGGAGCTTTCAACTTGAGCACCCTGACAATTTCAAGTTGAGTCGCGAACTGGGACAACCACTCCCCAATCGGATCAAGCGGTGAATCAAAGAAATCGCTCGCGTCACCGGCGGACCCAATCGACTCGCGATACACACCGCGCCATTCGTCCGCCAGATCGGCCGCCATCGACGCAAGATTCATCGATATGGCGGTCAGATATGCGCAGGTAAACCGGTTGTCGGCAGTATCGGCTCCGGACTCTCGTCCAAGTCTATAGAGAACTCGTTCAAAAGCGGGAAGACCCTGCAACGCTGCACTGCCCTGCTCGAATCGATTGGCATCCAGTATTGCCATATCTTTCTCGTTCATCACTTTACGAATCTGACGGGCTGCGGTGCCGTGTTTGTCCGGCCAGAACTGAAAGTTGCCGGTGTTTATGTATCGAGATGCCCCATTTCCAACTCGAGGCACGTGATCCCTATCTTGTGTAGTTCCTCCTCCAACTAAATCCATAAGGCCATCACCATTTATATCTACAATTTCTGCACTAATATAGTAGCTCCAAGTTAGAGGTAATCCGGGATTATTCATAATATTACCACCTTCAAAATTGGTACATGGTGGCGGGTTATCATCTAACGTTAAAGCATGGAGATAATGAGCATAAGTCGTTTCTAAATAATCTATCCAACAAGACACACAGTGACCATTGCAGGCTTGTCGCGGACAATCATTTGCACATCGCAACCTGGGATCATTTTGGCAATTTGGATGGTCACATGGACCATCAGAACAATCTAAAGGCAATGTATCCATAAAACAAACAGGAGCAGCTTCTAATCGGCCATCACCAAGATTCATTGATAAAAATGGGAGTAGACTACCGTCATTCCTAGGAAAAACAGTTAATCGATCTAGTAGACC
>JBCCGE010000108.1:0-10455 GCA_039029455.1 Pseudomonadota bacterium | reverse complement strand
TCACAAAAGAATCTACCTCTAGAGAAAATAAAGCTTGGCGAGACAAAAATCATCAATACTGAGTTACCTGATGGTCGCAATGGCCCCGGCCTGGATATACTGCCACGCGAAATACTTGCGAAGGCAGCCGATCACAGTCTCAGCCAAAATGACAATACTTTCCTGAACTACGGTTACAACGCAGGTGACGGATTGTTTCATCGAGCCCTGGCCGGGTTTCTCTCCGGCTATTACAACTACCAGCCTGACCCGGACCACCTGTTTGTGACTGCAGGTTCGTCCATGGCGCTCGATCTGGTGTGCACTCGATTCACAAAGCCTGGCGACACAATTATTGTCGAACAACCAACGTACTTTCTGGCGCATCAGATTTTCGAAGACCACGGTCTTAAAATGATTGGTGTGCGGATGGAATCCGATGGCATGAATTTAAATCAGCTTGAACGGCTGGTGAGCGAACACGCACCCAAACTTGTCTACACCGTGCCGTCTTTTCACAACCCAACCGGAATCACACTCAGCGACGAAAAACGTCAGCGTCTTGCTGAATTGAGTCGTCATCTGGATTTCATTGTGGTTGCGGACGAGGTTTACCAGCTGCTTAATTTCAGCATGAAATCACTACCGGCACCCATGTCGAGCTACAGCAGCGTTGGCAACATTCTTTCGCTTGGCACATTTTCGAAAATTCTCGCTCCAGGTCTTCGGTTAGGCTGGATTGAATGCAACCCTGAATTTCGATCGCGATTGCAGTTCACAGGTTTTGTAGACAGCGGAGGATCCGTGAATCACTTCACTTCGGCGATTGTGCGTAGCGCTATAGAACTTGGACTCCTCCAGCAGGTACTGGATCGCTATATCGCTATTTACCGTCAACGTGTCGATACCATGCACAAAAGTTTGCTCGCAAGGGAGATCGAAGCAGTATGGGAGATACCTGACGGTGGCTTTTTCTTTTGGCTGAATATGGGTAAGGGATTCGACGGCCGCAAACTCGTTGAAACCGCAAGTGCGCACGACCTCGGACTCATTTCCGGAGACGCGTTCACGACAGACGGAAGCCTGAGTCAGTACATTCGACTCAGTTTCGCCTATTTCGGTGACAGCGACATCGAAGAAGGAATGCAGCGTTTTCGTATGTCGTTGGACAGCATGCGCTAACCAGGTCAGTCAGATAATGGTCGTAATTGAAACCAGCTTGCAGAACCCGCAGACCACCAGGACCGCATCCGGACATAGTGTGCTGATCTATCCAACGGCAAATCCAACCCGTGTATCGACTGGGTTCTGCAGAGGCAGACCGCCGCTGTAGCGTTCAAGATTTGCGATAAATATTTTGAAAAGTTCTTCGCGATAACCCTGAAAGTCCCCGGACATATGGGGTGAGATCATCAGATTTTTGCATTCCCAAAACGCATGATCCACAGGCAGCGGCTCCGATTTAAAAACATCCAGCAGTGCACCAGCTATCCTTGATTCGTTCAGACTCACAGCCAGCGCCGTCTCGTCAACCGCCGTGCCGCGACCAAGATTGACAAACCTCGAGCTCACCTTCATAGCGTTGAAAAATTCAGAATCGAAGTAATCATGGGTTTCAGGGGTATCCGGCATCACTGCGACAACCCAATCAGCATCTTTAATGACCTCGAGTCGGCTTTCCGCCCCGAAGATGGTACCAAAGTCCGGATCGTTTTCACGGTAGCGGCGCCCCACACCACTGACGCCGACGCCCATAAACTTCAGATATCGCGCAAACTCGCGACCGATACTGCCTACTCCAAAAATAACGGCGGTTTGACCCTGTAGCGATATTGTTTCCTGATACGCCCAGTTCTTTGAAACCTGACCGGTCCGGGTATCGTTAAACTTCTTGTTTTGACCCAGCATGTATCCGAGCAGGTACTCTGCCATTGGCTTGTCGAATAACCCTCTTGAATTGGTGACAATAACATCACTTTCCTGCAGTGCAGGAAACATCACCGCATCGACGCCAGCAGAACAACAGTGAACCCACTTCAGGCGATCAGCGTGGCGAAAACAATTTTCCAGAGAACGATCTGCAAATGCCCAGCCAACGAGGACTTCTGCACCCGGAAGTGCAGCAGCCAGCGCATTTTCCGAATTTACATAGACCGCCTGAAATGAGCTCGGAATCAGATCCGAACACGGAACATCCCCCGCACTGTCGGCTCCGTTGATGACTATTTTCATGCAGGCATCTCTAGTGACGGACTCAGCTCATAATTCGATCAAGCACTCTCTCCAGGTGAGCTACAGTCCGATCAACATTATGTAACTTGTCCAGACCGAACAAACCGAGCCTGAAAGTACTGAAATCGGCCGGCTCATCACATTGCAGCGGCACTCCGGCCGCAATCTGCATTCCTTCCGCAGCAAATTTCTGACCATTTTTAATGTCGGGATCATTGGTGTAGCTCACCACGACTCCCGGTGCCTGAAACCCCTCAGCCGCTACCGAGATTACCCCTCTTTTTTCCAGAGCTGCTCTAACCGCCGCACCAAGCTCAATTTGTTCGGCCTTGACTCTGTCGAATCCGTATTCGCGGGTTTCAATCATGACATCACGAAACTGTGCCAGCGCATCTGTCGGCATGGTTGCGTGATAGGCGTGGCCTCCATTTTCGTATGCCTGCATTATTTGCAGCCATTTGAGCAGATCACAGGCAAAGCTGTCGCTGCTGGTTGATGCAATGCGCTGCATCGCCAACTCACTTAACATGACCAGTCCGGCACATGGAGACGCACTCCAACCCTTCTGCGGTGCACTGATCAACACGTCAACACCGAGTTCCCGCATATCGACCCAGATCGTACCCGACGCAATACAGTCGAGCACCATCATGCCTCCGACTTCGTGCACGGCGTCGGTCACACGTTTCAAATAATCGTCGGGCAGCATCATGCCAGCCGATGTTTCAACATGCGGAGCGAACACCATATCCGGTTGATGTTCACGAATAGCAGCTTCCACTTCCTCTACCGGTACTGGTGCAAACGGCGACTGGGAACTGTCACCCGTTTGCCTTGCTTTCAAGACGACCGCTTCTGCAGGGATGCGCCCAGCATCAAAGATTTGCGACCAGCGAAAGCTGAACCAGCCATTTCGAATAACGAGGCAACGCTTGTCTCTGGCGAATTGTCGAGCCACAGCCTCCATTCCGTAGGTCCCGCCGCCGGGAACAACCACTACCCCTTCGGCTTTGTAGACATCTTTGAGAATCCCCGAGATGTCGTTCATCACAGTCTGAAAGGACGAAGACATAGAATTTAAGGACCGATCGGTAAACACGACGGAATATTCGAGCAAGCCTTCGGGGTCGATATCGTTCAATAAAGCGGCCACATTTTTCTCCTGAATACAGTTAGATCTGGGACGGAGCCTAAAAATTATTACTCCCGTGCGCACTGGATCTAAACAGAGCCTTACGACCGGGACTTCTGAGGCTCAGACCGAAAATCCGTGCGACCGGAGATTGTAAACATCCGTCACTCGGATGTCTGCAGGCGGTTTGAGTGTGGGCGACAATAAATCATGCAATTGATTTCATTTACCGATATTTGCATAGTTTTTCCTCGCTATGTCAGAAATGTATGACCGCTATCGCTTACACCATTTCAGGCGGCCTGACTGACGGTATACTCCCGGCATGAAACCCTCCAACCGCATATTTTGTATTGAGGATGCTCGCACACTGGCCCGTCGTCGACAGCCAAAAATCATTTTTGACTACGTAGACGGCGCAGCGGGTCACGAGCAGGCAAATCATCGCAACCGTCAATCGATTGACGAGATACTGCTGCAACCCCGTGCACTGGTTAATATCGAACACCGAAGTGTGAGCACGAACTTTCTAAATAAAACGTGGGACGTACCGTTTGGAATCGCGCCGATGGGAATGTGTAATCTGAGCTGGCCAAATGCCGATCGTTCCTTCGGAACCATGGCGCGCGACAACAACCTTCCGGTTGCGTTGTAGACAATGGGCTCGACGTCAATAGAAGATATGCATCACTTTGCCGGAGATTCGGCCTGGTTCCAACTATATGTTGGCGGTGACCAGAGCTCGGCGATGGATTTAGTGGCCAGAGCCAAAACAAGTGGTTATGACACCCTGCTGCTGACCGTAGACGTTCCGGAAGTCGCAATAAGAATTCGAGATCAGCGTAACGGTTTTAAAGTCCCCTTCACTATCGGTCCCCGTCAATTTGTTGACTTCGCATTGCATCCTCGATGGTCTTTAACCACCCTATTCCACGGGGCGCCGGAAACGGTAAATACGGTGTCCGATAGCAGCGCCACATTTAATCGTTATGCAGGTCGAGGCGCCATTGATTGGGGTTTCCTTTCCAGCCTGCGGGATCAGTGGCCACATAAGCTTCTGGTGAAGGGCATTACAAGCGTGGAGGATGCTGTCAAAGCCAAGCAATCGGGTTGCGATGGCGTGTATCTGTCGAATCACGGTGGACGTCAGCTAGCGTCCGCACCTGCAGCTATTGACCTGATCAAACCGGTGCGAGAGGCTGTAGGTTCGGAATATCCGATGGCGGTCGACAGTGGTTTTCGCTGCGGAGAAGACATCGTAAAAGCCTACGCTCTTGGCGCGGATTTCGTTATGCTGGGTCGCCCGTTCCTCTGGGGCGTGGGTGCCGATAGCACCGATGGTGTCACCAGAGTTATGGACATTCTCAGATCCGAAATTCTTAATTGCATGGCCCAGATTGGGGTCAATAGTATTAGCGAAATCGACCAAAGTCATCTGGTCAAATGACAACACTTTCATCACATTTGCTGAACGCGATTGACGGCAGTCATGCCCGGAACATCATGGTCAGGATTTATCAAGTCGACGCTCCCGATACGCGAACTTTTGTGGCAGAAGTTGCAACAGACAAACAAGGTCGGTTCAAACTGGACCTGCCAGAATCTGCCATTACACAGCAGTTTGAAATGGAAATTCAGATTGGAGATTGCTTTAGATCGAATCAACAGTCGGAGCCAAATCCGGTATCAGAGATTCTGATACGGTTTTGCACGGCACCAGAGCAGGCTTCCCAGCATATACCCGTTATTTTGTCGCCACACGGATACTCCGTATGGTGGTCGGGTCTCTCCTGAATAGTATTACGTGAACAGCCCAAAATTACAGTACTCGAGAAGAATTCGGAAAACACCGTATACCGATCGGGTCGAATCACTTGGTGTCAGCGGTTTTTCTGTCGTCAATCACACTATCCTGCCGAAAGGCTTCCAGCACACGGAACAGGAGGACTACTGGCATTTGCGGGAGTTCGTGCAGATCTGGGACGTCGGCTGTCAGCGTCAGGTCTCTCTAAAAGGTCCGGATGCCGCTTATCTTGCCCAGCTGCTGACACCGAGAAACCTCGGCAGCGCCGAGGTTGGTCAGTGTCTTTATGCGCCTTGCATCGACCAGAGTGCCGGCATGCTTAATGATCCCGTGATCCTAATGCTGGCCGAGGATCATTTCTGGTTCTCCATTGCCGATTCTGATCTGCTGCTTTGGGCCAAAGGTATTGCTCTTGGAATGGGGCTTACTGTTGAAATCGATGAGCCGGACGTGTGGCCGCTGGCCGTGCAGGGACCGCTATCCGATCAGCTCATGTCCGAAGTCTTTGGTGATCGTATTGCACAACTCAGATTTTTCAACTTCGACTATTTCGATCTGGACGGTACAGATTTTCTTATCGCTCGTTCCGGATTTTCCAAACAGGGCGGATTTGAAATCTATGTGCATAATTCAGCGCTGTGTTCGAATGTCTGGGATCAAATCTGGTCGGCGGGCGGTGTCTTCAACCTTCGTCCCGGCTGCCCTAACCTTATCGAACGTATAGAGGCGGGATTGCTCTCTTACGGCAATGAAATGACGCGTGACGACAATCCGCTGCACTGCGGTCTTGATCAATTTTGTGACGTCAACAGCGATATCCATTACATAGGACGTGAAGCGCTGCAAAGCGCATACAGTTTGGGTCCGGAACGAAAGATTACCGGAATCGTGTTCGGCGAAAAGTCATCCGGTCCGTGCAGATACCCCTGGCCCGTACATGTCGACGGTGACGCAGTTGGCTATGTCACTTCTGTAGCCTGGTCTCCAAGATTTGAACGGAATGTCGCACTCGCAATGATTGGAATTGACTATCATGCGGAAAACACACCGGTCGTTGTTGAGGCCGGAACCTTGCGCCTTCCCGGAGTGATCAAACCCACTCCAATGAATTAACGGCAGGTGCGGCCGTCAGTAATCATTGCCGGTGGCGGAATCGGTGGTCTTTCGACTGCACTGTCACTGGCTCGAAAGAACATACTCTCGGTTGTGCTTGAGCGTTCTCCGCAGTTCAGTGAGATCGGCGCCGGAATTCAACTCGGCCCAAATGCGTTTTCCTGCTTCGATCAAATGGGAATCGGACAGACCGCACGAAAAATGGCCGTTTTCATCGATGCACTTCGACTGATGAACGCGATGGATGGCAGCGAAATTGTTCAGGTACCACTCGGTGAAAGTTTTCGAAGTCGCTTCAATAACCCTTACGCTGTCGTTCATCGGGGAGATTTGCATAAGGTTCTGCTGGATGCATGCAAATCTGACGATCGGATTTGTCTGCGGACCAACGCACAGGTCACCCGATACAGAAACGCGGAAAACTGTATTTATGTCGATCTCGACAATGGTGACACCGAACAAGCAGAATTATTAATCGGCGCCGATGGCATTCATTCAGTCGTGCGACAGCAGATGCTGCCGGGCGACCGCATTCGAGTCTCTGGTCACACCACGTATCGGTCGGTTATTCCGGCAGAAAACATGCCCGAATCTTTACGCTGGAATGCGGCCACTCTTTGGGCCGGCGACAAATGCCATCTGGTGCACTACCCTCTTTCTGACTGGAAGCGCTTCAATCTGGTCATTACCTGCCAGAACGGCGCGGTGACCCCCGTGTCCGGTGCGCCCGTTTGCCGCGCGGAAGTTGAATCAGGGTTTACGCATATTGACCGAAGCGCAAAACAAATTATCCGGCTTGCTGAAGACTGGAAACAATGGGTACTGTGCGACCGGGACCCTGTTGAGCAATGGCAGGATGGACGGGCTGTGCTGTTGGGCGACGCCGCCCATCCAATGTTGCAGTACATGGCCCAGGGCGCCTGCATGGCGATCGAAGACGCCTGCTGCATAGCGAATACCATTGAAAAATCCGGCATCTCACCCTCAGCCCTGCACGCATATGCGGAACAGAGAATACCGCGAACGACACGGGTTCAAATCGCCTCACGCCTGATCGGCGATCATATCTACCACCCGAGAGGTGCCCACGCCAAAGCGCGGGACCTGGTGTTGCAAAGCTGGAGTGAACGAGACTTTTACTATCGACTGGACTGGCTGTACGGATACGATCCGGTCCGATTGCCGTCAGCTGTCGGAACCGATAGCTGAGGTCAGAATCTCGCTGTATTCTGCCGCTGTAAACTGAATCGGATTGGTGCTGGCGGATGGATCCGCAACAGCCATGTGACCGATTTCCTCAACCCGATCAGTGTTGATTCCAATTTCCAACAGGGTATTCTGAATACCTATCGATACCCTGAGTTCCAGAATCCAATCCAAAAATCCATCAAAGCTGGCTGGAAGATCCAGATAGTTTGCAAGTCGGACAACACGCTTTTCAATCACATGTCGATTCGCCTTCAACACATACGGCATCAATATAGCGTTGAGCAACCCGTGATGGGCATCGTAGAGCGCGCCCAATGGATGTGCCAGTGCATGCATTGCGCCAAGGCCCCGTTGAAACGCTGTTGCTCCCATCGCGGAGGCCACCAGCATTTCCATTCTGGCTTCAATATCAGTACCGGTTTCTACCGCAGCAGGCAAATTCTCTTTGACCAGTCGGATCCCCTCGATGGCGATGCCCTCCGCCATGGGATGGTAGAGCGGAGAAGAGTAGGCCTCGAGACTGTGAGACAGCGCATCCATCCCCGTTGCCGCGGTCAGATGTGGTGGTAAGCCTATCGTCAGTTCCGGATCGAGAATGACTGTTTTCGGCAGCATATCCGGATGAAAAATGATGGCCTTCTTCATTTCCTGCTCATTCAAAATGACGGATGCTCTACCGACCTCCGATCCTGTACCTGCAGTCGTTGGAATACCGATTATGGGAGGTATTTTTTCCGCGTCGGCATTGAGCCAGTTGTCACCAATATCCTCAAGATCCCAAAGAGAACAGGTTTGGTTTGCGATTGCAGCTATAGCCTTACCCGCGTCAAGCCCGCTGCCTCCCCCCAGCGCAATGACACTATCGTGATTTCCCTCGCAATAAACCTTAACGCCATTTTCCACGTTGGTCCCCGTCGGATTTGGCTTAACGTCACTAAACATTTCGATGTCCAGACCGGCACCACGACACTCTGCAATCATGTTTTGGGTGGTCGGAAATCCCGCCAGACCCGGGTCCGTGACCAGAAGCGGCGATCGCATGCCAAGGGACTCGCATATTCCGGGCAACTCGTCGCGTCGCCCCCCTCCAACTCGTACGGATGTCGGATAGTTCCAGTTGTTATTCATAAGTAATTACCATTCAGTACGCAGGTGAAATGATTTGGGACGGGTCATATGTTCGAATCCTATTGAAGATAACGTACACCCTCGTCCGGAATTTTTCACACCCGTCCACGCCAGAGCTGGATCGAGGTAATCGCATCGATTCATAAACCAGGTGCCGGTCTGGACCTGATTACCGATATCGACCGCCGCTTCAAGGTCCTCTGTAAATACACATGCGGTCAGACCAAAATCACTATCGTTCATCAGTTCAATAGCCTGTGCATCGCCTTCCACTGACATAATGCCAATCACAGGACCAAAACTCTCTTCCGTCATGACACGCATGGTGTGATCAACACCGGTAAGCACCTGGGGTGCGAGATAAGCTGAACCCGTCCGAGAGCGGTCGAATGCATGCTCGTCAATGTGGGCAACCGCACCGCTTCCGGTTGCCTGCAATATCTGGTCACGGACAAAGTCCGCTGCAGACGCTTTGACCATTGGACCCAGCGTTGTGCCTTCAATGCGCGGATCGCCGAGTTTATGCGCTCGCGCTATCGCACAAACACCGTCAACGACATCGTCAAACACCGATTTATGGACGTACACACGTTCAATCCCACAACAGGACTGACCGGAGTTAAAAAACGCGCCATCCGCAACCGTCTCAATAGCATTTTGCAGATGAGCGTCATGTCGAATGTAGGCGGGATCCTTGCCACCAAGCTCTAACCCCGTGCCGATAAATCGACCGCTCGCGGCACGCTCGACCATCTTCCCGCCCGCTACGGAGCCCGTAAAGGCTACAAAGTTCACGCGCCCGGATCCTATGACTCTCTCAGTTTCACCGTGACTGATGTGAATATACTGGAACACGCCTGCGGGCATTCCGGCCTGTTCGAATGCCGCCATCAGGCGTTCTGCACAAAGTGGCGTTTGAACCGAATGTTTCAGCACGACTGAATTTCCTGCAAGCAATGCGGGCACAATCGCATTGACCGCAGTCAGGTACGGATAATTCCAGGGTGCAATCACAAAAACCACTCCAAGTGGTTCGCGCTGAATACGCCTGACAAATCCGGGTTTGGCGGCGGGCTCGACATCCACAAGTGACGACGCCGCAATTTCGAGCATATGTCGTGCGCGCTCTTCGAAACCGTTTATTTCAAACGGGGTAACATCCCTGGGTCGCCCCATTTGCACACTGATCTCATCGGCGATCTCTGATTTGAGTGCGACAAACGCATCAACTGCTCTCTCCACAATCTTCATGCGTTCACTGATTGGCATAGTGGACCATTTCAATTGCGCGGAAGATGACAGCTCGAGAGTGGAATCGACCTGACTGCCGTCCATATATTCTCTCTCCACGACTACGGAATCGTCGGCCGGAGAGATACACTTAAATGAGGTCATGACTTGGGTTTGCGTTTTTTTGTGGAGTTAAGGAGGCACTGGACACGTCATGGACGAACAATTTGAGTCAAAAAACCCCAAACAAACATCCGCAATAGAATCACCATTATCAGCGTTTCATGCTTCAATCTGAAGTTTTTGACTCTCAACCTGTTTCGTCCCGACTTATGCAGAGGTTCCTAAAGTATATATTGCCGGTAAAATTTGACAGCACCGGATAATTGCGATGAAACTAAATTTTACAGTGATTTCATGAAGGCCGAACAGTGTTATGAATGAAACTCAATTTGATGCCGTGATCATTGGGGGCGGAGTAGTGGGATGTGCACTGGCATTCTCGCTGCTTCGGGCTGATGCAAAGGTAGCACTTATCGAAAAAGATGAAATAGGCAGCGGAATCAGTGCAAATAATTTTTCCTGGGCCAACGCCACTGCCAAGCCTCAGGACAAGGATTATTTTGAC
>JBCCGE010000107.1:0-10646 GCA_039029455.1 Pseudomonadota bacterium | reverse complement strand
TGCGTAGTGATCCAAACTGAGCAACGCAGTTTGTGTATCCTTCAACCTCGGTTGCAGTTGCAATACCCCGTCGTACTGGGTGTGGCCGGGTACTTTAGCTACAAATACATCGAGCGAGCAGAGCAACAGGAACTGAGTGAGTTGGCGGAGGTTTCAGCCAACCGACTTGCAAAGCACCTGGTCATTCCAATGTGGAACGTTGATCGCGAGCAGGTCAGCGAACTCCTCGAAGCGGAGATGCAGGAACAGCGCGTTGCAGCAATTGTTGTCCGTGATGAGGACAAGTCGACACTGTTTGCAGCAAAAGATCGTGATGACGGGGGCAGCGTAATCGATTCTATCGGCAGCATCAGCGGCAACTACACCAGTGTTGATCGCGATATTCTTAATGGCGACAAGAATATTGGTGTGGTGAGTATTTTTGTGACACCGCAGTATCTGCAGGATGAATTGACCAAGTTCCGACAGGGTGTAATTGCGACACTGATTCTTCTCAACCTGCTGATCTTTTTGATCATGATGCTTGTACTGGGTCGCCTTCTGATCAATCCCCTGATGACGTTGGCCTCTGGCGCGGAAAAAATAAGTCGTGGTGAACTTAATCAAACATTCGACATCAACACGAATGATGAGATCGGCTATCTGGCAAGTACTTTCAACAAAATGCAGTCCAGTTTACGTGTTGCTATCAGACGTCTGACTAAAGCGACCCCTAAAGCGTAACACTTGGGTTGTCACCGCCAGAATCATTTCAGTAAAGAGTAAATGGCTACCGGTCTTGACGAGGAACTTCAGCCCTATATTGACGGAGGGCGCTCTGGAACACTTATGATTGTGTTCGAGGACAACAGTCTCGGGCGGGTTTATATTGTTGATGGCGTGCCGGTTTCCGCGCGTTACAAGAGCCTTCAGGGTGCGGAGGCTCTTGATACACAACTCTCAATGCCGGTAGCTACCGTCAAGTTTCACAATAATGCGGATCTGGTGCGCTCTACTGTGTTACTTACCGGGGCGAGTGCAGATCAGCTGCAAAAATCCCGGCCGGCCGCTGCTCCGGCACCGGCGGAGGCTCAGAATGCGGCACGTGAACCCCAGGTCGCAACGAATCCGAACGCAGTGATGCTGACAGAAGTGGGTCGAAGTCGACTTGCGGAACTCTTGTCTGAATACATCGGGCCCGTGGCACCCCTGGTTATGTCAGATTTGCCCGCTACTGTGGATGTGGACTCCGCGCTTAGCATTGTCAGTCAGGAAATTGACAACACCCGGCGAGCGGCAGAATTTATTGCAGCTGCAAGGCGTATTATCTGATTTATTGATGACCTTAAACGGGTGATCCGTTTGTCGGATTATGTGTGACTGTGCGTCTTCGGCCAGTATGGTGCTTCCGGAATCTTTGGATGCATCATCGACGCCTATGTCACGACAGCAGTTACCGCTTTGGCCGCTCCGGGCTAACCTTCGGCTATCAACTCCTTGAATGCATGGAACGCGGGCATGCGTCGCAAAACCCCGCTGCGATGATCTATGAGTCCGAATCCCGGATTGATCAATTGCCACCAGTAGCAGCGTTCAACCAGTCGGCTGTCTCGGGCTATCGAGAAATACTCTCGCAGATACTGTGCCTGGGTTTCCTCGTCTACTGTAGATCGCGGGTGACCCGAGTTTGGCGTGTACGGTTTGGTATTCAGGAGAGGCCAGTTGTTCTCTGTAATCCAGAAAGGGGCACTGGTTTTTGCTGAAAGCGAGTTGATTGCCGCGATTAACTGGATTTTTCTTTTCAAATCGAAAAACCGGTATTGCTTCCCCGAGGGGGAGCCGCGGCGGTTGATGTAGAGTTGCGAAGCGCAGGCTTGCATGTTGTATCGACGCCAGTTAATCAGCGTTCTGGTAGTCAGCAGAGGTTCAAAGTCAATGATTGACGAACCCAGAATATCGATTCCATCGTATTCTTCCACAACACTCTGTGCGGATTCGAACAGGCCAAGGGCCATACCGCTGTGTCGACATCCCCATTTTGAGCGATTGACTGCGTTTCCAATTTGGAATCGCCGGCATACTGGAAGGAACGCGTCGATGGTATCGCGCACCTGATTGCGCCAGGCAGTGGGATTATCAACCGAGGCCGGTGATTGCAGAATATTGATGGTCAGGTCAAAACCCTTGAACCCTTCGAAAAACTTCGCGTATCTCTCAAGCTGGGTTCGATGGGTCTGCCAGCTTTTTACCCGAAACAGTAAATTTTTTGCGCCGAGTTCCTCGACGAGTTCAATAAGCTGTTCCGGCGAGGCGTGATCGGCGGCAATACTGATGCCGGTGAAATCTGCCATATGTTTTCGATCCGTTATGGGTCGAAGTGTGTTGTATCGGTAGATGATTGCGGGCAGCAGGGCGAGATTAACGCCGGCAACCTTGAGGTATTCAAACAGATTAGCAAACTGAATCCGGGGTTTTTCTGCTGCTTTAAGTTTGTAGGGCTGGCAGGAATAGGGATCCCACCATTCCGGATCGTCATCAAAAAAATCGTCAAAATCGCTCAACTTCGGTGAAAATGCTTCAATTAGCGTTTAGGGGGACCAATCGGATGGACGCAATGGGCGCGATCTGTGATAATCGTATTTGGCTGTGTGCGCCGCCTTAAAGGCGCAGAAAAAATCCGGCTCAGTGGCTTGGGAGTTATTACCCTGACTATTAATCCGACATAGAGGCACTGTACTGACAGTTCAAAAAATCGGCACAACTGACTTTTTTGCGGTAATAGAGCTTTAAACCTGCGTCAAATCATAACATTTCATCCACATTATTTGCCTTTAAAAAAGCCCATGCCATGAAAAATATCCTGATATTGCATGGACCGAATCTGAATCTGCTGGGCTCCAGAGAGCCCGAACATTACGGTTCTCTCTCACTTGAAACGATCAATGCAAACCTGCATCGGGTTGCTGAGGATTACGGTGTGGATTTGCAGACATTTCAGTCGAATGCTGAGCATGACCTGGTTAACGCGGTTCAGCAGGCCGAGAGAGAGGGTGTGGATTTCATCATCATTAATCCGGCAGCCTTCACGCATACCAGTGTCGCTATCCGCGACGCGCTGAGCGCATCCCGGATTCCATTCATTGAAGTTCATCTGTCAAATGTTCATGCGCGAGAGCCGTTTCGCAAGCATTCTTATTATTCGGATATTGCTCAGGGTGTGGTCGCGGGTCTTGGAGCCAGCGGGTATACCTTTGCACTTACTTATGCCTGCGACACTCTTGGTCGTGACTCATCGCGCGATTAAATTGCACTGAATTTGGAGATAAATCGTTGGATCTAAGAAAAGTCAAAAAACTAATCGAGCTGCTGGAAGATTCAGCTCTGGTCGAAATGGAGATCACGGAAGGCGATTCCACTATTCGATTGAGCCGCGCGTCTCAGGGTGTGCAGCAGATCGCAGCGACATCGCCGGCACCCGCAGTTGTGACACAGGCTGGGCCTGCGGTGGCTGTGACCGAAGTCTCCAACCAGAAATCAGAAACGGGGCCGGCAGGCGGCCAGGCTATTGAATCCCCAATGGTTGGAACCTTTTATGCGTCACCGACACCCGATGATCCACCCTTTGTCGAGGTCGGACAGAAAGTAAATGTGGGTGACGTTGTCTGCATTATTGAAGCCATGAAAACGTTCAATCAGATTCAGTCAGATGTTGCCGGCACGGTTGTTTCTGTCGAAAAAAGTAACGGCGATCCGGTTGAGTTTGGCGAGCGGCTGTTTAGTGTTGAGTGACGCCTTGCGCTGGATCGGAGTTACACCGCGCTGCTTATAGAATTGATGAAACAGAATATCGAGAAGCTGGTTATCGCAAATCGCGGTGAAATCGCGCTGCGTATTTTGCGGGCGTGTCGACAGTTGGGAATACAAACCGTTGCGTTGCACTCTAAGGCCGATCGCGACGCCAAGTATGTTCGATTGGCCGATGAATCAGTTTGTATTGGACCTCCTGCGGCCAAAGACAGTTATCTGAATATTGCTTCTGTTATCTCTGCGGCCGAGGTCACTGAAGCTTCGGCTATCCATCCCGGATACGGATTTTTATCCGAAAATGCGGATTTTGCGGACCGAGTCGAGCAAAGCGGATTTATATTTGTCGGTCCACGGGCCGATACCATTCGTACGATGGGGGACAAGATTTCGGCGATTCAAGCCATGAAAGCAGCGGGCGTACCCTGCGTTCCGGGGTCTGATGGTCCGATTCCCAATGAGCCGGGCGAGATTATCGAACTGGCTGAAAAAATAGGCTTCCCGCTGATGATCAAAGCCAGCGGTGGTGGGGGTGGCAAAGGCATGCGCGTATCCAGAAGCGTAGATGATCTGATCGATTCAGTGGCACTCACCCGAAAAGAGGCTGCAGCAGCTTTTGGTAACGATATTATCTACATGGAGCGTTTTCTTGAGAAGCCTCGTCACATTGAGTATCAGGTTCTGGCGGATTCATACGGAAGCGCCGTACACCTGGGTGATCGCGATTGCTCGATGCAGAGACGGCATCAAAAAGTTATTGAAGAGGCACCGGCCCCGGGAATTACGGATGCTCAACGTGAGGAAATAGGTGCACGTTGCGCAAAAGCATGTGAGGCAATCGGGTACCGTGGCGCCGGTACGTTCGAGTTTCTTTACGAGGACGGAGAATTCTTTTTTATCGAGATGAACACCAGAATTCAGGTAGAGCATCCGGTTACCGAGATGATTACCGGCATTGATCTGCTGCAGGAGCAGATTCGAATTGCATCCGGCGAAAAATTGCGATTTTCTCAAAAAGATATCACTCTTCGCGGGCACGCATTCGAATGTCGGATTAACGCAGAAGATCCGGAGACCTTTGCGCCGTCGCCTGGTCGGATTGAGCAATATCACATGGCCGGCGGGCCCGGTGTCAGGGTTGACTCCCACGTCTACAGCAATTACGTCGTGCCACCTTTCTACGATTCGATGATCGGAAAAGTGATTACTCACGGAGTTGATCGAAATGAAGCGTTAAGTCGAATGTCAGGCGCACTGCAGGAAATGGTCGTCGATGGAATCAAAACCAATTTGCCATTACACCGATCACTAATCAGAGATCCGTCTTTCATTCAGGGTGGGCTCGATATTCACTACCTGGAAAAGAAACTGGGTGGCTGACTATCTGCAGATTGGATTGGTTGTGAGACGGGCCCAGGCCCAAGCGGTGGACTCGCTTTTTGAATCAATGGGTGTTCTATCCACAACCGTGGAATCGGCCAATGATGAGATTCAGGTGGATGAGTCTGCGCCATCAAATCCCAAGTGGGAAATGCAGCGCATAAACGGTCTGTTCCATTCACCGGACGACAAAGATGAGTTTGTCAATCAAGCCTGTATTTCATTGGTAACCGCCGGTATACAGAGTGTTGAAGTCGTTGTCGAAAGCATCGAAGACCGGGATTGGGAGAATGCCTGGCTGAAAAATTTTAAACCGCTTCGCATCGACAGCACACTTTGGATCTGCCCGAGCTGGTGCAGTCCGGTCGACGAAAGTGCGGTCAACATAATGATTGATCCCGGGATGGCGTTCGGGACAGGTGATCACGAAACAACAGAAATGTGCCTGTCCTACATCAGCTCGCTTGGAAACAGCGGTTGGCTGGATGGAAAGGCTGTTGCCGATTACGGAGCAGGTTCCGGAATTTTGGCAATCGCCTGCGCGATGTTTGGTGCTGACCGGGTTGTTGCGTACGACAATGATCATAGAGCTGTTGAGAGCTGTTCTCGAAATGCTCGCGTTAACGTCGTCGAAGACCGGGTTCAATCCAGACATATCGATGAGTTTGAAGTTGAACGTTTTGATCTTGTTCTTGCAAATATTCTGGCGCCCACGCTGAAATCAAACTCATCCAGACTAATGGATATGATGGTGGATCGAGATTCATCGAAAATTGCACTGTCTGGAATTCTCGAGCATCAGGTGACGGAGGTTCTGAGCTACTTCGAACCACTGGTGTTTGACACAACGAATGCGGGTGACTGGATATTACTGTCAAGTGCCTGTCAGCCGCAGGTGGGGCACAAATGACTTCGGAAATGTTCGCTGCCTGCCCGCATTGCAAGGCTGTCTTTCGCCTCAGCATGGAAAAGCTCGAATTCAAGGATGGTCTTGTGAGATGTGGCGCGTGCCGAGAGGTATTTAACGCCAACTGGAATCTGGTGGAGCAGACAGAAGACGGATTTCGTGCGACCGAAGTTGCCGAAGACGCTGACCCGAATGCGTTTCGGCCGTTTGCGCGCGAATATTCTGATGCAGATGATGTTCAGACGGATCAACAGCAACCGCAGCTGAACGAGGATATTGATCTGCGGGCTTTTGATCAAAATGCAGATCAGGACAATGCCGGTTTGTACAGTGAACCGTCAACCGATCCGGAATCTCTGGGCGTGCATGACGACTCTGATCTTACAAATCAATCTGATGTTCACGAGGCATTCCTAATCGACAACGAAGTTGAGTCTGTGGACTCTACGGAGGCAGAGAGCTCGGACGAACAACAGGATCAGTACAGAGAATTTATAAAAAATCAGGATGACGGACGATCTGATCTCGGTTTGAAGGTGACGGTAGACGAAAGACTGATCGATCAGTTTGAGGCAGATTTTAGTGAGGATTCCCTTCTGACGGAGGATCAACTCGCCCGACTGGACATTGGGAGCGGTGCGTCGGAATTCATTCCGGATGCTGAGGACAGACCGTCACAGCACAGCATAAACATGCACGGTGTTGACCATATCATCAGCCACAAGTCGAACCCGTTGGCGACACTGAGTTGGTTTATGGTTTGTGCCGGCTTTTTGCTGCTTCTCGGATTTCAGGTGAAATTGTTTTTTGTGGAGCGCTATGCTCAAAATGAAATGGCCAGACCCTACCTGGAAGTATTTTGCCGATTGGCGTCATGCACGTTGCCGGCGCGTCAGGACTTATTTCGTTTTACTCTGACCAACACAAAGATTGAGTTGCATCCCACTGAGCCAGGCGCACTCAGAGTTTCTGTTCGACTGGTAAACGAGGCAGCTTTTGCTCAGCCCTATCCGGATCTTCAGCTCACTTTAACGGACCGGGTAGGTCGCGTCGTAGGCCGCCGCACGTTTTCGCCAGAAGCGTATCTTCCGGATGATCAGGTGAACTCACTTTCAGCCGGGCAGCTCGGCACCATATGGTTTGATCTGGCGAACCCCCATGAAAAAGCCGTGGGGTTCGTGGTCGATATTGTCACCAGCCCCGGCGATAACAATCTGACATGAAGATTGGCCGTTTTCGGTTGGATACACCCGTAATCCTTGCGCCCATGGCCGGTGTCACAGATCTGCCGTTCAGAAATCTGGCCCGAAAACTCGGTGCAGGGATGGTGGTTGGAGAGATGACTGCAAGCAACCCCGAACTCAGGGGAACACGCAAAAGTCTGCTCAGGCAGGTACACCGCGCCGAGACCAGACCTCGATCAATCCAGATCGTTGGCTGGGACCCGGCGATGCTTGCGGACGCGGCACAGTTCAATGTCGAACAGGGCGCCGACATCATCGATATCAATATGGGCTGTCCCGCTAAAAAAGTATGCAAGCGGTTGGCGGGTTCGGCATTGCTGGGAGACGAAGATCTAGTGAAAACGATCCTTGAAACCGTGGTAGCGGCGGTTGATGTTCCGGTCACGCTCAAAATCCGCACGGGTACGGATTTGCAAAACAGAAACGCGCAGCGTATTGGTCAAATTGCCGAGGATGCCGGTATTCAATCTCTCGCCGTTCACGGTCGAACACGAGCTTGTCGGTTTCATGGTGCGGTTGAATACGAGACCGTTCGACAGGTCAAACGTATTTTGTCAATTCCGGTCGTTGCTAACGGAGATATTGATTCTCCCGAGAAAGCGCTCGAGGTCATGCGATTTACAGGGGCAGACGCGGTTATGATCGGGCGCGGTGCACATGGTGAGCCCTGGCTTCCGGGCCAGATTGGTCGTTTTCTAAAAGATCAGAAAACGACTTCTGTTGATTTCCCCGACAAAGTCGCGCTCATTCTTTCCCATATCGCAGAGATTCATCGGTTCTATGGTGATGATCAGGGTGTCCGAGTCGCAAGAAAACATATAAAATGGTACTTGGGGAAACTAAAACCGGTCGCAAAAACACCCAAAGTGCTTTTGACCGAGACCGACGCAGAAAATCAGGTTGAGATTCTGCAATGCGTTTTTGAGAAATTAATTCATCAGAAACTGCCGTGTGATCGAAGTGGTTTCGATCACTCTAAAAATTATTCAAACCGCCACGAGTTTGGGCCAGCGCTGCCGGCTTGATATCCGGTGCGTACGACAACGAATCTTTCAGACTTTGAAACAAAAAAAGAATACCTGTGGCCGTGGGCCGTTGAGCGGACCCGTAAAGGACTCCGTTTCCAAGTATCTGAATGATTTGAATGGCGAAAACGCCAGTAATCTGTACCAAATGGTTCTTGAAGAGGTCGAGAAGCCTCTGCTTGAAGTGGTCATGAAGCATACCCAGAGTAATCAGAGCGAAGCCTCTCGTCTACTTGGAATCAACCGCAACACGCTCCGAAAAAAACTGGAAACGTATGGGCTGATTGATTGAAAAACTATCGACAGCCAGACAGATTCAGTACTCACATTTCATTTATCTCCACCACATCGTCCGATTTCAACCGGATCACTAACTGACAAGAGACCGTGTCGTGATTAAAACTGCACTTTTAAGCGTTTCTGAAAAGACGGGGATCGTCGAATTCGCTCGCAACCTCACGGCACACGGAGTTTCAATACTGTCGACAGGGGGTACGTCGACATTGTTGAAACAACACGGTATCGACGTTACCGAGGTCAGTGAACACACAGGTTTTCCGGAAGTCATGGGCGGTCGTGTCAAGACGCTGCATCCAAAAATTCACGGTGGGATACTGGCGCGCTCAAACACGGATGATGCCGTGCTGGACAAGCTTGATATTTGTCCGATAGATCTTGTAGTCGTCAATCTCTATCCATTTGAGAAAACCATCACCAATCCGGATTGCACGTTAACTGATGCGATCGAAAATATTGATATTGGGGGCCCAGCGATGCTGAGGGCCGCGGCTAAGAATCACGAGAGGGTGACGGTCGTTGTTGATCCTGAAGACTACGCGATGATCGTTGATGAGATTGAGTCGAAAAACAATACCGTTTCGAAAGAAAGGCGGTTTGTTCTGGCAGCAAAATGCTTTGCACATACGGCGCGATACGACAATGCCATTGCAAGCTATCTGAATAAACAGCTGGACGCTGCTGAAGGCCGTTTCGAGGACGCAAAACTGCCGCAGACCCTAAACCTTCAGTTTGCGATCAAACAGTCCATGCGTTACGGAGAAAATCCGCATCAGACTGCGGGTTTTTACACAGAAAAGAATACATCCCATGGCATCGGGTCAGCTGTTCAGCATTGCGGAAAAGAACTGTCATTTAACAATATCGCGGATAGTGATGCAGCGCTGCAGTGTGTCTCCCAGTTTGATAAACCGGCGTGTGTGATTGTCAAGCACGCCAACCCGTGTGGTGTCTGTGAGGCAGAGGATCTGAAGTCTGCGTACGACCGGGCTTTTCAGACAGATGCAGAGTCCGCGTTTGGTGGGATCATCGCATTCAACGAGCCTTTGGACAGAGTTACGGCTGCGGCAATTGTGGATCGGCAATTTGTCGAGGTCATTCTGGCTCCGCAATTCGACGCAGACGCACTCGACATTATTCAACAAAAACCAAATATACGTGCATTAGAAATAGTGCTAAACGACGTTCCTGAAGCGGAAATGGATTTCAAGCGAGTCGGTGGCGGACTTTTGGTACAGACTCGCGATATCGATCTTTACAAAGAGCTGCAGGTGGTTTCTGAGCGGCAACCGAGCGATGGTGAATTGCGTGATCTCGTTTTTGCGTGGAAAGTCGCGAAGTTCGTAAAATCGAATGCGATTGTGTATGCGGCCGACTGTGCGACGATCGGGGTTGGGGCCGGGCAGATGAGTCGGGTCAACTCTGCAAGAATCGCGGGCATCAAGGCAGAGCATGCCGGGCTGTCTACGCGTGGTGCGGTAATGGCATCTGATGCCTTTTTTCCTTTCCGGGATGGTCTTGACAACGCTGCTGAGGCAGGCGTCAGAGCCGTTATTCAGCCTGGCGGATCAATGCGCGACGACGAAGTCATCGCGGCAGCAAATCAACACAGTATCGCCATGTTGTTCACCGGGATGAGGCATTTTCGCCATTGAAAACAGCTGCGGTGATAGTTGGACGTGACGCTTTAATCTACAATTGAAGTCAGGCGCGAATGGTAAGGGGTTAAATGGCACTTTTTGACAGATACCGTGTAGTACTGAGTGGTCACGTAATGCCGGAACAAAACCGGCGGGATGTGCTGTTCGCACTCGCAAAGCTCTTCAATTCCAGCAGTCAAAGGATGGAGTCACTTCTTCAGGGCAAGGAAGTTACGCTTAAGAAGGAATACAACAAAGACGAAGCCAGTAAAATCTGCCTTGCGATCAGAAAGGCCGGAGCTTCCTGTAAGGTGGAAAAGATCGAAGAGGTGACGCTGGAAATCGCCAATGAGATCAGAGGCGATGAAGT
>JBCCGE010000106.1:0-10670 GCA_039029455.1 Pseudomonadota bacterium | reverse complement strand
CCTGGCTGATGCCTGATTTCTGGCAATTCCCAACAGTATCCATGGGGCTTGGCCCAATTATGGCAATCTACCAGGCTCGATTCATGAAATACCTGCACAACAGGGGCCTGATCGACGCGGCCGATCGAAAAGTGTGGGCCTTTCTGGGCGACGGTGAAATGGACGAACCCGAATCGATGGGAGCTCTGGCTTTGGCTGGCCGGGAAAACCTTGACAACCTCGTTTTTGTTGTCAATTGCAACCTACAACGCCTGGACGGACCTGTGCGCGGAAATGGGAAAATTATTCAGGAACTGGAAGGCGATTTCCGAGGCTCGGGGTGGAATGTCATCAAAGTCATCTGGGGATCGTACTGGGATCCACTTCTGATGCGTGATGACAAGGGCTTGCTGAAACGACGAATGGAAGAAGCGGTGGACGGAGAATATCAGGCGTTTAAAGCTAAAGATGGCGCTTATGTCAGAGAGAAGTTTTTTGGCAAGTATCCTGAGTTAAAGGAAATGGTCTCGAATATGACCGATGAGGATATATGGCGACTGAATCGTGGCGGACACGACCCCCATAAAGTCTTCGCCGCATATGCCGCTGCCGTGGCACATAAGGGGCAGCCTACCGTGATTCTGGCCAAAACAGTGAAAGGCTACGGAATGGGCGAAGCCGGCGAAGGTCAGAACACGACGCACCAGCAGAAAAAAATGGGCGAGGAAGCGCTGCTGGCGTTCAGGGATCGGTTCAATATTCCACTCACCGACGAGGAAGTCGCAAAAGCACCTTTCTATCGTCCGGAAAAAGACAGTGAAGAATTCAGATACCTTACTGACAGACGTGAGTCGCTGGGTGGCTACCTGCCGGGCAGGCACAGTCTGTCAGAAACACCGTTTGAAATTCCCTCACTGGATATTTTCAAGGCTCAGCTTGAATCGACCGGAGACCGGGAAATCTCCACAACAATGGCATTTGTCAGAATTTTGTCCGCACTGGTGCGGGACAAATCGTTAAAAAAGTACATTGTGCCCATTATCCCCGATGAATCCCGGACCTTCGGAATGGAGGGCATGTTTCGCCAATTAGGTATCTACTCACCCAAAGGTCAGTTGTATGAACCGGAAGATTCTGATCAACTGATGTTCTATCGCGAAGATAAAGACGGACAGGTTTTGCAGGAAGGTATCAATGAAGCCGGCGCCATGTCGTCATGGATCGCTGCAGGCACGGCCTACTCAAATCACGATATCTGCATGATCCCGTTTTTTATTCTCTACTCGATGTTCGGCTTTCAGCGCATAGGAGATCTGTGCTGGGCGGCCGGAGACAGTCGTGCAAGAGGATTCATATTGGGTGGTACAGCGGGCAGGACCACGCTCGCTGGCGAGGGACTGCAGCATCAGGATGGCCACAGTCATATTTTTGCAGGCACGGTTCCTAATTGCGTGTCATACGATCCAACCTACAGTTATGAACTCGCAGTCATCATTCAGGATGGATTGCGACGAATGTATGGCGAGCATGAAAGTGTTTACTATTACATTACTGTGATGAATGAAAACTACGCCCATCCAGCGATGCCAAAAGGTGTAGAGGATGGCATTCTTCGCGGCATGTACCGATTAAAAAAGGTCGGTAAAAAGAAGAACAAGCTCACAGTGCAGTTACTCGGATCCGGAACAATTCTGCGGGAAGTCGAAGCAGCTGCAGAGATGCTGGATTCTGACTACGGGGTCAGTTCGGAAATCTGGAGTGTGACCAGTTTCAATGAATTGGCGAGAGACGGTCAGGACACCGCACGCTATAACAGACTGCATCCACAAAACGCCGACAAAAAGAGTTTTGTAGAAATTTGTCTCGACAACGCTGAGGGGCCGGTGATTGCCGCAACCGACTATGTCAAACTTTATGCAGAGCAGATTCGAGCGTTTGTTCCTGGGCAGTACCACGTACTGGGCACTGATGGATACGGACGAAGCGATACCAGGGAGCAGCTGCGTCGCTTTTTTGAGGTCGATCGAAAGCATATTGCAGTAGCAGCTCTTAATGCATTGGCTGAAATGGAGCAAATCGATATAGTTAACGTCACAAAAGCAATCGAAGACTTTGAGATCGATCCCGACAAAATTAATCCGGCTATTGCGTAGCGGTCAGAGCTTAAAAGTTAATGAGTAAAACCATCGATATCACAGTTCCGGACATCGGCGATTTTGCCGATGTTGAGGTAATTGAAATCCTGATTGTGGAAGGCGAAAGAGTTGAAATTGAAGCAGCCATTCTGACACTTGAAAGCGATAAAGCTACAATGGAAATACCAGCGCCGGCGAGCGGTACGATCGACAGTATTTCCATCGCTGTAGGCGACCGCGTGTCCGAGGGCACCGTCATTGGCACATTGACTGTTGAGGCGAACGACTCAGACGACCCAACGCCATCAGCGGAAAGCAGTGAGGGTGAAGAAAATGACTTTGTTCCATCCCCGGATTCCGGCAGCAGCAGTGATGTGCAACCGGAATTGTCCAACACGTCTGCTGTAGATTCGAAGATAAGCTCACCACGAGAGATGGACGCGCACAGTCCGCCTGAGAGTCTACCTCCGGTTATCAAAGACAACAGCGGATCCAGTCCACATGCGAGTCCCGGGATCAGACGATTTGCACGTGAGCTGGGAGCGGATTTGTTCCAGATTTCAGGCAGCGGCGCCAAGGGTAGAATTCTCAAAGGTGATGTAAAGGAGTGGGTTAAATCCCGTCTTCAATCCCCTGCGCCGGCCGCCTCCTCCGCAGCCGGAATTCCTGAAATTCCAGCGATTGATTTCAGTCAGTTTGGAGACATTGAAACCATTGCGCTGGGACGTATAAAGCGACTTTCCGGACCGCATCTGCAACGATCATGGCTCAATATTCCACACGTCACCCATCACGATCAGGCCGATATCACCCAGCTTGAAGAATTTCGAAGATCCCTCAAAGAAGAGGCATCCGGTAAGAACATCCGTGTGACCCTGCTTTCTTTTGTCATAAAAGCGATGGTGCATTCACTAAAGGCGTTTCCGAGTTTTAATGCTTCGCTTGCACCGGACGGCGAAAGTCTGATTCTCAAAGGTTATTTCAATATTGGAATCGCAGTTGATACCGATCAGGGATTGGTGGTGCCCGTCATTCGCGGTGCCGACCAGAAAAGTATCTTTGACCTTTCGATCGAGCTGTCTGAACTCAGTCAACGAGCTCGTGATGGCAAGCTGCAGATCTCTGACCTTCAAGGAGGATGCATGAGCATTTCCAGTCTTGGTGGCATTGGTGGAACCGGATTTACGCCAATAGTAAACGCGCCGGAGGTGGCGATTCTGGGCCTCTCTCGCTCCTCGCATGTCCCGATTCTGATTGACGGCAACTTTGAGCCAAGACTTATGCTTCCAATGAGTCTTTCATACGATCATCGAGTGATCGATGGAGCCGAAGCCGCGAGGTTCTGCGTCTATTTGTCTAAACTCCTTGGAGATATCCGCAGAGTATTGCTTTGACAGAGCTGAGGCCGGGGTCTCGGTCATTCCTGTTCCGATCTGAATTCAATCGAGCCCACGGCGTGCTCGCACCTGCAGTCAACTATCTTCGTCCAAATTGTCCAGCTCGAGTGCTGGAATCGTGGGTAGTGTTCCGCCAATTATTCCCTGCATTTCACCGTACATGGAGACCGTATTCTCGGTGATACGCAATATATTTTTTTCCCTCTCCCGCCAGAGTTTCTCCATAGCTCTCCTCTCTTTCCATAGTTGATCCTGCATGTAATTAAAGCTGTCAACAATCGCTTCAATTCGGTGCTTAAACTCTCCAGCAGACAAATATTCGTAAATTTGCGCCACTTTTTCTGTTTTACCGGCCGAAGCGTTGATCGCAAACTTAACAGCCACGAGGTGTTCTCGAAGCGCTGTCGCTAAACCGATAAAGCTGTGCATATCGCTGACCCATACCCCGTCCACCTGTCCAAATCGTTCAATGCCTTCAGGCAGGGTTTGTGACACCAGTACGGCCAGCGCTGCGCCGGTATTCCGCTGATCGTCTTTCAGTTTATCTACCCAGGCCTTTTGCCAGCGCTTGGCGTTTTTGGCTTCCCAGACGATAATGCCGCACTCCTGATTCTGGGAGTTAACCACACTTTGCACAAGGTCAGCTCCAGATGCGCCTTTCTTGACTTCATCTATACGATCTATTGGAAATGCTCGCCGCAGCTGCTCTTCGATCGCGAGCTCCAGTGCCTCACCCTGTGCTTCCTGCGAACCCACTTCGCTTTTTCGTTTCACCTCGGATACTGAACGCCTCAAGTCTTCAATCAGTTTTTCTCTCTGCTTTAGTTGAAGCTCATATTCGGAACGAACGGTCTGCTCAGCGTTTTTTATGAGTGTGACCCGCTCCCCGTCCAGTCTTCTGACAATTTCCAATTCCTGTTTTTCGCTGGCCTCTTTAAGCTCGCGTTGCTGTTTTCTCAGTTCCAGCTCCTGTTTTCTTGCGGATTCAACTTCTGCGCTTCTTTCAATTAACTGAGCCTGTAAGTCAGCAAGCTCAATCGAAAGTTTTGATTTCTCTGCGTTCATCTGCCGATCGTGTTCGGAGCGAAGCTGTGTGACAGCCACGGACACTGCAGACTGCACCGCATTGTCTTTTTGGGATTTGAATTCACGTTCCAGCCCAGAGCGAATTTTATGACTGACGACTTCACTCAATTCAATGACCTCGGAACAGTTGGGACACGTAAAGGTTTCATCTTTCATATAGTTTTCTGCCCTTCTGATCAATTCTGTTGAAACATCGACAGCGACTGCTTTCGAAACTCGACCATCTCCCGAACTACCCGTCGAGTTTTTAATTCACGGTTGTTCAACGGATTCCGCAACGCGTTCGCTGTTATCCAGTGAACCTGCTGCGACGCATTTTTATTGTCCAGCTGATTTCGATACAACGCCAGTAAAGTACTTCCACGAATCGTCTTTACCGGCTGCACATCCGTTGCATCATCAGCACAACGAACAGGACCCTTATCAAAATGGTAAACATAGTCAGCTTCCGGTTCTATCGCTTCACCTGTGTCGGAATCATGGTCGAGAATCAAGCCGAACCCAATTTCATCAAGGAGTGATTTTTCAAACAATCTCAGAGATTGATGTATTGAATCTTCGTTACCCAAAGAGGCCAATGTGTTGGCGTAGCATGTGAACAGAGCTTCATGGGGGTCATGACGATGCAACAGCTTCAGCAACAATTCATTCATATAATATGCGCCTGAGCGCGCCGATCCGGACAATTCATCCACTCTTGCGATCTGTTCGACTCCTGTAAGCACCGGCAGCTGACCTTTGCCTGACCAACCCATGAGGAGTGGACGAAACTGCAGCAGCATTCCCCGCCGATTGGACTTTCTGCGTCGTGCTCCTTTCGCAAGCAGCATCAATCGACCGTGTTCGTGTGTGAATACGTCCAGCAGTAAACTCGTTTCAGAATAGGGTCTGGTGTGCAGTATGAACGCTGGTTGCTGGTTTATACGCATGGATATCGCAGTTATTCCGAGTAACCCAGAGCGTTGAGATGTTTGAGGTTGTCGGCCCAACCCTTACGTTGTTTTACCCAGAGTTGCAGATGGACTCGAGTATCGAGCTGTTGCTCGATTTGCATGCGCGCCTGCTGCCCAATTCGTTTGATGTGACTACCACCTTTGCCGATTAATATGGCTTTTTGTCCAGACTTTTCGACCCAGATTGTCGCATCGATTTCGGATCTGTCCGTGTCGGCCTCGTCAAACCGGGTGATTTCAACTGCAGATTCGTAGGGCAACTCCTGTCCCAGCAGATGGAAAAGCTGTTCCCGAATGAGTTCAGCCGCAATAAATCGTACCGATCTGTCGGTAATCTGTTCCTGAGGAAACCCGGCACTACCGACCGGCAGACAGTCAATCACCGCGGCTACGACAGTATCAATGCCCTCTTCTTTAAGTGCAGATACGGGTATGATTTCACGAAATTTCAATCTATTCGAGGAATCATCAATTATAGGCAGTAGTCGTTCGCGCTTTGCCAAACGATCGATTTTATTGATCAGCAGTATTTTGGGTACGTTCAAATCCTCAATAAATCGCAGAGCGGTCTCAGAACTTCGACTCCAACCATTTGAGTCAATGACAAACAAAAGGACATCGACGTCGGTCACGCTGTCAACCGCAGTTTTATTGATCACGCGATTCAGTGTTTTTTGGTGATCGGTGTGAAGTCCCGGAGTATCGACAAATACAATTTGAGCAGTGTCTTCATTACGAATGCCCAGAATACGATGTCGTGTAGTTTGCGGTCGTCTTGACGTTATCGCCAGCTTCTGACCTATCATCGCGTTCAGTAAAGTGGACTTTCCGACATTCGGCGCCCCCGCAATTGCGACAAAACCAAATCTGGAGTTGTCAGTCGACATTAATTTTGCCCAGTACTTTCGCAGCCGCATTCTGCTCGGCTTGCTTGCGACTGGAACCCGACGCTTCTGCACTGACATTGATTTCAACCAGACTACAGACAACCCTGAAAACCGGATCATGTGCCGGTCCCTGCTGCGATAAAACCTCGTAGACCGGCAAATCGCCCCCGCTTTTCTGAACGTGTTCCTGCAATGTCGTCTTTGGATCCTTAGCGTTGTACTCGGACACTGCGCTGAGTTCTTCATGGAACCAGCGGTCAATACAATCTTCTGCTGATTCAAGGCCGCCATCGAGAAAAACAGCGCCTATTATGGCTTCAAGAGTGTCTGCCAGAATGGAGTCTCGTCTTTGCCCCCCACTTTTTAGTTCACCAGAACCCAACAGGACAAACTCCGAGAGAGAAAGCCGCCTGGCGATTTGAGCAAGCGTTGTACCCCGGACGATTCTAGCTCGCATTTTCGTCAGATCGCCTTCTGTATGGCGGTGAAACTGGCGATAAAGATGGATTGACACCACCGCGCCCAGTACCGAGTCACCGAGAAATTCCAGACGTTCATAATTCTCGCTGGCGTGACTTCGATGGGTGAGTGCTTTCCTTAGCAATCCGGTGTCTTGGAATCGGTATCCGAGTGTTCGTTCGATCTTAGTGATGTCCACAATCACTTTGACGTGGTGTTATGAATACGATTACTTGGGAGGAACAATGACTTCGTTTGTAAAATCGAACAAAAAATTGGCGTTGTATGCAAGTGGTACTACAACCTCGTAGTTCACTGAAAGTTGTCGCTGACCTTTGATCTTCTTAACCTTGAACGCCTTATTTAGGTTTACAACGTCGTCAGCGTAGTCGATATTGAGCTTTCTGTTTAGCAGTCGCAGCATCCGTCGTCGTGCCATAGTCTGAATTCCCGGCTCGTCAATCAATGCATGCAGACCCTTGTTGATTTTGTGATTGTTCATATACGGCGGTATTGCTTTCACTGCTCCAATTGTCAGGATAATGAAAAATGCCGCACCCCAGACAAACCCCCAAAACGTCAGGCCGCGCTGGTAATACAGAGCAGTGGAACGTGCTCCGCGTGGAAAGCTACTTTTGTAAACTGCTTTTGTTTCGGCCTTATTCGGAATCATGCTGAATACCCCATTGTTCGCTCGACTACTGGATCGTTGAACCGATTCTGTTCCATTCGCCACTGATATTGAACCAGATGAAAAATGCTTTTCCAACAACATTCTGCTCCGGAACAAAGCGCCAGTAGCGGCTGTCGTTGCTGTGATCTCGATTGTCTCCCATCACAAAGTAATGGCCATCAGGGACAGTTACCTCCATATCTCGTCCGCCTACTTTGTCATCGATGAGTACGTTGTAAGTTGCAGAATCCAGTGATTCCAAAAACTGACTCGCCGCCCTGCCCTGGAGGTTTTTTTGATCGTACTGATAAACACCGGCCTCAATACGCTCGACGGGATTGCCGTTCACGGTAAGCATCTTGCCCTCGTATTTCAAGGTATCACCGGGGAGGCCCACAACCCGCTTAATAAAGTTAAGCTTGGGATCCCTTGGGTACCGAAACACCATCACATCCCCTCTCTCCGGTTCGCCTGTGGGGATTAATTTTTGATGGACCACAGGCAGTCGGAGCCCGTATGAAAATTTATTCACCAGGATCAGATCACCAATTCTGAGTGTCGGTAACATGGAGCCGGAAGGAATTCGGAAGGGTTCAACAATAAAGGAACGCAGCACAAAAACGATCAGAATAACCGGGAACAGTGCCCGCGCGTATTCCACAATTGTCGGTAAGGACTTTGAATCTTCAATGGAGCTTGAGGACCCGGCCGATGATGCGGTCACAGCAGAACCGGAACGCTCAAAGGCGAGACGATAAATCAAAGAGACAACACCGGTCACAACCAATCCAATCAGCAGGATAAGTGAAAAATCCAAATTAAGCTCCGAAATTTCGTGTTTGGGGATATACGAAGGATTTTGCCGAACGCAGCGCGGATCATATCAAATTAGGTGTGGAAATACGCCTGCGTCGGCGAAGTGGTTCAGAACGCTGAATTCTCAGTCCCGATCAACCTTGAGGACAGATAGGAACGCTTCCTGCGGAATCTCAACTGAACCAATCTGCTTCATGCGTTTTTTCCCGGCCTTTTGTTTTTCCAGCAGCTTGCGCTTCCGTGTGATATCTCCACCGTAGCATTTGGCGGTTACATTCTTTCGCAGTGCTTTAACCGTCTCACGTGAAATTATCTTTGATCCGATCGCCGCCTGTATTGCAACATCATACATCTGACGCGGTATCAGACCACGCATACGTTTTACCAGCTCCCTGCCCCGATACATGCTTTGATCGCGGTGTATTAAAACAGCAAGCGGATCTACTCGGTCACCGTTTATCAAAACATCCACTTTCACCATATCGGCAGCTCTGTTGCCAATAAATTCATAATCCAGAGACGCGTAGCCACGACTGACGGACTTCATCTGGTCGAAGAAGTCCAGGACCACCTCGTTTAACGGCATTTCAAAATCGAGCATTACCTGCCGTCCGTGATAGTGAATATTCTTTTGTACCCCACGCTTTTCAACGCAAAGTGTCAGCACGGCTCCAACATGATCGTGCGGCACCAGGATTCGCGCAGAAATAAAGGGTTCATAGACCTGCTCAATTTTTGATGGATCCGGAAGCGCAGCAGGATTATCAATATTCAAAATATCGCCATTTTTAAGCCGCACCTCGTACACAACCGTAGGGGCCGTGGTTATCAGATCGAGATTGTACTCTCGCTCCAGTCGCTCCTGAACGATTTCCATATGGAGCATGCCAAGAAACCCACAGCGAAAACCAAAGCCCAATGCCTGCGATGACTCCGGTTCAAACGAAAGCGCTGAATCGTTCAGACTGAGTTTATCCAACGCCACCCGAAACGCCTCAAAATCCGCACTATTGATCGGATAAAGGCCGGCAAATACGGTTGGTTTGATTTCCCGAAATCCGGGAAGTGGCCGCTCTGCAGGTGTTCGACTCAAAGTGATGGTATCGCCAACCCTTGCAGCCTTGACTTCTTTCAGCCCTGCAATGAGATAGCCCACACTCCCGGTTGGCAGCAACTTAACCTCTTCAGCCTTTGGGGTGAATATCCCTATTTTTTCTAGCAGGTAGTCCTGACCACCAGACATCATCCGAATTCTGGTCTTAGCATCCTCAAGTCGACCGTTCATAATGCGGATCAGCGATACAACTCCCAGATAGTTATCAAACCATGAGTCCAGTACTAGTGCGGATAGCGGACCACTTTCGTCACCCTCAGGAGGCGGCAGGTCCCGAACGATTGCCTCCAGGACTGCAGCGACACCTTCACCTGTTTTGGCACTGACCGTGAGCGCATCCGTGCTGTCTATTCCAATCACGTCTTCAATTTCCTGCAGCACCCGGTCCGGTTCTGCCGCAGGCAAATCGATTTTGTTGAGCACCGGAATCACTGTTAAACCCAGATCCACTGCGGTGTAGCAATTCGCAACTGTTTGCGCTTCAACGCCCTGTGCCGCATCGACGACCAAAAGCGCGCCCTCACAAGCCGTTAACGATCTTGACACTTCATAAGAGAAGTCGACATGACCTGGCGTATCAATAAAATTCAGTTGATAGATTTCGCCATCGTCAGATCGATAGTCCAAAGTGACACTTTGGGCCTTGATCGTGATACCCCTTTCACGCTCGATTTCCATCGAATCCAGCACCTGTTCTTTCATCTCGCGGTCTTCAAGACCCCCGCAAATCTGTATAAACCTGTCAGCCAGTGTCGATTTACCATGATCGACATGAGCAATGATGGCGAAATTTCTGATTTTAGATTGGTCGTTCAACGTCTAAACCTGGGAACTGCTGTTATCCGTTCAGACCGCATCATGGGTGCCATACGAAGCATATCCGTCTGAAACGCCGCGATTCTAACGTTTTGTAATGTAAATCGGTGTTTTTCCGCTCAAAAATCGGGCACGAGTTCAAATTACTTACGGCAGGTTGTAATCATTGCCCAAAGGAAGCGTTATCCATTCACTTTGGCTGCAGCCATAAATTGCGGATGCAGGTCAGGTAAAATCCGCTCGCATTCAAACTTAAAACCGCAACAGTGTCGGCTGAAATCGAAAAATCTGCTCCGTTACTCCGGAACTCGTTGAACACTATGCCGGATGAACTCCGAAGCGATGTCCGTCTGCT
>JBCCGE010000105.1:0-10755 GCA_039029455.1 Pseudomonadota bacterium | reverse complement strand
CGTTTTCGCGTTAGCGTAACGCGTTGTACGCGTGTCAACGCAAAATCACGTTTCGAAGTCGTAAGCATTTCGACAGCCGGCAATGTTTTACCTTCGAGATACTCGAGAAACGCTCCACCTCCGGTAGAGATATATGAAACACCTGAGCTGAGTGCAAACTTATCAATAGCCGCAATGGTGTCGCCACCTCCTGCAACAGAAAATGCCTTTGATTCGGCGACAGCTTCGCCAATACATTGTGTTCCGTGGGAAAAAGCATCGAATTCAAAAACACCCACAGGACCATTCCACAGAATTGTCATCGCCGACTGAACAAGCTCAGCATAAACCTGCGCGGTCTCAGGTCCGATGTCCAGAATCATATCGCTGCCCGTTACGTCCCCAACAGCTTTTACCTGCGCTGTAGCATGCTCTGAGAAATGATCAGCAACCCGCACGTCAACAGGCAGAACAACCTTGCTGCCCTTCAAACTCATGGAGTCCATGATTCTCTTGGCGGAATCAACAAGATCAGGCTCTGCAAGTGATTTTCCAATGCCGAATCCAGCAGCGGCCAGAAATGTATTCGCAATTCCGCCGCCGGGCACAAGATCATCAACTCGTTCCCCAAGCGATTCCAGAACCTCCAGTTTGGTGGATACTTTTGATCCGCCAACCACTGCCACAAGCGGGCGATCCGGCCGGCTCATAGCCTTGCCGAGTGCCTCCAGCTCAGCGTGCAGCAGCGGGCCTGCGCAACGGGCGGGAGCAAACTTGCCGGCGCCGTAGGTTGAAGCCTGAGCCCGATGAGCCGTACCAAACGCATCCATAACGTACAAATCACACAAGCCTGCATACTGGCGAGAAAGCGTTTCATCATTGGACTTCTCGCCCACATTGAACCGTACGTTCTCGAGTAGCGCAATCTGCCCCGAATCCATTTCGACGGTATTGTTCAGATAGTCAGTCACTAACGGAACTCGACACCCCAGCTTTTGTGTCAGATTTTCAGCAACTGGTTTTAAAGACGCATTCGGATCAAACTCTCCCTCGGTCGGACGGCCAAGGTGAGACATAACAAGCACTTTTGAACCCTGATCCAGTGCATATTTTAGTGTTGGAATCGACGCTTCAATACGTGCGTCCGATGTGATCACTCCTTCCTTTATCGGCACATTGAGATCCTGTCGAATCAGTACTCGCTTCGAATGGATATCGAAGTCGGACAATAACGGAACCCTTAACATCGTAAAAGCACCAAAAATCTATGATTGCAGTAAAAATGACTGCACTCTCTCGCACACGGCATCCGTAGTCAGTCCAAAATGAGCAAAGACCTCTTCTGCCGGGCCTGACTCACCAAATGTATCAATGCCAATCGAGAGACCACCCAGACCAACATATTTCGCCCAGCCTGCAGTAACGCCCGCTTCAATGGAAATTCGCTTGTTTATATGTGGTGGTAACACCGCGTTTTTGTATCCGATTTCCTGTGAGTCGAACACGTCTGTCGACGGCATTGAAATGACGCGAATATTGAGTTCCTTTAAACGACCCGCAACATCCATCGCGAGTGCGACTTCTGAGCCCGTTGCAATAATGAGAGCCTGGGGGTTATCACAATCAGACAGCACGTAACCTCCTTGGGAAATACCCTTAACCTGTTCCGCATCCCGCACCTGATGAGGAAGCGTCTGACGTGAAAATATCAGGCTGTGAGGCTTGTCCGTTGACTCAATGGCGTGCCGCCAGGCAACGATTGACTCAACACCATCGCACGGACGCCAGGTTGCCATATTGGGCATCAATCTAAGGGTAGCGAGTTGCTCAACAGGCTGATGTGTCGGTCCGTCCTCTCCGAGGCCGACTGAATCGTGGGTAAATACAAATATGCTGGGCTGCTTCATCAATGCGGCCATTCGCAAGGCGTTTCTTGCGTACTCAGAAAACATCAGAAACGTTCCGCCATAGGGAATGAATCCGCCATGCAATGCGATGCCGTTAATAATAGAGGACATTCCAAACTCTCTGACGCCGTAGTAGATGTAATTTCCATCCGCATCGTCCTGCAACCCTCTCGATCCCGACCACCGGGTCAGATTTGAGCCCGTAAGATCAGCCGACCCTCCGATCAATTCAGGGAGTTCGGGCGCAAGTTTCTCGAGGGCATTCTGCGAAGCTTTTCGTGTTGCCACGGATTCTGCTTCAGCATCCGTCAATTCAATTGCCCGATTTGCTATGGACTCCCAATCCGCAGGAAGACTTCCTGCACACCGTCTCTCAAGCTCCTGCGCGAGCTCCGGGTAAACATCGCGATAGTCTGAAAACCGGGAGTTCCATTCGGATTCGGCCTCGCTTCCGGGCTCTGAATGATCCCAGGCTTCACGAATTTCCTGAGGTATTTCAAACGGCGCATGCACCCAGCCGAGCGCCTCTCTAACCCGTTCCACTTCATCAGCACCCAGGGGAGCTCCATGGCTCGCAGCTTTGCCGCCTTTGTTGGGAGACCCGAAACCGATTGTCGTCTTGCAACAAATCAGACTCGGACGTTGATCCTCATTAATTGCCGACTGCGTTGCGTCCCGAACCTCAGCCGGATCATGACCGTCGACGTCGGCTACCACATGCCATCCATAGGACTTGAAACGCTGTACGGTGTCATCACTGAACCAGCCATCGACCTCACCGTCGATAGAAATACCGTTATCGTCGTAATACGCAATCAGTTTCCCAAGCCCCAGAGTGCCCGCAAGTGAACAGACTTCGTGTGATATCCCTTCCATTAAACAACCATCTCCAAGAAAAACATAAGTGCGATGATCAACGACGTTATGTTTCGGACGGTTGAATTGCGCGGCCAGTGTTTTCTCTGCAATTGCCATGCCTACGGCATTCGAAATACCCTGCCCCAGTGGACCGGTGGTGGTTTCTATCCCAGGCGCATATCCATACTCCGGGTGTCCGGGCGTTTTCGAGTGCAGCTGACGGAAGTTAATGATTTCCTCCAGCGGCAGGTCGTAACCGGACAAGTACAGAAGCGAGTAAATCAACATGGATCCGTGGCCGTTTGACAATACAAACCGATCGCGATCCATCCAATTCGGATTTGATGGATTGTGCTTCAGATAATCCGACCAGACCACTTCAGCGATATCGGCCATACCCATCGGTGCACCCGGATGACCACTGTTGGCTTTCTGAACGGCATCCATACTGAGTGCTCGTATGGCATTGGCTTTATCGCGACGGCTTGGAGTGGTCATTACTTGTTGGTATGAATATGTAGACAGAATGGTTTAGCGAGTGGCTGATCCGCAACGGAGTGCAGATTTTTCACGCCAATCAGACTATAAACTTTTTTTAGAAAAGACTGTAGCCGGGACTGATGTGAATCTGGCAATTCAGCCTCTAATGTCACTGTCTCGTGTGTTTGACGCGATCCAGGATTCCCATTTTTCAAGCAGTTCGGGGTTACCCGCAGCGACAATCGATCTCTTCCTGAGTTTTCCGCAGCCGAGACTCTGACCGGAAAGCGATGTCGCAGAACCGCCGGATTCTCTCAGTATCAATAGTCCTGCGGCAAAATCCCAGAGTTTTTGCCCGCCGTGCAGATAGAGCTGAATTCGACCGCACGCTAACCAGCTCCACTCAAGAACCGATGAGCCCAAATTTCGTTGAGATCGATACGGTGGCGACCTCACCAGTCGCTCAGCCAGATCAGACATCAGACGCTTGTAATCTACGTTGGCTAGACAGTTAGCTAATTCGACTTCTCGTGCTTGGGTCAGTCGGATATTGTTCAGATACGCTCCACCGCCGGCTTCAGCCCGAAAACACTCATCACGTATCGGGTCGTAAACCACAGCTACGGTGGTCTGAGAATTTTCAACAAGGGCTAGCGATACTCCAAAAAAAAGAAAGCCGTTGGCATAATTGGTTGTGCCATCGAGTGGGTCAAGCACCCAGTAACCGGAATCGCAGTAGTCGACGACATCCCGCTGTTCCGAGTGACTCATTTCTTCGCCAATGAAACCGTACTGTGGCCAGAGGGAATTCAACTCATTCTTCAAAGTGGATTGAATCTTGGAGTCCATCTCGGTGACAAAGCTGCCGTCGGATTTAACCGATACAACGGCACCGCTCGACTCGAGATTGAACCGATTAACCACCGCTACCACGAGCTGGCTGAGTTCCTCCGCGGTAGGTTTCATAGAGATGGGGTATGTACCTGCATTTTAGGGGCAAAGATGAAGGCCAAACACTGACGATTCCCGGTGTTTGCTGCGCGGATTATATCCTGAACAGGGTTAGTGTAAACCCGAGTCCCTCGTTACCCGGACTAATCGACCAACCGCCCAAAAATCAGACTGGAAATACGATTGAGATCCGGTATTGCGGCCACTGAACCCATCGTCGTGGCAGCACCCAAAACCAGATTCTTGTCCCCAATGGCGAGTTCTCCGGTTGCATCCGCTGTATCCGGTTCAACATTCACCACTTTGGGTGCATCGTGACTGGATACAGCAAAAAAATCTGTCGTTTTTCCGCCTTTCATAGGCCATAGAATAACGGACCTTTGAAAGGCCTCATCAGCTCGAGCCAGGCCACCCGTGATTGCGCTGCCGCTGACAATCGGTACCTGAAACTCCCGCCACGGAATCTCACCAAGCAGAAATGGGACATTCCGCACGGTTGGCTGGAGTTGTTCCTTTGAAACGATCTGGGCGACCAGAGATACTGGTATGAGCATATTGCCGCCCGGATTTTCAATAAGAAGTGCCTGCATGCTAGTGCAGTCTTCGTCGATTCGCCACGACCATTCTCATCAGGTCGTGCAGGCTATCGAGATTGTACGGCTTAGTAACGTACTCATCGGCTCCCAAATCGAGTGCCCGTTGCCGATGTTGATCACCGGAACGCGATGTAATCATAATAACCGGTAACGACTGATGAAGATCAGAGGATCGAATCTTTGACAATAGTTCGTAGCCGTTCATTCTCGGCATTTCAATATCGACAAGTGCAAGGTCAACAGTTTCGTTCTGCAGTTGATCCCAGGCATCCTGGCCATCAATAGCGCTGATCAGATCTATGCCCAGCCCCTGAAGGTCGCGCTGCATGACCCGCCGGACCACCAGCGAGTCGTCCACGGCGAGTACTCGGCTAATTTCAACATTGACTGCACTGTGATCAGACGGTGAATCGACGTTTGGAAATGTCGAGTCGATCGTCTCGGAAACGATGGAGAGGGTGTCATCGATAGGCGTCTCATTTTCAGTTTGGTCATCCGACAATTCTTGTCTGACATCACTGCTGGCGGCAACCAGAAGCTGATCTCGCTCCACCAACCCGTCCGGATCGAGAATTAGTATGAGACTTGAGTCTGCCAGTACTGTGACCCCGGAGATGCCCGGAATTGAAGTCAGTTGTGAACCGGGACGCTTGTTAACAATATCCTGCGAACCACCAAAGCTATCAACTTCAAATGCACAGACACGATCGGCCAGTCGCACAAGCACCAGAGATGCAATGTTCTCATCAGGCTTTTGGCTATTTTCCCCGAGCTTTTGTGCAAGATCGATGACGGGCCAGACTCGCTCACCCTCACGAAACACGCGCAATCCGTTTTCTTCCTGAACGGCATTACTTGGGGCTCTAATAACTCGTTCAATCGTGCGTGATCGAATTGCGTACCGCGTGACTCCGACATTAACCAGAAGAGCCTGCGTTACCGCCAGAGTGACCGGTAGACGGAACTGGAAAACCACCCCTTTTTCATCAGTCGACAGCAGCGCCATCGAACCGCCCAGATCTTTTACGGTTTGCACAACCACATCCATTCCGACTCCACGTCCCGCGCCGAGACTGATGTCTTCCGAAGTACTAAAGCCACGCTGCGCAATGACTTCCAGATAATCCTCTCGCGTGGCATCACCGACATTTTGAACCAGCCCCATTTCGGCCGCACGCTCGCCGAGTTTGTTTTCGTCCAGACCACCACCATCGTCAGAAAACTCCAGAATCAATTCTGTACCCTGCTGGACCACATCCAGCTGTAGGGTCGCAGTTGCAGATTTGTCGCTCCTTTTTCTGGACTCTGTGTCTTCCACTCCGTGGATCACCGCATTTCGAATCATGTGTTCGAATGGCGCCATCATGCTGTCCATAACCTGGCGGTCTACTTCGATATCACCACCAATCAGAGAGAAATTGGCGGGTTTGTTCTGAGTTCTGGCGGTCTCTCTGCATATATGTCGGAGTCTGGGCAGGTAATCACTGATTGCAACCATGCGGGCACTCATCAATCCATCCTGCAATTGATCACCCAGATACGTCTGCTGCAGCAATGCGCTGCTCAGCTCGGCTGCACGATCACCAAGATTGCGCTCGACTTCCGCCAGCGCGTCAAGTCGCGAGCTGATTTCGCGTGATTTCGCCTGCAGCTGTGAATAACGATCCAGCTGCAACGGATCAAAATCTTCCTCACCATCCGTGAGTTCCCGTTCCGGAAGAGAACGTATCTGCTCGTCGGCCTGCAGTTCGAGAGATCGCAAATCATCGCGCATACTGGTCATGCTGTTGCGAAGCAGTTCCAGATTGAGTCGGGTATTGTCCAACGTGTCCTTTAGCTGCGAGCGGACCAGTCCCAGTTCACCCGAAGTGTTTATAAGTTCCGCAAGTTTCTGGTTACCGATTCTAAGGAAGCCGCTGGCCTGGGCATCCTGCTCTTCTGCGCGAGCCTGTAACGCGATAGAACTGGGAGGCGTCCAAAATCGATCGAATTCGTCTTCAGTAGTTTCATCATCGACCGTTGCATCAATCAGGGATTCTGCATCGCTTTCTGGCCAGTCGCTTTCGGCGTCTCCATCACTATTCTGGTCATCATCCGGATCGACTTCGCGCGGACTAAAATCATTTTCTGATTCAACATCGTTGGTCGCGGGCGCAGCTTCATCGTCGGCATCGTGATCGGAGTCTTCTTCAAGATCATCAATAGATCGAAATGATTCAGGTACCAGCTTGCCCTGCCCGATCCCAGCGAGCATTTCTGTCGTGCCCTGCGTCTGAGCATCTTCGTCGATATCCTCAACAGATGACGACAATTCGATATCTCCATCCTGGTCAGACTGAATCTCCGGGTCATCAGATTCAGGTGAATCCGACGCTCCTGCAATCTCATCACCGGTATCCAGCAGTGAGGCCACCATTTTTTGCAGGGATTCGATGTGACTGGCCTTGGTATCCGGTATAAAACCCAGATCGGCTGCCAGTCCATCGTGCATTTCTTCCAGCAGATTGAGCAGTGCCTGATCGTCGAAATCACTGGACCGAATTCGATCGTCCAGGAGACTTTCAACGCTGTGACTCAGCTCCGAAATCGAGTCGAATCCAGTCGTTGCGGCACTTCCCTTCAGTGTATGAAAGTCCCGCCGGACGGATGCCACGAGTTCATCCGAGAGGCCTGATTCTCGCCATGCACTCAGGCTCGAATTGATGTTTTCAAGTACCGTTTCCGCTTCCGAGAAAAAGATTTCCCGTATTTCGTCGTCGATTTCATCGTCATCAGCAGACGTTTCGGTGACTTCTGAAATTGATGCCTGACTGTCAGTTTCAGCATCCGGACCTTCTTCTGAAACCTTAAGGATGGTTTGTCCCGGGGGCGATAAAGCATCTAGTAGTGATTCGGACTCCAGCGACTCTGCATCGGCCGCAATCTCGGAAGCCATTTTTTGGAGGCGAGTCGCTGTTGCGAGATCGTATTCACCGTCGCTTTCCAGCTGCTGGAAACAGAGTTTGAGCTGCTCCACCGCCGTGGTCAAAACCGGGCGAATCACGTCAGGAACCGGTTTTTTCTCAACAAGCTTTTCGACGGAATCAGCATAATCTGCCAACTCACCAAGTAACACATTTCGGCAGTTCCCTGACAAGGTGTGCAGCGTTAATGCGGTAGAGTCCGGAAGCCGTGATTCGCCGTCTGTCAGCGGGCCATCGATATCCTCTTCCAACCGACTAATATGCCCTTGAAGTTCACCCAGAAAAATTGCCCTAAGCTCATCATCACCGACAATACGCCGCGGAAAGCTTGCCAGGTCGATCGACTCCGAGCTTGAAAGCAAATCTTCTGATTCAATCTCGGAGTTTTCTGATTCCGATGCTTCCTCGTTTTTGCTGTTGAGGTCAGAGACCGCTTCCGTTTCGGCAGACGGTTCAACCGTTATTGCCCTCACTTCAATCAACGCGCAAACGTCTCTGACCAGCGATCCCAGCGACTCACCATTCTCTTCATAGTCGAATGGCAGTTCCGAAGATAACGCAAGTCCCGAACGCGCTGTATCGGCCAAAGCAGTATTGTTCAATTCACCTGCTCGAACACGTATCTGCTCCAGCTTTGCCGAAAGCGTCAGATAGTCGATATTATCTCGATGACCCTGCTGGATCCGACTAAACAATCCCGAAGCTTCCTCTGCATATCCGCGCAACGTCAGGTCATCTATCCAATCGGACGAACCGCCGGAAACGTCCTCCGATTCATCGAACAGATCTGCATCGGGCAACTCATCGTCATCATCAAGATCCCAATCAACGAGTTGGTCGGCGTCGATCATTTCAAGATCAGGATCGTTCAGAGGATCAAGTGACAGCAGACTCTCATCTAGATCATCACTGGATCCTATTGTTTTCAGCGCCTCTCGAGCATTTTCAAGAAGCTCCCTGGACTCGTTTGAGAATCGGCCCAGCTGATCAGCGGCCACGCCCAGAGACGCAATCACATAAGCGACTCTCTCATGATCACCGGATATAAGATTCGTCTCTCCGCTCGCCAGTCGCCCAAACAGCGTTTCTGCCTCACGGGACAGTTGTGCAAATCCATCGTAACCGAGGATAGAAAAACTTCCTCCAACCTCATGCAGCTTTGCAGGTATAGGTTTTATTAGTTCAGCACTAATCTGCTTACGTTGCATCGCTGTGAACGCTGTTTCCAGTGCAGTCAGGCTGCCGATCAGGTTCTCTCGCACCAATTCTCTAGCCTGTATGTACTCCGCTTCAGACTGGGCGCGCGCCAATTGAGCTCCCCCAGGATCGTCGCTGTCCCGATCAATAATCGCTCTCAACTCGGACAACCGAGCCTCGGTTGACTGATACCAGTCTTCATCAATCCGATCAGGATCATTCATAATGTCCTGAACCAGCAGCATGGAAGAGGCCACCTTAATGTCCGCTGTCGATTCCTGCAAAATTGAACGATCGGACTCTATTATGCGGACCGTATCGCGGATGCAGATAATCAGCTCGGCGATCAACTCAAGTTCCGCATTTTCACTGCTGATCGCGAGTTGATTCAAACTTGCGAGAAGACGAGTGACCCCCTGTCGATCGAGTTCTCCGGCAAAGTATTTATCCAGATACTCCTCTATATGCTGCAGCTGTTGTTCATCCAGATCGATAGCATACGCTCTCGCTTTCTCGCGCAACGGCGCGAAGCGGTCCAGCTCAACGTGGCGCGAGCTCTCGTCGAACCATGAACGCAGTCCGGTAACCTCTTTTATTTCATTGATTTTTTCAGAGTCGACATTGGTAGTCCCAATGTAATACAGCATTCTGCGCACCAACTCATCAGGCGGATCAGCGACGATGGTTGCAGAACTCTCATCTTTCATACGCAGGATTTCACTGTCGAGACGGGCAAACTGCGCCTTGATGTTGATGTCACCCTCAAGATCAGACTCATAAACCGAATCAACGAATCCGCCAGCAATCCACCAAAGCTGATGAGACACATCCAGAGTACTCAGCTTTTTGAGGCCATCGAGCATTTTCGACATTTGTTTCAGCTGGTGTTTGGCGTCATCACCTGACAACCACTTCAACAGGGTCCTTCGAAACTGCCTTCGCAGATTGACCAGTTGCTTCTCTCTGACTTCCTCAGGAATCGGAGCGCCTTCGTGAGGGATATCTGCAGAGATTTGCATGGGTGGATCAAACAAATCGTACGAATCGAGAAGCGGACTCGGGATCAATTCGCGAACAGCGTTGACATCGCCTTTTAACTGAAGAGGAGAGACAGGAGTCTCGTTTTCAATCGCCTGCAGGTATTTTTTCAGTGCCAGGAGTGCGCTTTGTATAACCGGTACTGATGCGATTTGAACGCTGGAATCAGCACTGGCAACCTTCTTGCACAGCAACTCGATATCCGCAGCAAAAGCGCTCGCGGCATCGAGCTCAACCATTTTGAGCGAACCCTGCACCTGGTGCAGATCCGAGGTCGTTTGACTGATTCCCGAAAAGTCATCATTGCTGGAAGCGAGCTCAACAGACTGAATCACCCGGTTGAGTGACTCATTTAAGGCTGATTTGATCCAGCCGTAGGTCTGCGAATTACAAACTGGGATGCTCATATTTTCTCTGCCAGCCCGGGCAACCCGGTCTCAGTCTCAACCCATGCGATCAAAAGTCTCGCCGATTGGCTGTGGTGACCCACGCTGTAACCTCCCCCGCAAATGGTCTACTGGACTTTTTCCGGTAAAGTGAATCCAGCGATTGATCGGTCCATTTGTCCCGCTACGTCCCTGATTTGCTCGAGTGCCACAGCAACCTGACTTACACTTAAATCGGATTTTTCTGTGGCTGTTCTCAGATTACCCATTCGCTCACTAACGGTTTGTGCAACCTCAGACTCCTGTTGCGCAGCCTCCGCCACATCATTGATGACACCGAGCAATTCCTGACTCGCGCGTTCGATTTCTCCAAGTGATCTTCCTGCCTCGTCAGCCATGG
>JBCCGE010000104.1:0-10786 GCA_039029455.1 Pseudomonadota bacterium | reverse complement strand
GCCAATTTCAATACGGCCAAGCGGACCCGGTTGACCTTCGGTCGTGGCGATGAAGCCGATACGCTGGACGCCGAGATTGAGGTGCGTGATCGACGCCCTGATCAGGTTTATGCATGGGCTAACAATACCGGTTCCAGTCAAAGCACCCGATCCCGACTGGGCGTTGGGTATCAGCACAGGAATGTCTTTGATCGGGATCATACTGTGACCGCGACGTACTCCGTGTCTCCGGAAGATACTGATCGGGTCAGACAGTATGGAGTGAACTACCAGATTCCAGTTTACCGAACGACCGGCATGCTGGGGCTTTTTCGTATTGAGTCGGATATCGATACCGGTCGAGTAGCGAATGTGTTCGATGTAAGCGGTGGCGGCTCAACCACTGGCATCCGATATTCTCAGGTACTGAACAAGGTCGGTGACTATCGGCAACGGCTCTACCTGGATGTGATCGACAAACTGTTTGACAACGATGTGGATTTTGAAGGCACAAACGTTGGTGTCGATATTCGCAGTCGGCCGATTTCTCTGAGCTATCAGGTTGAATGGACAAAGCAGGCGTCAACCGGCCGGATCAATCTTGGCTATGCGCAAAACCTTGACGGCGGGCAATTTAACGAGCCCGAAGACTATGCGCTGGCCCGATTTAATGCGCCTCAGGACTGGTCGGCGGTGAGGTTCAATGCTGAATTCGATTTCAGTTTACCGAGAGACTGGAGTGTCGGATTAAATTTGAACGGACAACTGTCGGATGATCCGCTAATCGACGGTGAGCAACTCGGTATCGGAGGAACAATCGGGCCGCGTGGATTTGAGGAACGAGAGGGTCGGGTAGACACGGGACTGGTGACTCGTTTGCAACTGTGGGCGCCGCCGACCAAAGACGACCTGCGATTTGGCGCATTTGTTGATCATGGTTTCGGCGATCTGAATGATCCGCAGGAGGGTGATATGGATGACCTGTCACTGACCAGTGTGGGTTTGAGTGCATCCTGGCAGTGGAAAGCCAAACTTGTGATGAAAGCTGATCTGGGCTACGTCCTGAGTGGATTCGATGATCGCGAGGATCTCAGTCAGGACGGCGACAGCAGAGCGCATCTGAGTCTGGTTTACCGATTTTTCTGAGGCAATAATAGTGATGAAGATAAAAATCCGCCGGTATCAGAACCTTTTTGTGCAGATTGCAGTCGCTGCACTATTTTTGTTCAACGGCAATGTCCTTCACGCACAATCCGAGTCGATCGGAAACGTGTTGCTCGTCAAAGGTGTGGCCACTGCAGCTTCCGAAACACGGGGATTGCGAACACTGGCAAAAAACTCTGAAGTTTTTCTGATGGACACGCTCCAAACAGCGTCAGACAGCTTCCTTGTGATTAAAATGAACGACGCCAGCAAGCTGACGCTGCGTCCGGGATCGGAAATGCTGCTGGAAGAATTTGATCAGACGCCTGATCAGGAGAAAGCATCATTCAACCTGATAAAGGGAGGCCTGCGGACGTTAACCGGGGCTATAGGCGCGAAGAATCCGGAAGAGTTCAGGGTCCGAACAGTTGTGGCGACGATCGGTGTTCGCGGCACCGATTATATTGTTAGACACTGCTCCAAAGACTGTGCGGCTGAAGAAGAAGCGCTGCGCTCCTTTCAGCGGGTGACCAGTGCTCCAGTGGGGAGCAATCAACCCACTAGAGATAAGAAATTGTTGCAACTGGACAGTCGCAGAAATGTTGTGGGACAGACTCCGCTGGACTGCAAACCCGTTGTGGAGATTCGCAACGGACTGTATGTGGCGGTGTTGGATGGAAAAATCTTTATCCGGCGTGACGATACACAACTTAATCTGGAGGCTATTGAAGCCGCGTTTCTGGATGAAAAAGAGATTATTTGCCTTGGGGAGATACCCAATTTCATCACGCTCGACGATTATTTAAGTGACGACCCCGAAGGAAAGATTTCACTCTACAATTTTCTGCAGTTCATCAACGATGAAGATCAGCGCTGCGAAGTGCCGGAGGCGTAAATGATGAAGATTAACGGCGACCCAAAATGTAAAGCAATGCTTCAAATATTCAGCTCCAGATCGTTTAGACAATCAGGTCTTGCCATCCTGTGCTCTGTATTACTGTCGACAGGTGCCAGTGCCAATCCGACCGGTCATCAGGTCGTTGCCGGCTCAGCTCAGATCGAGTCGACCGGCAACGTCATGAGTATCACCAATGCTCCGGGGACCATCATTAACTGGGATGCATTCTCGATTGCCGCGGGAGAGCTGACCCAGTTCAACCAGATCAATGCGGCATCCTCAGTGCTGAACCGGGTTACCGGTCTGGACATGTCAACCATACTGGGCGAGTTGCAGTCGAATGGCCGGGTTTTTCTGATCAACCCGAACGGGATTCTCGTGGGCGCGGGAGCAGTCATCGATACTGCAGGTTTTGTCGCCTCCAGCCTTGATATCAGCAATCAGGATTTTCTGGACGGCAAGCTGCAATTCCAGGGCGATGGCGGCGCGGTTGTGAATCGGGGACTGATTACCGTTGGCAAGGGCGGTGAGGTCGTGCTGCTGGCGCCGACTGTGGAAAACAGCGGTGTGATCCGCGCTGACGACGGTGCCGTTCTGCTGGCCGCCGGTCGCGAAGTGCTGATCACTTCACTGGATTCGGAAAACATTTCGTTTAAGGTTCAGGCTCCAGGCGACAGTGCGCTCAATCTGGGCAGTCTTCTCGCCAGCCACGGTTCAATCTCGGTGTTTGCCGATCATGTGGTTAACAAGGGGCAGGTGTCAGCCAATGCGGTCAGCCGGGCGTCAGACGGCAGTATCGTATTGCACGGTGAAGTTTCGACAGAGGTTTCCGGGACGTTAACCGCTGCAGGTCAGAAAGGCGGCACGATTGAAATCCTCGGCAAGACCATAGACATCGCAAATGCAAATATAGATGCCAGCGGTGCCAGCGGTGGCGGCAACATCAATATCGGTGGCGACTTTCAGGGCAATGGTCCATTGCCTGAAGCGGATGTCACAATCATTGATGGCAACACACGAATTTCAAACGATGCGCTGGAAGCAGGGTCGGGCGGCAACACGATTATATGGTCAGAAAAAGAAACCATTGTTGAAGCTAAGCTGAGCGCCAGAGGCGGACCCGGTGGCGGTGACGGCGGGCTTGTCGAGACCTCTTCAAAAGGCAATCTGCAGTTTTCGCAATCGGTGGACGTCACCGCGCCGAGCGGTGCCCCCGGTACGTGGCTGATCGACCCCGAGGACATTACTATTCGCAGCGGCGAGGCCAACGCGATTTCTTCGACGTTGAACCAGGGTGGCAGTGTGACGGTGCAAACCAGCGACAGCGGTAGCGGTGAGGGCAACATTACAGTCGCGGCACCGATCACAAAAACCGAGGGTGGTGACGCCAGTCTGGCCATGGTGGCGCATACGGGAATTTATGTAAATGCGCCCATCACATCGACTGCCGGAAAACTAAGTGTCGGACTCAGAGCCGGTAAAAAAATCAGCGTCAACGCACCCATTGTGACCAATGGTGGCAGCTACTCGGCGGTCATCAATCCGTCTTTGCTGCCAGATGATCCGGAAGAAGAGGAAGATGTCATTGATGCGGAATCCGATGAAGCGGAGCAAGTGGCTCAGCAAGGCGCAGAGTCTGAAACTTCTCCTGCAGATGAGACAGGCGACGGCGACACTTCGGTCGCTCAGGAATCTGATTCGACAGCGGAAACGGTGACGGAATTAGCCGACGACCCATCGACCTCGCCGGACATTGCTGATGCTGAAAATGCAGTTGAAGTGGTCGACGTCGTGATCGAAACCGATGAGGGACCAGTTGCGTTCGTTGGAGGGGGTGTTCCGGACACAGAGAGCTCACACGCGGTTGTGCCTGAAACGGGCATCCATTTTACAGAGGACGTGACGACTGGCGGTGGCGATATATCCGTCGATGCCGGAGCTGATGGCACTGCGGTTGTCGATGCCAATATCGACAGTTCAGATACGACCAGCGGTGGTACAGGCGGTGATATCGAATTGCTGGGATTCCAGATCGGTATTGTGAATGATTCAGTCGTGGACGCGTCGGGGGATACCGGCGCTGGGGAAATCCTTATCGGTGGCGACCAGCAGGGTCAAAATCCGGAAGTTCGCAATGCTGAGAATATCTATACCAGTGCGGATTCAATCGTTCGTTCCGATACATTGGGTAGTGGAGATGGAGGCCGGGTCATTCTGTTCGCGGAGAATACGGCAAACATCCATGGATCAATTTCCGCTCGAGGTGGAGAAAACTCCGGAAACGGCGGCTTTGTCGAAACATCCGGACTGAACAACTTAACGGTATCCCAGACGCCGGATGTCACCTCCGGAAATGGAGAGTCCGGCACGTGGCTTATCGACCCGCACGATATCACGATTGATAACTTTCCTATGACGGATACCGATATCAGCGAGTCGACTGTCGATGATACGGACATATTTGAGTCCAATGCCGATGGTGCTTTTCTGAGCATTGATAGTATTCATGCTGCACTGCACAGTGGCGCGGATGTGGTTATCCAAACGGGCGCCAATGGTTCCGAAAGTGGAAATATTTCATGGAATGGCTTTTTGGATCTTGATTGTCGAAATATTGATGGTTGTCTTCAAGGCCCTGATCCTGCTGGCTCACTAACCTTAAGTGCGCACAATGACGTCAGGTTTAGCGGCGCAATTATTGATTCCGGAGCCAACTTCAACATGGTCGACAGTCGGATAACCGAACTCAATCTGATTGCGGATTCCGACAGCAACTCACGCGGATCCGTGGTGATTTCCAGCAACAATGGATTTAACTTCGGCGGTGTCCAAATTGACGTTGCGGGAGACATCAATATTTCCGGAGAATCTCTTGAGATTAGTGCGGCGTTTGACGGTGAAACCGGTGGCGATGTGCTCATCAATGCCGATGGTTCAATCGTCGCCATGCTGGACGGGGATGAGTCTACCGCCAATGGCGGAAGAACGCTGATCGAAACGTTTGACGCTGCCGTCAGCATTACCGCGAATGAGAATATTGAATTTAGCGGTTTGGGTGATTTCACGGCGCAGACATCCGCCAGCGTCCCACAGACGTTTGGTGTTGACACCGACGCATCCATTACGATTGACAGCACGAGTACGCTGGCTGACCGGGGTGTCGTGATAAACCAGGGTAGCAATGGCTCGATCAACCTCAATGCTGATGCATCCGCAGTTGATCTGATCGATGGTGGAGAGGCGGATGGCTCAATCCGCATCGACAGTGCAACGGATATCGAGATAATTGGCGAGGGAGTATTCGCTCGAACAAACTTTGGCAGCACCGTTAGTGTCAATGCATCTGATCAGATAGATATTACTGCAATGGGTACAGGCGATGATGGGGAAATTCGTCTGGACGCATTCATTGACGACATTGATGTAACTGCCGGGGGAAATCTGAATATTTCCGGCAACAGTAACTTCATAGCGACGACAGAAGATGATTTCACATACATGAATGCACCACAGGTGTTCATTCAGAGTGGCTCCAATACCAATATCAATCTTGGCGGAATAGGTGACCTTGAGTTTACCGCCGGGGAGACCGGGGGCAGCATCCGTATGCAGACCCCCGAACTGAGTATCCAGGCTGTTCAGGACGTGCGATTGACCGGTGGCGGCAGCGAATTCGATGCTTCACGTGCGTCCGTTCGAGTCGAGGCCAATCAGATTGATGCGGATATTTCCGGAGAACTGGTGTTGACAGGGGGCAATGGTAATGAAAGCGATGCCAGCATCAGCCGTATCAATCCGTTTTTTCCGCCCGGAGAACTGGACACGACGGTGTTTGACTTTAGCGTGGGCGGGAACACCCAGCTCGTCGCCGGTGGCGATGGCAGCTACGCTGCGATTGGGCGCGGTGTCAGGGTAGAAAATTTTTTCAATCAACCTGTGGATCGGCTTTATCTTACGACCGGTGGCAATCTGACAATTATCGGCGGCAACTATAACGAAGTGGAGTCTGACCTTGGCAGCGATGCGGGTCTGATGTCCCGTGAAATGATGATGGTGGGGGCCGACGATATTCGACTGGTCGGTGGTAACGGTAATCTGACCGATGCGTTTATTTCTATAGAGCTGTTTCGTTCCCTGTTCGAAGGCGACGCATCGATTGTTCAAAATGAAGCCGTTAAAGGGCCCGTAGATATTGTCGACATTACCCAACCCACCGAGATATCGCAGACGGTCACCTCTAACACTAACATCACGTTAATTGGCGGGAACGGAAATTCGTCGACTGCTACTATTCTAGCGAGTATTGTGGATGAATCCTTTGGCCTGACTGCGGACAATCTTCCGGATCTTTTTGCCACCCAGCTGGTATCTGCCGGTGGCAACATTGTTCTGGATGCCAGCCAGGCGCCTGGCGATAATGCCGGTGTGGCGATTGGGTTGGAAGTGTTAAATGACACAACACCTGCCGGGACCGGCGCCAACATCAATGCCGGGGCGAACAGTACCCAGACTATTCTGGCCGGGCAATCTACCGGCGATGGCGAAATTTCACTGCTAAGCGGTAACGAGACAGCAGGACTGGGTACTTCTGCTCGAATCTATACCGATATTGATTTCATCTACGAACGCGCCAGCCAGACCATTCGCACGAATCGGTTAAATATTGTCGAAGGGTTTGCGGAAGACGCGCCGGCAGAGATCGTTCAGGATTTTGGACGCCCCAATTCGAACACGTCGCAGAACATTTTCGCGGACGAACTGAATTTTCAGGGTGGTCGAATTTCAGGCTTAGGCTCCATTATTGTTGAGGACCTTTACTGGTCTGAAGGGTCGTTTGATGGTGCGGGTGTTCTGGTCACGACAGGTACCGACTCCGAGATCGGGGCGGACATAGCCGGTAACGATATTGATGACGTGCTGGGTTCCAGGGGCCAGCCGGACCGTTCACGTCAACTTTCCAATCGCACCTGGCGTCAGGAGGGAGATATCGAATGGCTTGGTGGTGACATTGAATTCGATTCTGTCACGCTTGAAAACTCTGGCTCATTCAGCATCACAGACGACCATCAGATATTCGCCTTTAATGAGTCTGAAGGAGAATTTCCTGAGAGCACAATTGAGAATATGGATGGTGGTGTTTTCACGAAAATTGATGGGGAAGGGATTTCTACGATTGGAAGTAGTATTTTCTTTTCCAATCAGGGCGGAGATGTTATTGCGTCCAGTGGTGAAATGGCATTCGATGGTGGTTTCGAACAATTGGATGGAACGACCGAACTAACCAGCGATCCTACGATAGATGTCGAAGATTTCTTCGTTATCAGCAGCACTTCCAATATGGATTTTCAGGGTGGTCAGATTAGCGGTAGCGGCACTATCGACGCCACAGTTGATCTGGATGGTGTGCTGGTTACGCCGGGACAATCTCCCGGCAATCTGAATATCACGGGTGATATGAACGCCAGTTCAAACACCAATTTCTTCATGGAAATAGAAGGCTTTGATCCCGGCTTCGATCATGACTTTATCAGTGTCGGCGGAAATGCCAATCTTGCGGGCACGATGGAAGTTTTCCTCGACGGTGGGTTTATTCCAGATGATGGTGATACGTTCAATCTGATTAAAGCTGCAGGGGATGTTAACGGAGTGTTCGACGTGTTTATTGCGGATGATATCGAACTGACACCGGAGTCACGCCTGATTCCAAACGAAGAATATCTGGCAACCGATTACAACGTTTTCTACTTTTTAGATGAAGACGATCCGGTTGATCCGCCACCCCCTCCGCCACCACCGGTCGATCCTCCGCCTGTAGACCCGCCGATGCCGCCAGCAGAGCCGGTTGAACCGGGACCACCTCCTCCTCCACCTGTCGCGCCGGTGATGCAGGATCCCCCGATGCCGGGTACGGGTCAGCCGCTTGTATTCACGCCGCCCGAGCCTGATGATCCGCTGCCGCCCGGACCGCGTGTGGACGACCTGGTGCTGGTGTTACTGGATCAGATGCCGAACAATGAACCGTTCCCCTACGATCGTCCGGAATTCCTGCAATGTCGCTAGCCCGAATGTTACATTCAGGTCCGAACTTGAGGGACAGTTTCGCTTAACAGATTGGGTGATCTTCCGAAGAACCGTAGCCTTAGCGATGGTTCGAGGAGGACCAATCAGGATGGAAGGTGACATTGATTCCCAAAGAAGACTTACATGGCCGCAAGGGCAGTCCGGATTTTCCCATGAGCAGTAAATTTGGATATACGCTTCTGATTTAAAGCTATTTTCTGTCACAGTCGGCCCGCCTTTGTTTGATATTCGGGCGGGTGTTGGAGTGGCGATAAATCGGCGCTGCCTGCGGCGAGTTTAAGCACGCTATTTTTGTTATGGTTCGGCCTTCGATTTTCACGGAGGCCGGGTTTTGGCATCACGTCCTGTTTTGTCCGATCACAGCAAAGGCCTGTTACTGACCTCGCTGGGTGTACTGGCAATCAGCCCTGATGGTCTGCTGACGCGGCTGATTACCGCACCCGCTTTTGACGTGACATACTGGCGGGGGTTGTATTTCGGCTTTGCCGTCTTTCTCTGGTCTCTGATTCGGTATCGGGGTCGATTTCTGGATAAAGTGTTCGCCATCGGGTTGCCCGGATGCCTTCTGGCGGTCCTATACGCGGTTGGAAATCTGAGTTTCATTTACTCACTAAAACATACCGCCGTCGCAAATACACTTTTTATACTCAGCAGCACACCGCTGTTTGCGGCCATTATTTCCTGGATTTTCTTCCGCGAAAAAATTCGCTTTGCGACTTCGGTTGCGATCATTTTTGTGGCTGTAGGTATCGGGGTGATTTGTTTTGGCAAAGGTCCTTTGTCAACCTCGTGGGCAGGAAACGCGGCAGGATTGCTGGCAGCAGCGACACTTGCTGCGGGTTTTTGCGTTGTGAGAGTCAATAAAACACTGGACTTTCTGCCGGCATTTGGCCTCGGAGGATTTGTTGCGGCAATCATGATTTCTCCATTCGTGGAAACGTCCACAGCAACGGTGATGGATCACGGCTATCTGTTTCTTATGGGCAGTATCATGCTGCCTATCGCCAACGCTCTTATGTTTCTGGGTCCTCGCTATTTGCCCGCTGCTGAAGTCGGACTGGTGATGTTGCTGGAATCCATTTGCGGTCCACTTTGGGTATGGCTGGTTCTGGCGGAGAACCCCGGGGCCTATACTCTTGCCGGCGGGGCTGTTGTGCTGCTGACACTTGCGGTTCACGCGAACTATCGACTTAAAGTGGAATCGAAACCGAAGGCTTACTTGCAGTAAAAATTATGAACACCAGACGACATCTGAAATCGACCTGCGCTCTTCTTTGTGCTATCGCACTGGGTACTGCGAGCGCGCAGGTGACACTCGATGACAATCAAATTCGCGATTTTCTGGCGGGTTCAACCATCGGAGGAAACCAGAACGAAACCACCTGGATTCAGTCATTCGCGGCCACCGGTCAAACCACGTATACCGAAGTTGCGGGCCGTCCCGGATCTCCAAGTGATGGCTACTGGCGCGTACAGGATGGACAGTATTGCTCCCAGTGGCCTCCATCCCCCCAGTGGGCATGCTACGACATTGAACTGGATGGAGAGAACATTGTGTTCATTCCGCCATCGGGGGGTGAACCCTGGCCGGCGACGCGGCGGGAACGCTAATCCCGGTCTTTCTTAAAAGCGGACCGATAGTGAAACCACATAGCCTTAATTCAGGAGCGTGTAACTTACTTGAATGTTATCGGGGAAATCCAAATCATACTCTCGGCCATGTAAGTCCTCTATGTGGACTCAAGTTCGCGCCGCATCCTCGTCGAACAGTAATTTCGTCTATGCTGCTTCGAACGATCACCCGACCTGCTTGGTGAGGCTGTCCTTCAAATCGGGGCCTTCATGAAATATTAGGGCAAGATAAATATTTCTGTCTCCACATTGAACACACCTTCAAAAACAGTCAAGGCTGGAATCCTGATGCTGGATACGGCTTTTATCCGGTTGCCCGGAGATATCGGGCGCGCAGATTCGTTCCGAATTGCGGTGGAATATCATGTGGTCCGCAGTGCATCAGTGTCTCGGGTTGTCAATCCGCTTGGGGTCAACAGAGAACTGCTCAATCGTTTTATAGAGTCTGCTAGAGCGCTGGAATCGTCTGGCGCAAGCGTTATTGGAACGAGTTGCGGCTTTTTGTCGGTCGCCCAGAATGAACTTCAGAACGCAGTCAGCGTACCCTTTTTTTCCTCTTCATTGCTTGCGTTGCCGCATATTCGCCAACAACGGCCGGAAGCCAGAGTGGGAGTTCTGACATTTGATGCAGAGGCGCTGAGTCAGTGTCACATTCCTGCGGGATCCGGAAGTCTGGGGCAGGGCATTTATATTCAAGGTCTGCATCCTCAGGATCAGCTGCGGCAAGTGATTGAACAGGACCTTGAACGCATCGACGAAAAAACGGCCGGAGAGCAGGTTTTGCAGCGTGTTGAGGACCTGATTGAGCGGCATGGACCGATCGACGCACTGGTACTCGAATGCACTAATCTTTCCTTCTGGAAATCGGCGATGCGGGCGCAAATCGGCGTTCCCGTCGTGGATCTGGTTGACATGATTCACGCAGCGGTGAATGGCGGCCGCCTGATTGATATGGAATAATGAACTCACGGGGAGAAATCCGACGTATTAACCTACTAACCGTCGAGGAAACCAATGAATTCGATAAAGAAATCCACAGTGTGCCGATTAGCG
>JBCCGE010000103.1:0-10797 GCA_039029455.1 Pseudomonadota bacterium | reverse complement strand
GCTGTGGTTTCAAAGTAATGAAACCGCTATGAACGCATTTACCACTCATCTCGAAACCACTCTGCAGGAACTTCGCGAAACCGGTCTTTACAAAACTGAACGCGAGATTTCGTCCCCGCAAAGTGGGCGCGTTGTCGTACAGCAGCGCGATCGGAAACAGGAAGTTATCAATCTGTGCGCAAACAATTACCTTGGCCTGGCAAACCACCCTGACATTGTCAACGCCGCTCGCGATGCGATCACCGAGTATGGATACGGTCTCGCCAGTGTCCGCTTTATATGCGGTACACAAACCATTCACCGCGAGCTAGAACGGAAACTTGCGGCCTATCTTCAAAAAGATGACGCCATTTTGTTTGCAGCCTGTTTCGACGCCAACGGTGGTTTATTTGAACCGCTTTTGAGCGATCAGGACGCGATTGTTTCCGACAGCCTTAACCATGCTTCGATTATTGACGGTATTCGTTTGTGTAAAGCTCGGCGCTATCGGTTCGCCAATAATGATATGGAGGACCTGGAGTCGAACCTCAAACAGGCCCGGCGTAAAGGCGCTCGGCATATTATGATCGCTACAGACGGCGTATTTTCCATGGACGGTTACCTTGCAAATCTTCCGGATCTGACCGATCTGGCGACTCGGTATGACGCGCAGGTGATGGTTGATGACTGCCACTCAACGGGCGTGCTCGGTCCCGAGGGTCGCGGCACCGCGTCGCATTTCGATGTTGAGGACAAAGTCGACATATTGACCGGAACATTTGGAAAGGCACTTGGTGGCGGACTCGGCGGTTACGTGGCCGGCCCCCAGGCTGTTGTCGATATATTGCGGCAACGTGCCCGTCCATACCTGTTTTCAAACACGTTACCTCCGGCCATTGTTGCAGCATCAATCACGGCGATTGATCTGGTGAAGTCAGGAACGGATCTTCGCACCACGCTGTCGGAAAACAAGACCTATTGGAGGGAGCAGCTTGAAGCTCTGGGGTTTACTTTGCTCAAAGGTGATCATCCGATTATTCCGGTGATGATCGAAGACGCAAAGCTGGCGCAGGAATTTGCCGCGGAGCTCTATCGGAACGATGTATATGCCACTGCGTTCGCATTTCCCGTGGTTCCCCGCGGGCGCGCACGTATTCGTACGCAGATGAGTGCGGCGCTCAATCGTGATGATCTCGACCGAGCGCTGGGCGCATTTCACTCGGCAGGACAAACTTTGGGGATCATCTCATGAGCGCAACCATGCAGGCACTGGTCAAAATCAATGCGGGTCCTGAGATGGAGCTGCGTAGGTGTGATATTCCCGTCATTGCAGATAATGAGGTTTTGATAAAGGTCCGCCGAACGGCGATATGCGGTACCGATATACATATCTGGAAATGGGACGAATGGGCGGCAGCGACGATTCCGGTACCGTTGATTATTGGCCACGAATTCTGTGGTGAAATTGCCGCGCTTGGTGATCAGGTGGAGGGGTTGGAAATCGGTCAGCGCGTCAGTGGCGAAGGTCATTTGATTGAAGGGCAGTCTCGCCAGTCACGAGCCGGGCGGTTCCATCTTGATCCTGGAACCCGCGGAATTGGCGTCAATGTCGACGGTGCGTTTGCTGAGTACCTGAAGCTGCCCGCATTCAATGTAATTCCACTGCCGGATGATATTGATGACGAACTTGGAGCCATTCTGGATCCGCTTGGAAACGCCGTTCATACCGCGCTGAGCTTTGACCTTCTGGGTGAGGACGTTCTGATTACAGGCGCAGGCCCGATTGGGATAATGGCGGCGGCCGTTGCACGGCATGCAGGTGCCCGTCATGTCGTTATTACGGACATTGCGCAATCTCGTCTGGACCTTGCCGCCAGTATTGTTGATGCAATTCCGGTCAATGCGAAAGAGGAATCGCTTCGTTCGGTGTCAGAAAGACTGGGAATGCGACAGGGATTCGATGTCGGCCTTGAAATGTCAGGCAGCCATCAGGCGCTGGATGAAATGATGGACGCTGTAATCATGGGGGGATCAATTGCGATTCTTGGTATTCCTCCTGGAAAACACACCATGGACTGGTCGAAAGTTATTTTTAAATCACTGACCATTAAGGGCATTTACGGTCGCGAGATGTTCGAGACATGGTACAAAATGATTGCGATGCTGCAGAACGGTCTCGACGTTCGCCCGATTATTACGGACCGGTTTCCGGCCAGCGATTTTCGACTGGGGTTTGAAACCATGTTGTCAGGTGGGAGCGGTAAAGTCATTCTGGACTGGACCTGACCGATTCGCACCGCATTCAATATGGTCGCCTCTACATCGGAAATTACCAGTCGTCTCGCTGAGCGTCTTAAATCGACACGAAAGGAACGCGGTCTGAGTCTGGATGCGCTTTCAAAGTTGTCCGGTGTATCTCGATCGATGCTGTCCCAGATCGAACGCGGAGAGAGCAGCCCGACTGTTGCAATACTCTGGAACCTGACGCAATCGCTGCATGTGGATTTTGCCGGTTTGCTCGATGGGGAGCCTGCAGAGAGCACGATTCATGAGGTGATTCGCTCGCCGGAGGTTCCAGAGATCACATCACGTGAATCCGGATGCAGAATTCGAATACTGAGTGCGCCGTCCGATGTTGGCAATATGGAAATGTATGAAATTGAGTTTGATCCCGAGAGTGTCATGCAAAGTGCAGCGCACCGCAGAGGCAGCGGTGAGGAGTTGATCGTTCTCGCCGGGCGACTTACGGTTGAATCCGGAGGATCGAGTGTGAGTCTTTCAAAGGGTGATATCGCCCGGTACTCGGCGGACGTCGAACACAGTATTCGTGCGGGCTCAAAAAAGTCTCGGGCATTGCTGGTCGTGCGCGGCGCCTGATGGGGTGATTATGTGGTGCTACGGGAACGATGGTCTTTGATTTAATTATTAAATCAAAGGCTTACATCTTAGTAACTGCATATTCTGGATAGTAGTGATTTCGCGTACACTATTCGGTAACCGAAACAAAAGATCAACCGACAGTGAGGAGGATGTGCCATGACGATATCTAATCAACGACGCCGACTGCTTAAGCGATTATCAGCCGGAAGCGGCACAGCGGTGCTGGCTGCGCAGATTCCCGCCGATTGGGTTCGGCCGGTTGTGAACGGAATCATATTGCCCAATCATGCTTCATCGACCAACCCGACGATGGATCCAGGTGATGATCCAGGGAACGGCAGCAGCGATTCATCGCTGAGTTGTGAACCTGGCGGTCAGGTTTTTGATATTCCAGGGACCTATATGGTTGCTGTACCTGCAGGCGTGTCATCCCTGAGTATTGTTACTCGCGGTGCGCAAGGCGGTGAGGGTGGACAAGGAGGTGCCGGCGGTGACGGACGGTTTTTCTCTCAGGGCGCTATTGTTACTGCAGGCCTTGGCGGCGCTGGAGGTCTGGGTGGCGAAGGCTTCGCTGGAAGTATAAATCAGAACATGAATGTTCCCGTTTCTCCCGGAGACATGCTGACCGTGTTGGTGGGTTCTCAGGGCGGTTCGGGCGGAACCGGCGGTGGAGGGGGCGACGGCGAACCCGGTGATGGCTCGAGCACGCCTGGCACGGCAGGTTCACCAGGCGCCGCGGGTACTGCGGGTGCGGGTTCAGTTCCGGGGCAGATGGGTGCGTCGTCCGGTGCTCTTGGTGAATCAGGATCGGGCGGGCAGGCGCTTGGTTCCGGTGCCGGCGGCGGAGGCGGCGGAGGTGGCGGATCTGCCGGCGGTGGCGGTGCATCAGCGGTTCTGAACGGTGCCACGATACTTGTCGGAGCCAGCGGCGGCCGTGGCGGTGGCAGCGGTGGCGGCGGTGGCGGTGGTGCAGACTCCGGAGAGGGTGCCGGTGAGTCAAATGGTGACGACGGCGGTAACGCTATGGAAGGAGTATTGGGCGGTGTCCTTGGAGATGGAGGCTTTGGTGAAAGTTCAGGTGGCAGCGGCGGCGCGGGTCAGGACGGAGGGACTGGTGCAGAAGGTGGAAACGCACTGTCGATCGGGGGTAATCCTGGCGACGGTTCCGTGGTCATTATTTGTAATTAGCGCTCACCCGGCAATCTTTTGGTGATTCCAGTCGATCGGGACGGAATCCCCTATAGCCTGATTTTCGCAGTGGCGACCGCAGTGAATTCTGCTGCCGCAGGGGATTTCAGGCTTTCCGTAAACTAGGCGATTTCTTCTGCCAGATGGAACAGACAATCGCCGTGGCGCACCATGGCTGGCACACGTTTACACACTACCACTCCGTTTTTCAGAAAAACCACCGGCTGCGGTTTCTCCATTGGGCGTTTTGGCGTGTGAATAAATCCGGCAACCTGCCCGGCTTCGACCTCATCCAGTAAATCAACCGCAGGTTCAAACAGCCCGTCCTGGTCGGCGTAGCAGTAGTCCGCCTCGATCACATTCATCACTCGGGTCGGACTTGAAAAAGTTTTGACCTCACCACCGAGAATGCCGATTTTTCTCAAATAGTTTGGTATGCCTTGTCGGAGTTGATGCAGCGTTGGCACGGTCACTGTGCCGCCACCAGCGGCCTCAATCGTGATCGGAACTGCATTTTTTCGATGTGCAGCTGACGAAGAGTAGGTGCCACTGTCCACGGGTGGGTAGAACAATCCGTTGGTAAAGCCGATTGACTCCATGAGCTCGATGTAAAACGACTGCGTGGTCGCATCCGGTGCGTTTTGCATCAGCATTGACGGATCATACATGAGAGAACTGCCGCCAGAGTGCACATCAAGCAAATAGTCACTGCGCTGCAACAGCTCGTGCTCAATGTAGTGGGCGAGCATTTCGGTCGGTGTGCCGTTCGCCCGTCCGGGAAACGTGCGATTCAGGTTACCCTGATCGATCGGTGACGTCCGCAGTCCGGCATCAGCGGCCGGAAAGTTTGCCATTGGCAGCACAATGAGCTGACCTGAAATATCGTTCGGCTCAAGCTGACGCAAGAGTTCCGGCAGAACAATCTGTCCCTCGTATTCATCGCCGTGGTTACCTGACATCAGCAGCGCAACCGGTCCTTCACCGTTTCGAACAGATCCTATCGGCACCGGTAACCAGCCATATGCTGATCGGTGAACAGAATGCGGTAGCCGCAAATATCCGGTGTGTTTTCCGTTCGCGTCCAGATCGATTTCGCTGATAATTTGACTGTCGGTACTCATTGCCTGGTGTTGGTTTGTCAACTTGACGTAATTTTAGCCCCGCAGGAGTCAGTGCGGCGTCTTCAATGATTATTGTGTAGAGATCTCGGTGTTACTTGCATAACAGGGTTTAGAGAGTCGGATCACAACTCATCCAAACCCGGATATCACTCCAGACCTTTGAGCTGACTGCCCGGCAGTTTCAGCGTTATGCAGTTCATCGAGCTTGCGGGTTTCGGGACAATCGAAATACTTCCGCCATACAGTTCAACGATGTCGGAAACTATACCAAGACCCAGTCCATGACCGTTCTGGCTTTCGTCGATTCGACTGCCTGGTTTCAATGCGTTATCCCACTCGCCAGGCGGGATCCCTGCACCATCATCGCACACGGACAATTCCAGCTCATTGTCATTGCATTGAGTCGAGAGTGTGACCTCGTGTTTTGCCCACTTGCAGGCATTGTCCATCAGATTGCCAATCAACTCCTCAAGATCGAGACGATCCCCATGAAAAAAACTGTGTTCAGGGATATCGTATCTGATTTTGAGCTGTTTCTGACTGTATATAATGTCAAGAGATTCGCATATCTCTCGAACCACTTCGGCAACGGGCGTTAGGTTGCCGTTATGTCGTGTCATGCCGGAAATACGAACCCGGTTCAGGTGTCGGCTGATATTTGCGTTCAGATGATCAACCTGCTGTCTGATTTTTTCGCCGCCTGCTCCCCGACTTTCATTTTTGATTACGGTCAGTGGATTTTTGAGAGCGTGCGCAAGGTTGCTTGCCTGCAGCCGGGCTCGACTCAGAATTTCAGCGTTGTCTTCGAGCAGTGCATTGATCTCGCTGACCAGTGGGCGAATCTCGTCGGGGTAGTTCTGGTCCAGATTTGACTTTGACGCGGTGCGAATCGCCTGCACGCCTGCGGTCGCCTTATACAGTGGTGTGAGAATCCATCGAAGTTGCAGCAGACTGATAACGATAAAAGCGATCGAAATCAGTGACAGAGCGATCAGCAGATTCAGAGAAAACGCATCGACATCGCGTCTCGTATCGTCCGCGGGGCCTGTCACCACAAAAAAGAGAAAGTGCTCGCTGCCGAGCGGCTTTATTTTTCTCACCAGGCCGATAAGTTCGGCGTCTGTTGGCCCTTTCATCGTAAAGCGACGATGACCCGAATCATCCGGGTAAATAAAAAATCCGGTGTCGACATTGCCGGGCAGAGAATCTGACGATGTCAGAGCCGTGTTGTCCTGATCAAATATGACCCAGTACCAGCCTGAGAAAGGTGTATTGAAACGCGGGTCGCTGGGACGCCAGTTAAACCTGATATTTCCATCTTTGGATTCACTGGCCGCTACCAGATCGTGGATAGTGGACTCGAGCGTTTGGAAAAAGCGTTTCTCAATATGGTTAGAAAACAGGTCGCGCAAAACGTATCCGGTTGCTGCAATGCCGACGATGCCAATCAGAACAGCAGCGGCAAGAATGCGAAAATGCAGAGAGTGACGGGGCAACTCTATTCCTCTTCGAGAATGTAACCTCGACCCCGAAGTGTTTTTATCTGATTGCCTGACAATTTGTTACGGCAGCGATTGACCAACACTTCGATCACGTTCGAATCGCGATCAAAGCCCTGTTCGTACAGATGCTCATTTAGTGTGCTTTTGGATACAACAGTCTGCTTGTGATGGATGAGGTATGCAATCAGACGGTACTCCAGTGCGCTTAGGTCGAGGGATTTCCCCGCTTCAGTGACCTGTTGTCTGGAGGGATCCAGCGACAGATCACCGCAGCTCAGAATTGAGCTGGCATGTCCGGCAGCTCGACGGGTTAAAACTTCAACCCGTGCCAGCATTTCCTCCATTTCGAAGGGTTTGGTCAGATAGTCATCGGCACCGGAACGCAGTCCCGTAACTTTCTCTCGCCAGGTGTCTCGTGCGGTAAGAATCAGCACCGGTATTGCATTGTTATTGCTCCGCCATTCATTCAGAACACTGAGTCCGTCCTTACCTGGCAGTCCGATATCCAGCACAACAACATCATAATGTTCAGTGTCACCCAGAAACCACGCGTGCTCGCCGTCGCCAGTCATGTCGACGGCATAGCCGTGGCGTTCCAGTGCCTCTCGGAGCTGCAGGGCAATTTCCGCATCGTCTTCAACTACCAGCGCTCGCATCACATTTTCTCGCTTACCGGAATTTAATTGCCGCCGCCACCGGCACCGCCACCACCAGCACCGCCACCACCAGCACCGCCACCACCAGCACCGCCACCACCAGGACCGCCACCACCAGGACCGCCACCACCGGGACCGCCACCACCGGGACCATCACCACCCGGCCCGTCACCTGAAGCTGCACGACTCGCGTTCCGTGAAGCCGCCAGTGTTCGGTCTGATTCATCCATAACTGAGATTTTGTTTTTCTCAACGGCATCGTAAGTATCAAGATGCACGACTCCGATTGCGTCAATCCACTTCACCTCATAGGCGTACCGACACGAGCCGGACTGACTATAGGTACGTGTTTTGGCGTGGAGCAACGTATCGCTGTCTCCAAAGTTATCAGAGACCGATGACAAGAACAGAATGAACTCTCTGGAGGTCGGTTCACGGGCATCCGCACATTCACCAATATCGCCGGATGCCAGGTTGAGTGCCACGTAGCTGGATGTCAGGAAGGCCGCTGTCAGCAGCCAGAAAATTACCGCAGGCCATCGCAATGCGGATGTGCTTTTCGATCCGGTCTCTGTGTCTGAGGGTGTGTGCATGATGCGAACCACGGTTTATGGATTCATCCCGATTATCTCTTTGGCTACCTTACGGCAAGCTTACACCGGACTTAAGCCTGCGGTAACGGTCAGTCCCGTAGATTTCGAATCCGCGCATACATTCAAAGCGTAAACGCACGGTCGCAGTCAAAGGGGTTGTGATCGAACAGTACACAAAAACTGAAGAAGCAAACAGGTTGAAAATGAATCTATCTCGAAGAAAATTTCTGTCGACAACAGCGATCCTGTCAGCTGGGGGGCTGAGCGGATGCGCCGGATTAAACGGCGAATCATCCTCTTATCTGACCAATGTTGTGATGCCGGAAAATGAAAATACTGTGTTCTATTGGCTTGACTGCGCACTGCAGTCGGTCAGAGATCAGGCGATTGTGCCGCCGATGGCAGCCTGCAATCTTGCCATGGGATGTGCCGCAGGGTTTTTAGCCGCGAATGGCGTCGAACAGCGATATGAGTCGCACATCGATATTGGCGACGCCCCGCTGGGCGCAGATCCTGAGGTGGCGTATGGTGTTGCGTTCTCCATTGCGGCCGCAGAAGCGTTTCAGCAGCCGTTTATTTTCGATCGCGTTCGCTTCCTTCGACGATTCCCCGACAGTGAGTCAAAATCACTTGGTGTCGAATGGGGAAAGAAAGTCGGTCGCTATGTGGTGCGAATGCGGGTGAACGATGGCTCGGAACCCAGCAAGGCCAACTACTATCTGGGCCGCTATCAGCGTCGGGGCGATGTCCTTCAATGGACTCCCACAGGGCCTTTTTACAATAACCACAATCCGGGGCCTGCATTTGGCAGCTTTGATCGCGGATTATTGCCGGGCTGTGGTCAGATCACCCCCTGGACGATGACCAGTCATTCACAGTTTCGTGTGGATCGTTTCCTCGACCCTGCGAGTCCCGAGTTTGCCGAACAGTATGACGAAGTCAAAATGCTGGGAGGCGCCAACAGTCCGGTTCGAACCAAAGACGAGGAAGAAATTGCGGTGTACTGGGAAGACGGTCCCTGGGGAATTACACCGCCGGGCCACTTCCTGCTGATTGCGATGGATGTGCTGCAGCGGAAACCGATGCCGTTTGTCGAGTGTGCGCGCGCTTTTGCGTTACTCGGCATGACCCAGGCCGATGCCGCGATCTCAACCTGGGACAGCAAGTACCACCACGATGTCCTGCGCCCGGAAACCGCGATCCGTGTGCGGACGGAAAGGCTCGGCAATGCAGATTCTCGTGTGACGTCTGATCCGAACTGGCAGAGTCTGATTCCAACACCGAGCTTCCCGGCCTACACGTCTGGCCACTCATGCTTTGGTGCGGCAGGAACACACTTAACCGCACTGCTGTACGGGTCGGATGAAGTAGCGTTTTCCGGTGAATCTCCGGATCAGGTGTTGTGGCCACAACTCCGGGGCGTCTCTCGAAGCTGGACTCGGCTCAGCCAGGCCTGTGACGAAAACGGTATGAGCCGGATATATGGCGGCGTTCACTGGCAAATCGACAACACCGAAGGCATCAGAGTCGGCAGAAAAATTGCCCAGCAGGCGTTCGACAATATGTTCCGGGAGCGAGTGTGACCATGCAGTCCAGAAAATTATTTGCTGCCGCTATGGCTGCGGCACTCGGGATTGGATTATCAGTCGAATCATTTGCACAACAAGGTATTCGTCTGTCGACAGATAATCTGTCGTTTGTCGAAGAGCCGATCGCGTTTGAGGCCGGCGGCTTTACCATTCTGGTGAACGGCCTGATCGATCTGTCAAATACTCGCGATCTTGATAGTGATGAGGATGATGGTGTCCTCGCGGGCGTGCTGCAACTGTCGGCTGAAAAGCAGCTGCAGAACGCTCTGACTGTCGGGGCGACATACCGAGGCGAGGAAAACGACGGTTACGATGATCAGTTCGCCGTCTATGGGCGAGGAGTCTGGGGCCGTGTCGCACTGGGTGACGTCACCGAACAAACCGAAATACTCACGGAGCGCATGGACGGCGTCGGCAACGCTGACATGAACCTCGATAATTTCTACGGCGATCTGGAAGACACCGGACTTTCTTATTCCGGCCGTTTCAGCGCTTACACCGCAGTCGTGTCCGTTGACGAGGACAGCAATTTCGATCTGGGACTGGTCTTTGAGCGTCCTCTGGGCAACAAGGACTATCGATTTGCCGGGCGTTTCATTAACAGCGAATTTGTCGCCTCTGATGGCACGGTCCTGGATTCAAATGGCTTGCAGTTCGGCGTCGAGCTCATATATAGCAGTGTCCTAATGGACGCCGGGGTTGGGTTCGAGCAACTGAAAGCGTCCGGAGTCCGCATCGATCGACGATATCTGGCCGCAGGACTGTCCTACAAGAAGCATCGCTGGAGTTTTTCCCTTGAAGGCCTTGTCGGGGATGTCGACGGTGAAGATGAAAGCGCCTACTCAGTAGGGGCTCGATATGACATTGCGCGCGGTCTGTCGGTGAATCTTGGCCTGAATCATGTCGATTCCGCTGCAACCATTGACGGTATTCAGCTGAGATCGGACGACACCAATGAGTTTGTTGTGTCCCTGCGATACGAATTCTGATCTGAACGTCTCTCACCTCAGGGGGCAAACCCCTGAAACCCCTTGTGCGTGCGGCACCGGCTTCAGTCCGGGTCGCACGTTTTTTTTGCGACCGGATCCGTGGTGATCAGATCATCAGAACACGAATAGTACCGATTTGTCGTCATGGGTCGATCAGCGATGTCCCGGGTCTGACATCGATACCTGCCCGATCTGCGAGTAGCCGTCATTTTTTGGTCTACATGACAGGTTGGAGACTTTGTCATTTTTGGTCTACATGACAGGTTGGTGATCTGTGGCTGTGGACTTTGTTATTTTTTG
>JBCCGE010000102.1:0-10847 GCA_039029455.1 Pseudomonadota bacterium | reverse complement strand
GGAAGTCCAAAGGCAAAACCGTGTCCGTCCGAATTAATGGACTCGACACGCATTACATGTATCGAGACGTTATCGATATTTGCGAACGGGCCGGACATCATCTCGACACGATCCTGATTCCCAAAGCCGGAACGGCCGCGGATATTTACACCGTGGACTGCATTGTCAGTCAGATCGAACACGCGATTGGCGTACCGCACAAAATCGGACTTGAAGCGCTGATTGAAACCGCGCTGGGCATGGCCAACGTGCAGGAAATTGCTCGCAGCAGTCAACGCATGGAGGCGCTGCATTTTGGCGTTGCAGACTATGCCGCGAGCTGTCGGGCCCGGACAACGGTCATTGGCGGACTGAACCCGGATTATCCAGGGGACCAGTGGCACAGCAGCTTGCAGACGATGCTGGTGACGTGCCGGGCATTTGGTCTTCGCGCAATTGATGGCCCGTTTGGTGACTTTAGCGACCCTGAGGGTTATCTGGATGCCGCACGGCGGGCGGCTGCGATGGGATTTGAGGGCAAGTGGGCCATTCATCCATCGCAAATTGAGCTCGCCAATCAGGTGATGTCGCCGCCCGAGGCGGAAGTAACGAGAGCCACCCGAATCCTGCAGGCATTGGAGGAAGCCGCAAAGGCCGGGAAGGGCGCTGCCTCACTGGACGGCAAGCTGATTGACGCCGCATCCGCGCGAATGGCTGAAAACGTCGTTCGCCAGGCCAGTGCAATCCGCACGGCGGCCTGAACAATCGTTGACTAAACCCTAAATCGAGGCATTATTGATGGAAGTTCATGAATATCAGGCCAAGCAGCTGCTGCAGAAGTTCGGTGTCACCATCCCTTCCGGCGGACTGGCATACAGTCCGGAACAGGCGGTCTACCGTGCAAACGAAATCGGCGGCGAGGGTTGGGTTGTCAAGTCGCAGATACATTCGGGGGCTCGGGGCAAAGCCGGTGGAATCAAATTCTGCACCGACACTCATGCTGTATGGGACGCCGCTGAACATCTGCTCGGACGAAAGCTGATCACCAACCAGACCGGACTATCTGGGAAAACGGTCTATCGACTCTATGTCGAACCGGCGCAGGACATTGTCAGGGAGTTGTATTTCAGTCTCGTACTGGACCGGGCATCGGAGTGTATCGTCGCCGTCGTCAGTGGCGAAGGCGGCATGGATATCGAGGAGCTGGCCGAAACCAGGCCGGAAGCACTGACACGCATCAAAGTCGAACCCGCTGTTGGCATGCAGTCGTTCCAGGCTCGGCAGCTGGCATTCGCTATGGGATTAACAGGAAAGCAGGTGCAAGGCGCGGTGAAGACCATTCTCGGTGCGTATCGGGCGTTCAGGGATCTGGATGCCACCATGATTGAAATAAACCCCCTCTGCGTTACCGGCAACGATGACATCGTTGCGCTCGACGCGAAAATGTCATTCGATGATAACGCTTTGTTCCGACGATCCGAGGTGGCCGAATTTCGCGATAAATCTCAGGAGGATCCGAGAGAAATGGAGGCGGCAGATCGCGGCCTGAGCTATGTCGGTCTTGAAGGCAATATCGGATGCATTATCAACGGCGCAGGGCTCGCCATGGCATCTATGGACATCATAAAGATGAAAGGCGGTGAACCGGCTAACTTTCTCGATATCGGCGGCGGCGCCTCTCCCGAACGTGTGGCCAAAGCATTTCGACTCGTGCTTTCAGACGAAAATGTTCAGGCGATACTGGTCAACATCTTCGCCGGGATCAACCGCTGTGACTGGGTCGCTGAAGGTGTCATCCGTGCCGTGGAAAAATTCGAACCGGATATTCCGGTAGTCGTCAGACTGTCCGGCACAAATGTCGAAGAGGGACGCAAAATGATTGGTGAGAGCGATCTCGGAATCATCTCTGCCGATACTCTGGAGGAGGCTGCTGAGAAAGTAGTCTCAGCGGTTCAATCCGGCGCACACTAGGAGGCATATCATGGCAATACTGATCAATGAAAATACGCGCATTCTGATTCAGGGATTTACCGGTCAGATGGGCACATTCCACTCGACTGAAATGATGGAATACGGCAGTAATGTAGTCGGTGGCGTGACTCCGGGTAAAGGCGGCGACACCCACCTGGGCAAACCTGTCTTCAACACGGTCAAAGAGGCCGTGGAACAAACCGGCGCAGAAGCCAGCATAGTGTTTGTGCCACCTGCGTTTGCGGCTGACGGCATCATGGAAGCCGCGGAAGCAGGCATTCAGTACTGTGTTTCGATTACCGACGGCATTCCGGCTCAGGATATGCTGCGGGTCAAGCGCTATATGCGGCGATTCAACAAAGACCAACGGATGTGTCTGACCGGTCCCAATTGCGCCGGCACCATCAGCCCGGGCAAAGCCATGCTCGGTATTATGCCGGGGCACATATACTCACCCGGTCGTATTGGCATTATCGGTCGGTCGGGAACCCTGGGGTACGAAGCAGCATCCCAGTTAAAAGCCATGGGCATTGGCGTATCAACTAGTGTAGGTATCGGTGGCGATCCCATAAACGGCAGTTCGTTCACAGACCACCTCGCGCGGTTTGAGGAGGATCCCGAGACCGATGCGGTTATTATGATCGGAGAAATTGGCGGGCAGCAGGAAATTCAGGGCGCACGCTTTTTTCGGGAAAACATGTCCAAACCGGTGGTCAGCTACATCGCCGGCTTAAGTGCACCGAAAGGTCGCCGTATGGGGCATGCGGGCGCCATTGTGAGCGCCGTCGGTGAAAGCGCGGCCGAGAAGGTTGAGTTACTCAGGGAAAACGGAGTGGGCATTGTGCCCTCGCCTGCTGAATTTGGTCAGACCGTAGCGTCTCTCATGGCCAGAGCGGCGTAAATCATTTATTCCTCAACTTGCGATTACCGCGACCGTTCCGGTTGCGCTTTTTTTTTCGGCGAATAAACCGGGACTATGGTCTGACCGGAATGTCAACTCGCTTGCCGCGAGGTATTTCGGCGAGTGTGTCGTACATCGGCAACTCCACAAGCTCCGCATCGTGCATGCCCCCATCACGACAGCCGATTTTCACTCTGGTGCCCGGCCCAAACTCCGGTGTATCCATCAGCGCATAGCCGATACCGTGCTGCAAATAGGGCGACATCGCACCGGCGGTGACCATTCCAGCGGTGTGACCACTGCGCTCAACCGACGCCGAAATCAGAGGCTCACCGTCGATGCACTTTATACCGTGCAACCGGGGAGATTGGTTTGCGCTCATCAAAGCGTCTTTACCGACAAAGTCCGCTTTTTGACTATCGATAAAGCGCCCCAGGTGAACGTCATACGGGGTAGTTGTGGCATTGAAATCCGAGCCTGCATTCAGAATGCCCGCTTCTATGCGACGAATATTCATCGCATCCAGACCGAAAATTTCCATCCCAAACGGTTTACCGGCGGCGGACAAATGCCGCCATAGTGCACCGGCATCGTGATGTGGCTCCGTATAGAACTCCCAACCGAGTTCATTGGTGTATCCGGTCCGCGTGACCACAACCTGCTGGCCGCCAAAGCTGACCGTCGCAAGAGCGAAATATCCGAACGGTTCCGGCATGCCGTGGTCGCTGGCGGCCGCTAGTATCTTCAGCGAGTCCGGACCTTGCAACTGCGATACAAAAACATCGGGATCTGAAATGGCGACGTCCATACCACTTGCATGGGCTCGCGCCCAGCTGTAAAAGTCCCCGTCAGCCTGTGCGTACCAGAATGTATCCTGCGCCAGTCGCAGCACTATCCCGTCTACCAGCAGACCACCGTCTTCGTAACACGCCAGTCCGTAACCGCATCGTCCGACACGGAGTTGTGTGATGTCTTTGGTGAACAGTTTATCCAGCAGTGCTTCTGCATCCGGCCCCTGAAACTGCAAAGGATATTCTCCGGTATGCAATACCGCCGCTTTTTGACGCAGCAGCCAGTAGCCATCTTCAGTGGAATGATCGTCGAAACACACCGCCATGTGGCGTCGGTTGTACACGCAATAATGTGGGCCTTTCGGTCGCTCAATCTCAAAATATGGATGGCGAGTCTGCGCATAGTCCCACCCCGCCCCCGGCATGGTGGTGACCAGATCGCGGGATTGGCCGTCACTGCACCTCATGGTCTCTTCCGACGACTGATCTGCTGTTTTCTTCTATACACAACTAAAGACACGTTAATGCACGCCCGGCAAAACTGCTGACTGTGCCTGTGCGAGAGTAACCAGGGCAGAAAACTGCCGGGTATGAGTTATCCGGGCCGAACGCAGCATCAGCTCTCGTAGTTACCTCTGACCCGTTCTTTGGTTGGATCGAAATGCGGGAAACGAACGACGCGGGCGGGAATCCGCTTCTGCTGGCCGTCCAGTTTTCCAATTTCAATTTCAGTGTTGAGGTCAGCGAATTCCACATTCAGCCGGCACAGAGCAATGTTCTTACCCAGAATGGGTGACATCGTGCCACTGGTGATCTCACCGATCTGATAGCGGCCGCTAAATACACCGTCTCCCTGACCTGCAAGCTCCTTTCCATTCAGTTCAAGTCCGACAAGTTTTCTTTGCGGACTTTCCTTGCGCTTGAGCAGGGCTTCTTTTCCGATGAAATCATCCGTCTTGGTTTTTAACGGCACGGTGAAAGGAATACCGGCCTCAAACGGATCGGTCTGCTCGCAAAACTCGTACCCGGCGAATATCAGCCCGGCCTCGATCCGAAGCATATCCAGCGCTTCAAGCCCCATGGGTTTGATACCCTCTTCCTGCCCGGCGTCCTGAATCGTTCGCCATACTTCCGGCGCATCTTTGGGATGACAAAAAACCTCGTAACCCAACTCTCCCGTATAGCCCGTTCGAGACACCACCAATGGAATGCCCAGATCATCATTCAGCCGAGCCACCGACATGCGGAACCACTCGAGCTCACTCACACTGGCCTGGTCCGGACGTGTCCAGATGCATTTTTCAAGAACGCAGCGACTTTTCGGCCCCTGCACCTGAATATTGTGCAGTTGATCAGTCGAATTTCTGACCCATACTTTCAGACCGTGCTCTGCGGCTCTCTCCCGCAACCAGATACCGGATCCATCGCAGCCCCCGATCCATCGAAAATTGTCCTGACCCAATCGGTAAACCGTACCGTCGTCAATCATGCCCCCGGATACGTTGCACATTGCGGTGTATACCACCTGACCAACGGCCAGTTTTTTCATATCCCGGGTGACACACAACTGCATCAGATCTTCGGCATCAGGACCGATCACTTCGTACTTGCGAAGCGGCGATAAATCGATCATGACAACATCTTTTCTGCAGACCCAGTACTCGTCAATTGCACCCTGATTGGTGTAGTTGTTCGCCAGCCAGTAGCCGTTGTACTCGGTAAAGTTTCGGGTGAGCTTGGATGTCTCGGGGTGAAATCCGGTCTCTTGGGTCATAACGGGGTCAGCATCAGTGGTTTTTCGAAAAGCAATTGCACGCTTGAACGACTCGTTTTCCTTGTACACACGCAGCTGGATATCAGTAGGATTCCAGGCATTGGCTGCGTCAATGTCGCAGGCACACGAAGAGGTCAGGCAGACCATATCCCTCAAGGCCCGCATCAACACATAATCTCCGGGACGCGACCACGGTTCGTCGAAGAACAGCTGGTAGCTGTCATCGAAGAATGTGTTGAAAAATAGATTCATCGCCATCCAGCCACCGCGAGGGGCGACAGGGTAATCCTGCAGCGCGTTGTTAAAATTGTCGGAGCAGTTTGCATGCCCCGGATAACCCATGTCTTCGTAGTACTTTCGAGTGCAGGCCAGACCAAAGCTGTCGTGGCGCCCGCAGGTGTCCTGAATCACCTCAACCAGCGGCTCGAGATCGGCGTTGTAGAATTTTGCATACAGTCCCGGCCCCGGATAGGCCGAGCCCATCATTGTGCGTGTGGCGGTGGCGTCCAGACAATGTTCAATACCCTTGTCCAGTTTGCCCAGCTCGAAACACTGGAAGTCGGAGCACTGCCGTCCATCGATATCGAGAACCTGAATGTACTCACCGGCTTTTACTTCGTAAGCCTGCGCGGTGGCCGCCTTGATGCGGAAGTCCTGAAGGGGATCTGCGAGCGGGTCCGGCACATCTGAATGTACTGTATCGGTCGGGTTGATCCGGGTGATAAAGACCAGAATTTCGGTTGCCGGGTTTTGTTCATGTGCCAGCATGGCGTTCCCCGGTGCCGACAACAGACAAATCAAATCCGCCTCCGCGGTGAAATGGATACTGGCACCTGCAGGCGTGTCGCCCTGTAATTCTTTCGCGACATCCAGATTGGCAACATCGACGTTGAACTGATCGAGTTTCCTCTTCAAACGGGCCGTCATGTCGCTGCCTGCAGAGAGCGCCCGCAAAAGACTGTCTCCACGGGAGTTAACCGTCAGGCCCAACTGTTGTGTGCAGCTGTCGCCTCGACTATTGAAGGCTGCTATGGCAGCAGGCTGCAATCCCTCAGGATCCTGAACTTCAACCATATCCCCGGCGAACAGTGGGACCGCAATCACACCCATACCGCGCACGCTGTAACGCTCCCGGCCAAGCCAATTTGCCCCCAGACCGGGTTCGCGGACTTTGATCACATCCTGCATGTCAACAGTCATTGGAAATCTCACCAGAACAGTTCAAGGTGAATTATAGTGTGTATGCCGGTAGATAATCATTGGACCATTGCGCGAGTTTCGGTCCCGTTCTGGCACCTGAATGTCGTTTGACCTTATTTGGAGACCGATCGGCAAACAACCGGCAAATGTCTGCATCAGGTTGTTGAGGATGTGCAACTTTTCCGGTGAGTTGTTTGGAAATGCCGCAATTCCGCTGAAATACAGGGTTTCGAAGAGCTCCGGAGACTAATGGCCCGACAACGATCTTATGGTGGATGCAGGCCAATATGCCCTTTTCGGTTTTTTACTATTTAAATAACACAAGGCAAATTAAATTTTGCATTGGTTTTTTGTATAAATAGGCGGTTTTTAAGCGTTGCGCCGGCTTTTCAGCGACAAGCTCGCACCCGAAATTTACCGCCCCTGATGGATTTCCATTCGGTATAACAATGGTCCTTTGCATATTCTGAAATTTCTATACCATTATAGCGGCATTTTATGTGCGTATTCCTTCGCTGAGGCGCCGCAGGGTTGCCGCAGACACCAATATCCCGAGGAGAAAATAAATGAAGTTTTGCAAGTCTAAATCAATCAAGGCGCTGATGGTTGCCGGTTGTGTATCACTGCTCTCTGCAACCGGTGTTGCACGCGCAGCTGACAGTACCGCGCCGATTGTTATCCCGATTCACAACTGGTCCAGCCAAATCGTTATGGCTTATGTTATCGGCGGCATGTTCGAAAGCATGGGCAACAACGTCGAGTATGTCCCAGCCGATTCACAGGCCGTATACGAGTCCATCCGCAACGGTGACGTCACCATCTCTCATGAGGTCTGGCAGTCTACATTCGGCAAGTCGTTCTACAACGCAATGGCCGCTGGCGGTGTTATTGACGCAGGTACGCACTCAGCTGCCACGCTCGAAGAAATGGGCGTACCAACCTGGGTCATCGACAAAGGTCTTTGCCCGGGTCTGCCGAGCTGGGAAGCGCTGGCTGACTGCCACGAGAATTTCACCACCCCTGATTCAGAAGGCAAAGGCCGCTGGCTCGAGGGTCCTCAAAGCTGGCACGGTAACCTGATGCCCGAGCGTCTGGAAGCACTGGGTCTGGCTGACAAGAGGGTTGTTAAATTCGCCGGTGGTGCAGATGCCCTGTGGACCGAGCTTGCCGCCGCAAAGAAAGTAGGACGTGGAACCGTTATCTTTAACTGGACACCGAACTTCACCGATGCCGACGGCTTCACGTTCATCGAGTTCCCGGAGTACTACGACGGCTGCCGCAAATCTGACGGTGGCGACGGAAAATGTGGTTCACCAAAAGGCTGGTTGAAAAAAGCAGCCAACTACAAATTCCCGAAGACCCATCCGGCTGCATACACTGCGTTCTCGAAACTTGACTTCAATACGACTCAAATCGGCGAGATGGCTGCATTGGTCGATACTGACGGCATGGATCACAAAGAAGCAGGTGCCAAATGGCTGGCTGACAATGAAGCTGTATGGAAGCCCTGGACCCAGTAAAAATTGGTCTTCGCATCAAAGTAATTTGATGTAGTTTCCAAAAATCAAAACCCTCTGGTGAACTTTTAGCCAGAGGGTTTTTTTTGTGTGTAAAAATTTGGACTGCTACGGAAATGTGGTAGTTTTATGTTCCAACTATACTAATTATTCACCCGCCCCAATGTCGTCACAATCAGCCAGTTCAGATTCAAAAGAGCCAGTCATTCGATGCGAATCGGTCTACATGATTTTTGGTGAAAACGCCAAAAGTATGCTGGAAAATTCCGGCGGTGCTGTTGATGCCGAGAAGTTTCAGCAAGCCGGATGTATTGTCGGCGTCAACAATGCCTCATTTGAAGTTCATCAGGGAGAACTACTTATCATCATGGGCCTGTCCGGATCGGGCAAGTCGACACTGATGCGCTGCATCGCCAGACTTAATGAGGCTACAGATGGCAAGATTTTTATCGAAGGTCAGAATATTCTGGAAATGAACAACAGGGATCTGATTGAGCTGCGCCGAAGCAAAATGGGAATGGTATTTCAGAGCTTCGCATTGTTGCCTCACAAAACGGTTCTTGAAAACATTGCATTCCCACTCCAGGTCAAAGGAATCAGCACAGAAGAGAGCATACAGCGCGCAAAGGAAATGGTTGATCTCGTGAGCCTGACCGGGCGCGAGAATTACTTTCCAAGACAACTGTCGGGAGGACAACAACAGCGTGTCGGAATCGCGCGATCGCTTGCGATTGAACCGGACATCTGGTTTCTGGATGAACCGTTTTCTGCTCTCGATCCGTTAATCCGAAAAGAAATGCAGGACGAATTCCTCCGATTACAGGATGTGCTGGGCAAAACGATCCTGTTCGTCACCCACGACTTTGACGAGGCTCTACGTCTTGCCGACCGTATCGCGATCATGAAAGACGGCATCATCGAGCAGCTTGATACGCCGGCTAACATCGTGCTCAATCCGGCAACAGAGTACGTCCGCAAATTTACTGAGGAGGTACCACGCGAAAAAGTCCTTAAGGTAAATGCTGTCATGGATGCATTCATTCCGGACGACGACGTTAACGACATGAGGGTATCGCAGGACGCAATTATAGAAACCGTGGCCGAGGCTATTCTGAACGCCGACAAACCTACACCCGTGATTAACAAAGACGGCGACATCGTCGGAACCGTGCACAAATCAAAAGTGGTCAATGTGCTCTTTGGCGGTCAGCATAAATCTGCAGAAGAATCCGCATCATGATTGAGGCTATCCGGGAAAGGAAGTTTCTGCAGTTCCTGCTGCTGCTCGTGGTATTCGCAATCCTATGCATGGTGATTGCCCCCTCTGAAAGCAATATCCTCTGGCGCCTGCCACCATTGATCGCGGAATTCCCTATCTGGATCAATGATTCGGTTCGCTATGTGATGTTTGATTGGTGGCCGATCGATGTCTATGACCCGGATATTGAAGAGTACGAACAAAAACCGATCATGAAGGAGTTCACCCGAATCTCTTCCGGGTTCATATTGTTTCTGATTGAGTTTATACGGGAGATCTTTCTGGGCGGTGTCAAAACCATCGTGACCTTTAGCGGATGGGACTGGGCGACGGCTAATCCCTGGGCCAAGTGGCCGGCTCTTCCGTGGACAGTTATTGCCGGCGGCGCGGCTGTTCTGGCTTATTCACTGGGCGGCCTCCGTCTGTCCTTATTTGTAGGTTTTTCGTTCGTCTATCTGGCGATATTCGGCCAGTGGGAACCGTCGATGCAGACGTTGTCGTTTGTCCTGATTGCCGCACCGGTATCAGTATTTCTGGGTCTGATACTGGGTATCTGGGGATTCAAAAGCAAAACCGCCGAAGCGGTGATGAATCCACTGCTGAATATGGCGCAGATCATTCCTGCGTTCTCGTACCTAATTCCCGTCATGGTGTTTTTTGGCATCGGAGACCATGCGGGTGCGATCGCTACGATTATATTTGCCACCCCGCCTATGGTTCGACTGACCATGCTGGGGTTAAAAAAAGTACCTCCAGAAGTTACGGAAGCAGGTCTGATGAGTGGCTGCACCAACCGCCAGTTGCTTTTCAAGGTACAAATCACCACAGCCCGTCGGGATATTCTGATCGGCGTTAATCAGGTCATCATGCAATGTCTCGCTATGGTGGTAATTGCCTCACTGATTGGTGCAAAGGGTTTAGGCAACAACCTGTTGATCGCGCTGAACAGTCTGCGAATTGGTCTCGCACTGGAGCTTGGAGTCTGCATTGTTCTGATCGCGATTGTGCTGGATCGAATGTCTCTGGCCTGGGCCAACAAGCAAGTGGACTATTTTGCCGACCAGTCATTCAGAGAACGACACAAATACTCCCTGATATTTGCCGGCATTTTTGTTGCAGGTGTGGTACTGGCATTTATTGGAAAATTTATCTTCAAGGAAGGATTCAACTATTTCTATTTGATACCTCACAACAAGGGAATATCTCAATCGTCCCTACAAATAACCAACACGCTTCACAATCCAAATGAAGCCATCGCCGACACAGGATGCACAGGCCATTACTTCACTATCAATGCCGACGTCAAAGACATTGTGCCAGCATCCAACCCTATATCTGTCCATCTCGCCGATGACAGACCCATCAAGTCCACCAAAGAAGGAACAATACCTCCCCATCCCATGCTACCACCCAAAGCAGGAAAGGTCCATCTGTTTGAAGACCTTGAACACAACTC
>JBCCGE010000101.1:0-10950 GCA_039029455.1 Pseudomonadota bacterium | reverse complement strand
GTTGTTGCATTCTTTCTGATTTTCCCGGCACACTTGATCGCCGACGAACCGGTCGCAAAAAGCCGACTTACGGGTGTTGTCATCGGGGGTCACGATACGGTCGCCTATCATTCAGATGAATCTGTCGCCAACCACATCGCAACGAAAGGAGATAAAACCTATACGGTAGAGTGGAAAGGTGCCAAATGGCGATTCGCCAGTAAGGAACACGCGGACGCCTTTGCGGCCAGTCCGGAGAATTACTCGCCAGCATACAATGGTCATTGTGCCAATGCTCTAAGCCTTGGCGAAGGCCTTATCCGAACTGATGGCACCCACTGGGAAATATTTGATGGGCAGCTGTACACCTACTTTGCGGCACGCGGTCGCGATCGCTGGATGTCTGGGGACTGGAAGTCCTACAAACAGGAGGCAGACCGTGCCTGGCGGGAAATTCTCGATACCCAATAATTCCTCGAAACGATGAGAAATTGCTTAAGACCATGATCGATTTATATACCTGGGGAACCCCCAACGGCCGCAAGGTCTCCATAATGCTGGAAGAGGTCGGGTTGGACTACACAGTCAAACCTATAGACATAACCGGTGACGACCAGTTCAGCGATGAGTTTCTCGCCATAAGTCCAAACAACAAGATTCCCGCAATCGTCGATCATGACAACGGCAGTTTCGCACTGATGGAATCCGGCGCTATCCTGATGTACCTGGCAGAAAAAACCGGAAGATTGCTGCCTAATGATGGTGCTGCGAAGTGGCGGACGGTGGAGTGGCTAATGCTGCAAATGGGCGGAGTGGGACCGATGCTTGGACAAGTCCACCATTTCGTTAAATTTAACCCGGACGCCAGCGAATATGCGGCAACGCGATATTCCAGTGAAGCAGCTCGACTTTACGGAGTGCTGGACAAACGCTTGTCTGACCATGAATATCTTGCCGATGAGTACAGCATAGCTGATATCGCTACCTGGCCCTGGATTTCGAGATTCGAGTGGCAGCAGATGGATCTTAATGAATATCCCGATTTAAAGCGCTGGTATCTGTCAATTGCACAGCGACCTGCCGTGCAGGCTGGATATCACATTCCCGGATTCGTTCAGGAGATTCCGATGCCGGAACAGGGCATCAACCCTTAGCGGGCCGTCAGCCACTGTGCGCAATATTCAGAGCGTAGGTACCAGATCGATTTGGGTGATTTCGTTGAACGTTCCAAGCCGCATCGAAGGTCCCCAGGTTCCGGTACCGCTCGACACATAGAGTGACGAACCGTCTGCCTGATATAAGCCAGCGATGCGCTTAAACTGACGCTTAACCAGAAAGTTGAACGGCCATATCTGTCCATTGTGAGTATGACCTGCCAGCATAAGATCGACCCCGGCCTTTGCGGCTGCAGGCCAGCCTACCGGGCGATGGTAAAGCAGTACATCGAAAAAACCCTGCTCACGAGTCACATGCGGTAAAGTGATATCGACCTGATCCACACGATCCGCATCATCTATTCCGATAAACTGTACTTCCCCACAGGACAACGCGGACTGTCGCAATACCGGAATGCCCAACTCTTTCATGATATCGAGAACTTTGTTGAGGTCGGCATAGCGCTCATGGTTCCCGATAACAAAGAACGCCGGTGACTCTATTTCACGCAGCGGATTCAACTCCTCGATGCCGACTGCGCTGGTATCGACAAGATCGCCGGTAATTGCCACCGAATCCGCGTCCAGTTGGTTAATCCTGTCCACGACCCGTCGCAGGAATCCTGCCTGTCTGGATCCAATATGGACATCGCTGATCTGCACGATGCGATGAGATTTAGTCAATTTGGGCGACTGAATCGTAATTCGCCGCATTCGGAGCCAGTGCGCGAGCCCAATGGATGTCATTGTCAACACCGCACACATTGCCAGCCCAAGCGCAGCGACTATAGATTGATCTTCGGGGAACAAAAAAGCCGGTATTTCAGCAAGAACGGTAACCGACATAGCAATGAAACTGATTCCCATCCAGTGCACGGTAATGTACCGAACGATTTTGTTCGGCCGGCGAAAGCTGAACCACATAGCAGCCGTTCCGGCGATCCAGGTCACAACGCCAAGCCAGAAAAACCCGCTGGTCTGAGGGAGTGACCATGATCCCAATCGCCACACCGGATAGGCGAATACAAAAAAGCAGGCCAGCGGAAACAGCCAGGCAAACATCTGTCGTGATCGGGACATGGTTTTTTAGCGCGAAATTTTAAACAGATAGGATCGACATAACCCGGATCAAGTTCCATAAAAAAAGCGGTCTTACAGACCGCTTTTTAACTAATGCTGACGCGTTTATCAGACCCGCTCTAGTCTAACCGGTAAGCGATACATCTTTCCACTTTGTGCCCCCCGAAATCGGGCTTCTCCCACAACTACGTTTTCCTGCAGCGGAAAACGCAGCATTTGATGGATATAGGCATCTGAGTTGCCGGTAAAAGTCTGATCAGTCATGATCACGGGAACGCTGGTATCTCCCCAGGTTCTGCGGGGTAAAGCTGTAAACGATCGCGCGACGTCCAGAACGCCCCCTGGCACAGGTACGGTCTCTGTTGCAGGATCAATCTCAAGAGGTTCGCCACACCGGTTGTGCAATACAACAGCTTCGGCGCCCCTTCCGGGAACACATACAACAACCAGCTCTGGTCTCTCGCCGGGAATTTCAGCCGATATATCATGGTCAGCCGGCGTTAACGCCAGCGCAATGGCAGGCGATGTAACCAGCGGAGCTGCGGCCATAACTTTTAGAGTGCGACGTTTTTTCTGATCGAACGACATGGTAGTGCTCACCGTATTAGGGCACTGAACTTTACATAATATAATATTAACAGAGCCTGAATGTTTATCTGGTCAGCATTAAGCCCGTGTCACTTTAGAGCAGTCTAATGGCTTGAGTCATTAACCTGACCCAGTCGTCGATTAATGTCGGGTTGCAAAAACCAGACGCCGACGACACAGAGCCAGAACCCCATAAATGGAAGGTAGTAATCGATGAACTGGGTCGAGTGCTGCTCACGTGCCGTAGTGTAGGTCTTTGCAGTAAACCACAAACAATAAAAATAAGAGAAGATTGCAACAAAGTGCATGGGCAGCAACCACGAAGGTTGTTGGTCTAATTCGCCCCTTGACCATGGCAACCAGACCAAAAAAGTTATCAAAACAATATGTATTACAGGTAGAGCAATTGCGACTCTAAACAGCCGGTCACTGGATCTAAGACCATCTGCAGTCTGGCGAAGGGATTCTCGCGCAATGGTGAAAAACCAACCCAAAATGACCAGAAGAAAGTACAACCACAGAAAGCCGTAGGTAACAGCACTTTGTCCGAATGCAGTTAGCTTGAACACCGCATAAGGCACAACCATTAACAGGCAGAGTTGCCACGCTTTCGCTCTGAGAAAAAAATGCATTGTCTGAATCGTATCTGATACTTAAGTTTAATCCGCGAATGATCTCTCAACCCACGGATAATGCCAGTAGTCTGCTGAGTTTTGTCAGTCCGAGACCGCTTTGGATGCTCAGTTGGTTGAATGCATCCTGCACTCTCTGTTTGTCTGCTCTCGATGTCGGCGACTTGTCAATCACGCTCAAACGGATCAGCGCGCGAATGACGTCATCGGTCAGAATATATCCGTCCTTACCGACAAAACGGAGAAAATACTGGCAACTGTTTCCACCCATGCGACTGCCATTTCGTTTGAAGTAGTCCAGCAGACCCACAAAATCTTCCCCGGGCCACTGACCCAGCCATGTGCCAAAACCACCGTACTCCTCAGAAATTTCCTGAACCATCTGGGCGTTCTTCGGTACCGTCAGAATTTTCTGTCGATTGCGGACAATTCTCTCGTCACAACACAGGTTATCGATATCCTCCGGAGACAGATAAATGCATGTCGGGACATCGAATTTGAAGAAAGCGTCCTCAAAAGCCGGCCACTTCTGGTCGATTACGCTCCAGACAAATCCGGCTTTGAACACCGATTTGGTGATTTCTGAGAGAAAATAGCGATCGGGCTGGGATGCCAGATCACTCGCACGCAACGGGTCTGGCAGAAGGTTTTCAACGGCTTCTTCGCTGCCTTTTTGTGCTACTGCGCGCTTCCAGATGGTTTCAAACTGAATTTTCACGTCGATTTTCCGGTTTTTGTCCCGTTTTGTGAACCAGATCACATTCTGGCGGTGAATTTGGTCACATCAAGTTTCTTGGCGGATCATTACTATGGTCACCACTGAGGCAAAACCCCGAAATGGTGAAAATAATGGCTAAATCACAACACAACCCATCAAACGTCGAATTCGACGTTGCCGCCGCATCAGCTAAGGCACCGAAAAACAAAATTCATCGTTGGATTCTGTTCTTCAAGCACCGACACACGATCTGGAGCCTGCAACGACAGGACACCCGTGTTCTGCAGGACCTCGGTATTGAGCGATACGCAATCACCGATTATGTGCTCGGCCGCCAGGAGGCAGACTCGCAATTACAGTGAGGTGCCGGCCTCTATGCGTGAACGCTTAAATCAGACGGCCTGCATCCGATCCCGTATCTTCATCCAGCGATAGCTGCACTCGACGCCCAGTCTACCAGCAAAAGACCCTGCCCACCTTGGCGCAAAATCGGCGAATAGCTGCCAGCTTTTATCATTTTTGAGTATCGCGTCTGCCACCATTTCACCCGCGAGTGTTGCCGTGTTGATGCCGTGACCGCCGAAAGCACTTGCGTACCAGATTCCGTTTTTGTACTGCCCGACAAGGGGCATTTTGTGGAGCGCATAGCCCATAACCCCGCCCCAGACGAAGTCAAATTCACAGTCGGCTAATTCCGGGTAAATTGAGCACATATCCCGCCGCATCACCGCGTCCAGACGCGATGGCAGGCGGGCGCCCACTTTTATCTGGCCACCCCAGAGTATTCGATTATCGGGTAAAACCCGGTAGTAGTTGCCGGCTCTGCGAGTATCGATAACGCCATGTGAAGTTGCAATCGGATTGGAGCGCGCCGTCATCGGCGCAGTAACTGCTATATACGTCGAGACTGGCAAAATCGCTCGTTGCAATGGTGGATACGGCCGACAATCCGGACGACAATGATCAACGTTCGATGTCATTACCAGCTGTTGGCACGATATTTCAGCTTCTGGAGTGCACACCTGATACCCATGCGAGGCTTTATTTACGCTGATCACGCGCGAGTTTTCATAGACTTTGGCGCCTGACGCTTCGACGGCAGCTGCCAGACTTGTGACAAAGCGATACGGATCGATCTGGAATGATTCCTGATCCAAAATGGCGTGAGTGTATCGATCGGTATGCAGCAGCGCCCGAAGTTCTTTTGTACCTATAGCTGCGACCCGATGATTGAATTCACGCGCAAGCATCTTTTGTTCATCTTCGAGCTCACGGTTCCGGAACAGACTGACGGTGAGACATCCTTCACCGTGTTTCGCATCAGGACACAGCGCTTCAACAAAGTTTCTGACTTTTTGTACACCGTATCTTGAGCGCGCGTACAGTTCACGAGCTGTAGCCTTTCCAGATCTTCTGTAAATAGCCTCCAGACTCTCGGCAAATCCTGCATTCACAAAACCCCCGTTTCGACCGGAAGCGCCGCCTCCAATGCGATTTGCCTCCAGCACGATGACCTCTCTGCCGTGACTGGCAAGCTGCTTCGCCAGGGACAGACCGGCATACCCGGCACCCACAACGACAGTTTCAACCGCGTATCTACCCTGGACAAAAGATCGATCAACCTTCGTCTGGTCATTTTCGTACCAGGTTGTATTCAGAAAATTCAATGCAGACCGTATCGCTTACGAACAAATTGTCATTGAAGTATAGAATCCATACGATGTATCTCAAACCTGAAAATAAAAACCGGGAAGAAATCGAGATTAAAAAAAGTCGGTTCATCGCGGACATTCATCCCGCCGATAGTCGTAAGGCCGCGATGCTGGCTCTGGAGGGCATCAGGCGTCTGTATCCGGACGCGAATCATCACTGCTGGGCGTACATCCTCGGTGATTCCAGGGGAACGTGTTCGGCAGGCTGTGACGACGACGGTGAACCCAGTGGCATGGCCGGTCGCCCCATACTCAATGTGCTTAAACATCAGGGTGTAGGAGACGCCATTGTTATTGTTACCCGTTATTTTGGCGGCATCAAACTTGGTGGAGGCGGATTGGTCAGAGCCTATTCCACCGCAGCGGACACTGTCCTGAGATCATCCGCTCTCGGCCGCGTCGTGGCGATGACACGGATGTCAGTATCACTACCATTTTCACAGGAATCCCAACTCAGACACTGGCTGTCAAAAAACAATGGAAATCTTGTTGATATCGAATACAGCACCGGCATCGCAGCCCGGATCGAAGTACCCGATAAAGCCTGTGATGTTCTGATCGATACAGTTGCAGGTCTGGGCGGAGACGCCAGAAAGTTAACCTGACAATTACTCCGACTGGCGACAGAACGTCTCACGCAAACCGACAATACAGACCAGCGCAATTAGATTGGCCACTATTAACACGCTGAGAGCGCTGGCATAAGTGGACGCTTGATACAACGGTATGCCCGACGCTTCAAGCCCACCCCAAAAGTAGTCCAGCAAAACACCGACGGCGGGCTGCATTATCGCTCCCGAGGCCATAATGCACATATTCAACAACCCAAGAGCCGTCGACGCCGAGTTCACTGAATTCAATTCGCGCACCGCCCCGAACATCACCGTAACCGTACTGCCACTTATGCCAAGCAGAAAAAGGCATGCGATCAGCCAGATCGTGCGATCGGGCGTGGTGTAAAGCAGTATAGAGAACACGATCAGATTGCAAAGGCAGCCAAGTAAAACAATGGGTTTTCGTCTCCCGACGAGATCAGAAAACCATCCCACAATCGGCGCAAAAATTGCCCAGCCGAGAAACACACAAGACGCAAGGCCCGCCGCAACCGGTTTGCTGTAACCCTGAATATTACTCAGCCACGGCACCGCCCAGAGCGCAGCAAAGCCAAGCATAATCGATGTCATACCAAAACCAATGCCCGCACAGATCCAGCTTTGCGGCCTTGAAATCACGTCATACAAACCAGAAAACAATCCGGCGTTGCCGCTGACAGGAGCATTTTTTTCCGGTCGTTTTGGAATAACAAACAAACATGCCAGTGCAAGCAGGATACCGAAAGCGGCCAGGGCTCCAAGCATGATTCTCCACCCGTATAACTCGACCACAAGGCGAAGTGGAGCCTGACCTGCAATCGCTCCTAACATGCCTACGCACTGCAGAATACCCGCCAGGAAGGCGAATCGCTTTGCCGGAAAAAAATAACTGGCAATTGCCAGTGTACCGACAAAACCAAAACCGACGGTGCCGCCAATAAGCGCCCGACTTACCGAGGCCGTCAGCAGCGAACTACTCAGTGCCATCGCCAGAGTGGCAAGACCGCAGAAAAACGCCGCTGCCGCCATCAGCTTCCTGGGACCGAATCGGTCGGTCAGAATTCCGACAGGAAGCTGCATCGCTGCATAGGCATAAAAGTACCAGCCCGACAACGCCCCCAGAGCACCTCCGCCAACAGAAAACGCCAGCATCAGTTCTTCGGTCATGACGCTCGGAGACACCCGCTGCATGAACGCATAGGCAAAGAACAGAGTACCTATAAAAAAAGCCGTGGCAGCACGCGGATGGCTGACGACCCGGGTGTTCAAATCAGTTCCATAGTGGTCAGAAAAACAATGTTCTGATCAGGGAAAGTTTTTGTTCAGTTTATGAATGGTGAAGACGTCGGCACCCTCAATTTCAGGATAGCTGGACTTTACCGAGTGAACGAAACCGAGAATCTGAGACTCATTCGCGCTCGCAATTCTGCCTTCACGGCTCAGATATACATCCCTGATCGTACTCTCACTCTGGTCACTGCATCGGGTATAAAGCTCGGCCACGGTATCCTCGAGTATTTCGTGGGTGAGTATGTTGACTTCGTATTCGTCTTTTGACAGCAACTCGCGATTGGAAATTTTCGTGCCGTGGAAAAGGAAACGTGAGTATGGATAGGCATAGCGTTTGTCGCCGGCGCAGTAAAAGTAAGTTGCTGCTGATCCAACCAGAGAAAGATTTATGGTGTGAATGTTGACGTCCAGTGACTCCAGAAAGTTAAACGCCGCTATGCCTGCGTTTGCGTCTCCGCCTCCACTCAGTATAAACAGATAGATATTCTCCGCCCCGTCTTCCACGTACTGACTGACTTTCTGAATCAACCGAGCCACTGTGTCGAGATTGACACGGGATATGTAGTACACGACGAGATCACTGGGTCTGTCGTCTTTGCTTTTGAGATCCTTTAGTTTTTTTGCAATAACCGCCCGATTCGAGCGAAAAACATCTGAGGGGTGATTTTCGATGGCGCGATCTATCCATTCAACCGATTCCGCATATCGACCAATATCGTGAAGTGCCAGCCCGACATAGTTTTCAATATCGCCTTTTTCAACATCGTTGCCTGCAGCCTCAAGCGCAGATTCGTAGACGTCAATTGCATCAAGATACCGCTTCTGACCTCGAAGCGCATTTGCCAGTCGGCGCAGTACGTTGTAGTTATCCGCGTAGCGATCAGTGTCTGTCAGGTAAATCTCATAGGCGGCCCCAACCGCTCCGTCATCCAGATAAGACTTAATCTCATTCAACCGGCCGTTTTGGTCCGAGTCGTCTGATTGGGTTTCATTGACTGCGGACTCTGCTGCCTCGACAGTGGGCGAGACCGTCGCGGTAACCGCAGCAGCATTTGTGCTCTGCCTTTCCTGAACTGTGACACACCCCGCAAGGATCAGCGCAACGGCGACTGTGCCCACTATTTGAAATCGATTAAGCATAGCTGCAATAGAAAACGTACTCATAGTTTTGTGACCATATACGGATTAAGGTGCGACTTTCAGATACAGCGAGCGATCCTTCTGCCACATCTCAAGGTGGCGGAGAAAGGACATACCAAGGAGTACCTGCTCCCCTTCCATTCCCGGATTTATCGATGCCGGCACATTCCTGATTTCAATAGTACCAAGTCGCACATGATCAAGTCGGGTAGCGAAGACTTCAACGGTACCATTCGCAGTCTGCGCAAGCATCGAGGCGCCTGCTTCAAGTCCTATCTTATCAGCGAGGGCGCCCGGAATCGAAACCCGGGTCGCGCCGGTATCAAGCAACAGAACCGCATCATGTCCATTAATCTGACCACTAGCGAGATAATGGCCGGACGGGTTTGATTGTAAGACCAGAACATCACTACCATCATCCTGACGCACGACCTCTACTCGTTTGTTGGGATTGTTTCGCGAATCCAGAATACCCGAAAAAACCCAGGTTGCCGCAGCCAGCAACAGCGTCCAGACCATAATCAGGCCAAATCGATTTATCGATGGCGGAGCGCTCATTAAGAATTACTGGGACTGAGATACGATACCAATGACTACAATCAAAACCAGTCCCAGGGCGCACAGCAGCCCCATTTGAATCGACCCGATAAGATTCGATCGGTAGAAGAAGCCGCGGGTGTTCAGCAAACCGGGCAAAAACAAGCCACACAATCCGGCCTTAAACGGATTCACTCCGGGTGCACGATGAATTGCAATTCTGAAAAAGCCACGAATGCACCCAACCGCGTAGCAAAATCCAGCTACCGAAAGAACGATATAGCCCCAAATCAGGATGTCATGAAGACTAGGCACACCTGCTACTTCAGAACCGGCTTATTTTCGGAAAACGCCGAAATCAACGAATCCGCGATACTTGCGCCGACCTGATCTCCTATCTTGTGCCACCATTCCGGCTTGAATGTGTAGTCGACTATTTTTTCAGCATCGACGACGTCTCTTGCAACCGAGTCCAGACCGCGAAAACCATCAACCAATCCAAGAGTCTTCGCTTTTTCTCCACTCCAGACCAGACCGCTGAAAAGGTCTTCATCACTGCTCAGACGATCTCCTCGCCCGGTCTTCACCGCGTCGATGAACTGATTATGCACTTCGGTCAACATCTGACGCGTATGCGACTGCACCGACGCGTCGACCGGGGAGAACGGGTCGAGCATGCCTTTATTTTTCCCGGCTGTAATCAAGCGCCTTTCAACGCCGAGCTTTCTCATGCTTTCGACAAATCCAAAGCCATCCAGACGTACCCCGATAGACCCAACCAGACTCGATGGATGGGCATAGATTTCATCCGCCGCCGCCGCGACATAGTAGCAACCAGATGCGCAGACATCAGTGATCACAGCATAAATCGGTTTGTCATCATTCTGATTGCGCAGGCGCACAACCTCCTCGAAAATCTTTGCCGCCTGCACTGGAGTGCCGCCCGGACTGTTCAGCCGCAACACAACTGCCTTCGAGTTCGGAGCCTCGAACGCTTTTTTCAGGCTGTAATTTATATCGTCGGCTGAGGTCGATTGTGGACCAATTGGACCGGACACTTCGACAAGGGCCGTATGCGGAAGATCAACAGCTTTGCTGCCAGAGGAGAAATATGCGACGAGCAGCGCAAGCAGGTAGAGCGCAATCAGAATCTTGAAAAATATACCCCAGCGTCGGCGTGACCGTTTTTCCTTCAGATAATCCTGCGCCAGCAGCGTCAAAATACCCGTATTCTCAGCTGTCATCCGATTTGCACTCTGGATTGATTTCTGTAAATCATCAGATTCTGAACTTTCTACTTTTTTGCCAAACATATTCTTAACCCCGGTAATGAGCGGATAGTATCAGGAAATCATCACAAGTCATTAACGACCGATAACCGAGACTAATGTTCCAATCGTATAATTAAGGATTAATTGGAAAAGTCATGGATGAACACCTTGAGGTTAAGACTGTAAATATTTTTGTTAGAGATATTCACAATAGAATAAGTTGTACCAGTTTCCTTCCTCAACCTTGACGTTTTTG
>JBCCGE010000100.1:0-10996 GCA_039029455.1 Pseudomonadota bacterium | reverse complement strand
GCGGGATCATGATGGGTCCAGTGCACAACTCCTCCTTTCTCATTCCATTCAAATTCTCCGGCGAAGCGCACTGCGTCTCCATTTGAGAGTCCGCGGACATAGGGCGCCAAATCAATATTGTGCGCGATCAGCACAACCTCATCAGACGGCAGGCGAACCAGAAATCGCTGATGGCGACTTCCGTATGTATCGTCCGGCAGTATTTTCAGTACAGTGCCTTCAGCCACAACCTGAACATCGCTTTTTTTGTCGGCTATAGCGCTAATCAGCGTCCGGTTGTTTCCATATTCTCTTTGAGTTACCGTTGCTGAATTCTGAAATTCGCTGTATGCGTAATACCCTATAAAAAGCGCAATCACGGCATAACGCAGCCATTTTTTTAAGTCCGGTGAAATGTTCATTGCAGCTGCATTCTTCAGAGTTTGAACCACGTAAAGCAAGTTCAAAATTGTATCCAAAACCGGATGAATGCACACCGTATCGGTAATCATGAATCTTTGTGACCGTAGACACTGGATATTCGATATGGATGGCACGTTGACGCAGCCAGTTCACGATTTCGAATCGATCAGACAGACTCTTGGAATCCCAGGTTCGACACCTATTCTTGAGTACATCAGTACGCTCCCGACTGAAGACGCCCAAAGGATACGCCGTGAACTTGATGAAATCGAAATGGATCTGGCAGCAGAAGCAGTGGCGCAACCCGGCGCATCTGACCTGCTTCGTCTACTGCTCGATCTGAATATGCAGGTCGGTATTCTGACCCGCAACGGTGAGGAAATCGCTCATGCGACGCTGGATGCCTGCGGTTTGCGGCATTTTTTCTATGATGACGTCATCGTAGGACGTGAGACCTGCCTGCCCAAGCCCATGCCGGACGGAGTCGTCTACCTGATGAATCACTGGTCAGCTGATCCCACTGATACCGTCATGGTAGGGGACTATCTTTATGATATCGAGGCGGGTCGCCGGGCCGGTGTCGCAACGGTTCACTATTCCGCCAGTGGAACCTACCCGTGGCCGGAGTTTACAGATTTTGGTGTAAGCAGCATTGCGGAACTTCTCGCTTTCTTTGACAGTTATCGGTGACCGCTCACTGTACATGTCCAACGGTGAGGCGCATTGGGTATCACGCGCGAAATCAGATCGATGTGCTGACAAGTACAGTCGCTGAAAGTATCAGCAACCCAAGAACCAGTAATTTGAAGAGTTTCTCCGAGGTCTTTCGATAGCATTTCGCGCCTAAATATGAGCCGAGGATGACGGCGGGCGCAACTCGGATAGTTGTGCCGACTACAGATTCTGAAAGATGCCCTGCGAACCACAGGATAATCGCGGCAAATACGAGAATCAAAAGATTGAATGTCTGGTAGATCGCGCGGTTTTGACCATTGGTGCGGTTGTGTAACTGCAGCCACATCAGGGGGATTGGAGCAGGCAGTCCGGCGAAACCGCCGAGAAAGCCACCCGAAAGGCCAACGATACCGTTTGCCACCGAGTTCATTCGGTCTCTGATTATCGTTTTTGCGGTTGGCGCCAATTGCCAGATGCAATAAATCAGAATGAGCATTCCAACCGTCAGTTTGAGCACACGGGGAGAGATCATTGTCAGTGCCCATACTCCGGGCATGACGCCGATTGCTCCTCCGACTAAGAACGGGCGCGATTCTGACCAATCAAAAGACGGGCGAACGGTGACTAGTGACACGAGTTGGGCAATTACGGTCGTTAAAACGATGACCGGCGGCACGTCACTGGCCGGAAGAATGTAGAACCAGAATCCAGCCGACACCAGCCCCATACCAAAACCGGCAAAACCAGAGGTAAATCCGGCGAACAGCCCGCCTGTCAGTAAAACAATCAGAGTCGTGACGGAAAAGTCCAAAGATCAGTGATGCACCGGCGATGCTCGATGTTTAATCATCTCGATGCAGGCAGCGTGAATCGGCACCTTTATCCCGATTCCATGTCGATCGTCGGATGCCAGATTATTTATTGCGGATCGACGGGGCTGACCTGAGACCGAGTGTCCGTTAGTCGGTTACTAATTCAACTAGTCCAGTGACAACTCACCATCAATTTTGATGTCGAGATCGATCCCGTCCACGGTTAAGTGCATCGTCGCGCGCAGCGGATATCCGGTCGGCAGGTTTTCAGAATCTGCCGCGCGGCGAACAGCTGATTCAATTTCCCGTTGAGATGTAATGCCGACTTTCTTGAGGAATTTTCGAATTTCGATGTTAAGTTTATCTTCGTCCACTATCATAGCTCACAAAAATTTGGGCACAATCGAGAATCCAGTTTCTCCGCTGACAGGGTTCTGGGGAGTCAACCGCTTTCCACTGGATTTTGCACTAGTATAACGCTAGGCTAGCCCGTGCTTTGATTTTTCTTCGCCCTGTGACTACAAATTTCTCCGCAAAAATGCGTTCTAACGCGATCTCCGGTAAAAAATACGCCATAGCGATGAGTGAAGCGGGGCTGGAGTCGGTGCATCAGGTGCCCTCCAGAAACCAGCGTGGAGAGTACAGCGACATCAATATCGTTGCAGAGTTGCCGCTAACCATTCGTGTTGACGGAGATGAACTGGTGACTCTGATGACACTTGGCAGTCGGCCGGAAATGCTTGTTCTGGGATACCTCCGCAATCAGACACTGTTTAATTCGCCCGAGGAAATTAAGTCAATTCATGTCAACTGGGATCGGGAAATTGCCGACGTGGTCACAGTTGCAGGTAACGGCCTGGCCAATGTGGATACATCCAAGCGAACGGTGACTACAGGATGCGGTCAGGGCACGATTCTCAGTTGTACGCTGGACAAACTCTATGATCACCGACTCAGTCCGTCGGCGTTGAAGCAATCGGATATTTATAAAGTCCTCGCGAGTGCCAACAAGTACAATCAGATTTATCGCGCTGCAGGATCAGTGCACGGATGTGGATTGTGTCTGGATGGCGAAATACTGACTTTTGTGGAAGATGTCGGTAGACATAATGCGATGGATACCATTTCCGGTGAGATGTGGATGAACGGCTGGATCGGTGGTGACAAGATTTTTTACACGACGGGACGTCTGACCTCCGAAATCGTAATGAAAGCCGCATTAATGGGCATACCCGTTTTAATCTCCAGAAACGGATCGACTTACATGGGTTACGAGCTGGCGGTAGACTTGGGCGTAACGTTAATAGCGCGAGCAAAAAGCCGTCAGTTCGTGGCCTTCAACGCAGATCATCTGGAATATGATGTCGGCGGAAAAGATGCCGGATCTGCGCGCCTCGTCGTTTGAAACGTAAATTTCTTATCTGTCTGGGACACCTACTGTGATCCAGCCTGCGCTGCTCATGGTGATCAGTCAGAAATACACAGGCGCAAACGGGCTGATTGCGCTGGGCGCTTTTATCATCGCGGCGGTATGCATTCCTTTGTGCGTGTTAATTTCCTTACTGTACCTGAGAAAGACACCCGCACACGGAATATTGCGCAGCCTGGTGACTTGCCTGGGAACAGCCTTTGCGGTGCCGATCGTATTCTTTCTGACGGCCTGAGTATTTAGGGTGAGTCTGTCGGGCCAATCGGTTTTTAGCGATTCAGATACTTCGCCAGAATTGACCTCATGGTGCCGTCGCTCCTCATTTCCTGCAGCGCCCGATTGAACCCGTCAGCCAGCGCCTGTCCGTCGGGGATAGCTCGCGAAAACATAAGGTAGAGTCCATTGCTTTGTAGCGGAGGCTGCAGGAACTTGAGCCGTCGAGTGTTCAGGCCTTCGGTAACAGCCTCGTAGCGAAGAATATCGAAGGCACCAGCGACCATATCAACCCGTTTTCGATAGAGTTTTCGCATATTCAACTTGGGCGTTGGTGCCGGCTGCTTGTTGAGGTATTCAGCGTTGTCAAACTCTTCGGTATTGGCGTATCCGAGACTCACTCCGATGGTGTAAGACCTGAGGTCGTCAAGAGTGTTGACCGTGTCCATTTCGAAATCGTCAAGACTGACTAACCCTATTTCCACAGCGTACACGGGATCACTGAAGATATACTTCTGAGCCCGCTCTGCATTGTAGTACGCCCCCATCACAAAGTCCGCAGAGCCCTCTTCAACGTTTTTCAGGGCTCGATTCCATGCAATGTAGTCCACACTGGCTTCGTGCCCGGCACGTCTTAGTGCCTCTTTTGTGATTACCGTGAGTGCGCCCCCGTCCTCAACTTCAGCTCCGTAGTGCGGGGCCCAGTTTACGGTCTCCCCATTTACATCGCGTGCATGGCTCGGGTCTGCCACTGTAAGCAACGCTCCGCAGAGCGCGCCCAAAGATATTGTGCGAAAAGTTGTAAGTCTGTCTAAAACAGTTACTGAGTTCGTAAATTTTTTCATGTTGTCTCCCTCAAAAGATTATCAGTCGCGAGATCCGGACTACTTATATCTGAATGCTTTGAAAATCAGACTCCATTCTTCCAGTATCTGCAACGAACGACGGTGACTGTGTGTCACCGATAGCAATGATATCGAAAGAATAACCTGCTGTTCAATCTTCTATTGACAGGAATCCGCCAGATTGTCTGGACCATAGACTGGCGTAGAGGCCGCCCCGAGCGATCAGACTGGAGTGGTTGCCACTCTCGACGATTTTTCCATTGTCCATAACAATCAGCCGATCCATTGCGGCGATCGTTGAGAGCCGGTGGGCGATCGCCAACACGGTCTTTCCATGCATGAGTTCGTAAAGGCTTTCCTGAATCGCCGCTTCGACCTCCGAATCAAGCGCACTGGTGGCTTCATCCAAAATCAAAATAGGTGCGTCCTTAAGCAGTATCCTGGCTATGGCAATGCGCTGACGCTGTCCCCCGGAGAGCTTTACGCCGCGTTCGCCGGTATGAGCATCATAGGCTGTGCGGCCCTCCTGATCTTCAAGATCCAGGATGAAGTCGTGTGCTCTTGCTCGCTTTGCTGCTGCTGTGACATCTTCATTGCTGGCCGCTTGCCGACCGTAGCGGATGTTATCTCTGACCGATCGATGCAGCAGGGACGTATCCTGAGTGACCATGCCGATAGCCTGCCGCAGGCTGTCCTGAGTGACCGCAGATACATTTTGACCGTCTATCGTAATTTCGCCGTGTTCAACGTCGTGAAACCGAAGAAGTAGATTGACCAGCGTTGATTTGCCTGCTCCGGAACGACCGACTATTCCGATTTTTTCTCCGGGTGATATATCAAGATTAAGATTTTGCAGAACACCTGCTCCATTTACAGTTGACGCTTTCTGATAATTAAAAGTCACGTCCTGAAATCGAATCGAACCACCTTTCATCTGCAGAGGTCTGGCGCCGTCCTGATCAACAATGGAGATGTCGTTTGAAATGGTCTCGATCCCGTCCTGAACAACACCGATATTCTCGAACAGGCTGGAAACTTCCCAGAGAATCCATTGAGACATGCCCTGCAGTCGAAGAACCAGACCCACGGCAAACGCGATCGAACCAGCGGTTACGGTGCTCTCCTGCCACAACCAGATGCCCATTGCAGCGACGGAAAAAAGCAAAACAGCATTCATTGTGCTCAGCGTTACCGTGAGGTACGTCGCAAGACGCATTTGTCGATACACTGTTTGCAGGAACACTTCCATACCTTCCTGCGCGTATCGGTCCTCGTGTCGAGTGTGAGCAAACATCTTCACTGTTGAAATGTTTGTATAGCTGTCTACGACTCGGCCAGTCACCATGGAGCGAGCGTCGGCTTGCTCCATCGAGACGTCACGCAACTTCGGAATAAACACTCTAAGAGCAATTATGTAGCCGAGCAGCCATGCCAGCATCGGAAATGTCATGCGGATATCACTGGATGCAAACATAACCACTGCACCGCCGAAGTACACCGTGACATAGAGCAGAACTTCGGTCACTTTCATTACCGCATCTCGGACTCCCAGAGAGGTCTGCATCATTTTTGTTGCAATTCGACCCGCAAAGTCGTCCTGGAAAAACGACACGCTTTGCCTGAGCAAATACCGATGTGCGTCCCAACGGGTTCGCATCGCAAAATTGCCCAGCATGCCCTGATTGATCGTGGCCTCGTAGAGCAACTTAAGAAATGGCAGTAAGATCACGACAATCACACCGACAAACAGGAGTTGTGTGCCGTGCTGATCCCATAAAGTTTGCGGTGAAGAGTCCGCAATCCAGTCAACCAGACGACCCACAAATGCAAACAACCAGACTTCAATTAGCGCGATGACCGTGGAAAAAATTGCGCTTATCAGTATCAGTGGCCAGAACGGTTTGGCGTAATGTGCTACGAACCCAAGAAGCGTTGATGGCGGCTTCCCGGGAATGGTCGTTGGAAACGATGTTCTAAATCGTTCCAGATACGAAAACAACGATTCAATCACGATAGTGGGTTTGCGATGCGCGAACTAATTGTCGATAACTTGTGCGCCAGGTCGTCGAGACTTGATTACCACGGAATGATCTCACCATTCCAGTTTCTGAACTCCCCTGTGTTTTCAGGTCCCAGACTGTCCATGACACGGATGATTCGTGAAGCAGAGACCTCAGGATCATAAAGCGGCATTTTGCCATTATTTTTGGTGTAAGGGTCTGACAGGGATGTTCGTGTGGTGCCGGGGTGAATGCAGACTATAGCTGCATTGCGATTGTGTCGGGCGATTTCAATTGATGCGGTTTTGACCATCATGTTCAATGCTGCTTTCGAGCTTCGGTATCCGTACCACCCACCCAAACGATTTTCCCCGATACTGCCGACCATTGCGCTAAGGCATGCGAATACACTGCTATCCCGACGGCACAGTCGAGGTGAAAAAGTGCGTAACAAAATGGCTGGAATGATGGTGTTCACCAAAAAGTACGTCTCAAGAGATTCCGAATTGATCTGACCCAGAGATTTTTCCGGTGACAACACATTGCCGTGGAGAATTCCGGTCGCGCAGACTATGCGGGAGAAGAAAATGTGGTCCGGAAGTGCGCGTTCCGCCTCTATCAGACCGCTGTCGGTAAATTCTGTATTCACTCTGTTCAGAGTGGTGACTTCAAAGTCGGGGGCGAGCGCGTCCACAAGGGCCGCGCCAATACCGCCTGTAGAACCAACTACCAGCGCATTCTTTCGGTCCCGTTTACTCATTGCGATAGGTCCCTTCGTTTGGTGTTTGTTCGCTAACAAGATACATTACTAAAGTGTGTAACTTAAAGAGGAATCCGGTTATGACCGCCTATGTCTTAGTCGAAGTCAAAATAAATCAACCTGAACGCTACGAGCAATACAAAAAAATGGCCAGTGAGGCGATCGCGGCATTTGGCGGAAAGTATCTGGCTCGCGGTGGATCTGCGGAAGCTCTGGAAGGTGATGAGCCGCATCGAATCGTCATTCTTGAATTTGAATCCGTTGATCAGGCTAAGGCCTGGCACGCATCCGACGTATATCGAGAAGCACTTGAACTTCGAACTGCGATCACGGACTCTCGCATGATTGTTGTCGACGGCGTCAGTTAGCGGGATTCGCCCAGCACTGTGACCGGATTCTGGCGCACTACCCGACGTCCGGATCTCAGACCGATGAGCACGATTAGAATCGCTGAGGCGACAGGTGTCAGAACCCACGCCCACCAGGTTGGGGTATAGGTCAGTTCGAAGATTCGGTATTGCAGCAGTGCATTAATCAGTTCCGCACCCACCACAGCGAACAAGCCGGCAATAAATCCGAGCGTAGCAAACTCTACGAGCTGATTATTTCGGATCAAAGCCCGTTTCGCGCCCAGGATTCGCATCACAACACTTTCGCGAATGCGTTCGTCCATGGTGGTCTGAATGGCCGCCAGGGTTACGGTCATACCAGCGGCGAGAATGAACAGCAAAATGGCTTCAATTGCCACGATCACCTGCGCAAGTATGGTTCGTACCTGATCGATAATCGCATCCATTTCCAGCAATGTGATGCTGGGAAAGGCCCGAATCAGGGCGCTCAGTTTTTGTTTTTCATTCGAGGGCAGGTAAAAACTGTTGATCCATGTTGTGGGCAGACCATCAAGTGCCCGCTGCTTGAAGAGCATGTAAAAATTTGGTTTGAAGTTGTCCCACTCGACTGTTCGGATACTGGACACAACGGCTTCCCACTCACGCTCGCCGGTGAAGAAAGTCAGCGTGTCGCCAATGTCTATGTCCAGATTTTCCGCCAGTTCGCTCTCGACTGAGACCGCATTGTCAGGTTCTTCGCCGCTCCACCAGTTCCCTGCGATGATTTTATTGTCCGGCGGTAACTGGTCCGTCCAGGTCAGGTTGAGTTCCCGCGTCAGACTGTTGTGATCTCTTTTTTCTTTGCTGACATGGTCCCGGACCGGGTTGCTGTTGATCCGCGTTAAACGCCCTCTGACAACCGGGAATAAGTCATCCGCACTGAATCCATTGTCTTGCAGATACGCATTGTATTGATCGGTATCGGAACCCTGAATGTTGAGCACAAAGTGGTTTGGCGCATCTTCCGGGATGCTGTTTTGCCAGGTGGACAGCAGCTCCGTCCTTAGCAGAACAATCACCAGCATGGTCATAATGATCAGGCTGAATGACATGGTCTGAATAATCGCGTCTTTGCGACGTCGGAGGAAATTTCGAATCCCGGTTTGCAGATCGGTGGGCAGTCGACCCGTCTGGTGGGAGAGCGCTCGAAAAAATACATTGAGTATTCCAGCGGATAACAGTCCAATAATTGTTCCACCTGCGAGCATTCCCAGCGTTAACATGATATTGCGTGTGTAAACGAGCATCAGCAGGGTCACTGCGAGCAACGCGGCACCGCGAATGAACCAGCCACTCGGTGGCACCGGTTCCAGATCCTGTCGCAGGACACGCAATGGTGTAACCGAACGCAATTGCAGCAGGGAGGGCAGTGCAGTGCCGATAACGACCACCACGGCGAGAGCTATCGCAGACAAACCAACCGCTACAGTCGCAGCTGGAATCGTGACTGCGACCAGATTGTCTATAAGGACGAACAACCCGATTTGTCCCAGCCATCCGAGCACATTACCAAGTATGCCGCCGACAATAGCCAGCAGGCACAATTGCATCAAATAGATCAGCAGGACGTCACTTTTTCGGCATCCGAGGCACCTCAACAGGGCGCTGTTGTCATAGTGACGCTGCATATAGCGCTTGCTGCTGTTCGCAATGGCGACGGCTGCAAGCATCAGCGCAATCAGACTGGCAAGTGACATATATGTTCTGGCTTTATCCAAAGCTTCATTGACGCCGGGGCGGTCCTCTTCAAGGTTGAAGATCCTCTGGCCGGGTTTAATGCGTTGCTGCATCCAGGAATCAAACGATTCAATCTGTTCACCTGTGCCGGCAAGCATAATTCGGTACCAGACGCGACTGCCAGGCTGAACCACATTAGTCGACAGCAGATCCTGCTGATGCATGATGACTCGGGGTGTGAAACCGTAAAAGTTGTTGCCACGGTCAGGCTCGTACATCAGAACACCCGCCAGTTCGAGTGTGCGTTCGCCGATTGTCAGTTTATCGCCTACCTTCAAATCCAGTTGATGAAGAATTCTTGGTTCCGCCCACAGAGTTCCGGGTTCGGGGGGGTGGCTGAGACGAAACTCCTCACCATAGAGTTGTCTGGCCACGCGAAGACTGCCCTTGAGGGGGTAGTTGTCACTTACTGTACGCACAGAAACCAGCAAAAATTCGTCGTTGCCGGAGATCATTGTGGAAAAGAAGCTCGATTCCGCAACTTCATTTCCCAGAGTTTCAGCACGATCTCGAATTTTCGCGTCAAATGCCCGACTGCTGCCCAGAACCAGGTCCCCGCCCATCATTTGCCGGGCGTTTTTCTCCATTGCACGGGACAATCGATCGGTGAAGTGGCCAATGGCGACGTGACTCGATATGCCGATAACCAGCGCGATCAGAATGACGCTCAGCTCGCCACTGCGCCAATCGCGCAGCAGGAGGCGGCTGGAAATACGCAGTTTTTGCAGCAGATTCATTGTGCGCCTGCGACGGGAGTACTCTCGACCAGCTGTCCCTCGTGCATGCTCAGGTTTCGCAGGCAGCGATTTGCCAGTTCGAGATCATGAGTGACCAAGAGCAATGTGGTCTGGTGCTCTTCATTAAGCCCAAACATTAAATCAGTAATCGCTTCTCCGGTCTTTTCATCCAGATTACCGGTGGGTTCGTCTGCAAACAGAATATCCGGCTGCGTGACGAAGGCGCGTGCAAGCGCAACGCGCTGCTGCTCACCCCCGGATAACTGCCGCGGATAGTGTTGTCCCCGATGCGATAATCCGACGCGGTCCAGCATTTTCCCGGCCAGTTCCCGGGCATCGCGTGTTTGTCTGATTTCCAGCGGTAGCAGGACGTTTTCGAGGGCTGTCAAGTTCGGCATCAACAGGAAAGACTGAAAAACGAACCCGACATGGCGGCCCCTGATGTCTGCCCGCTGATCCTCGTCAAGTTCATCGAGGCCATGCCCCATAATTGAGACGGTTCCTGATGTCGGGCTGTCGAGCCCCGCGAGCAGGCCGAGCAGCGTCGATTTTCCTGAGCCCGATACGCCGGTCACCGCAACAGTCTCGGCGGTTTTGATTGCGAGATTGATATCGCTCAGGATATGAATCGTTCTGTCGCTCATCTCGATTGATTTGGATACCCCGTCCGCCCGCACAACGTTGTCGTGAAAATTCATCTTTTTTCGATTCGCAGATTTAGTCAGTTCAGATGATCGCAGAGAGTTCTGCCGCCAACTTTTTGGCGTCAGTGGTTTGCCAGACCGTGATATTGTCGGAATAAGCCGAAAACGGTCGTTGGTTTTCGGTACATGTGACTCCAACTATGGTCGAAGCGGTTTGAATATTCAGATCAGAAATTCCGATTAGAGTTTCAGGTAATCACTATATTGATGTGGTGTGATCTTTTGATGAAAACAAGAGCTTATTTTCTAACAGTGATACTTTTCGTTGCAGTTTCAGTGGCGCCTGCAGCCGC
>JBCCGE010000099.1:0-11722 GCA_039029455.1 Pseudomonadota bacterium | reverse complement strand
TTTCCAGGATGGTCGGGTACGCCAGCCGGTCGCCGCGCGCAAATCATGTTTAATTTCAGGGATCTGATTCGAAGCAATATGGACCGGCTGGCTGAATCTGTCTCTTCAGAGCACGGCAAAACTCTTGAAGATGCAAAAGGGTCGATCACTCGCGGTTTGGAAGTTGTCGAATTCGCTTGTGGAATATCACAACTTTTAAAGGGCGAGCACTCCGAAAGTGTAGCGTCCGGTGTCGATTCCTGGAGCGTGAGACAGCCGCTGGGTGTCTGCGCCGGCATCACACCTTTTAATTTCCCGGCGATGGTGCCGATGTGGATGTTTCCCATGGCCATTGCCTGTGGCAACACGTTCGTGCTGAAGCCGTCAGAACGCGATCCATCCTGCCCGCTTTTGCTGGCCGAGCTCATGCAGGAAGCGGGGCTCCCAGATGGCGTTCTCAATGTCGTGAATGGTGATAAAGAAGCGGTTGATACGCTGCTGACGGATGACCGTGTTCAGGGTGTCAGTTTTGTTGGTTCGACAGCGATCGGCGAATATATTTATCACACCGGCACGTCCCACGGTAAGCGAGTGCAGGCTCTTTGTGGCGCCAAAAACCACATGGTTGTTATGCCTGATGCCGATATCGATCAGGTTGTGGATGCGGTTATGGGAGCGGCCTACGGGTCGGCAGGTGAGCGATGTATGGCGATTTCGGTCGTTGTTTGTGTTGGTGATGAGCCGGCAGATGCCACGCTGGAAAAACTGCTACCCAAACTGGACGCACTGAAAGTGGGCCCCTACACCGAGTTGTCGTCTGAGATGGGCCCGGTTATCAATCCCGCCGCCAAGGAGCGAATTGAAGGTTATATAGCCAAAGGCGTGGAAGAAGGCGCGACTCTGGTCAGAGACGGTCGCGGCATTCAGGTCCCCGGCTCGGAAAACGGATGCTTTGTTGGTGCAACCATTTTCGATAATGTCACGACGGACATGAGTATCTATACCGATGAGATCTTTGGGCCGGTGCTGTGCGTCGTGCGCGCTAAAGATTACGAAGAAGCGGTGGCGATGATCAACGATCACGAGTACGGCAACGGTACCGCTATATTTACCCGAGACGGTGACGCCGCTCGTGATTTCAGCACCCGAATCCAAATTGGTATGGTGGGCATCAATGTTCCGATACCCGTGCCACTGGCATTTCACAGCTTCGGTGGCTGGAAGCGCTCATTGTTTGGTGACCACGCTATTCATGGCCCCGAGGGTGTCCGTTTTTACACAAAACTAAAAACAATTACATCTCGCTGGCCTTCCGGGATTCGTGCCGGCGCTGTTTTCAACTTTAAGGCGGGTGGCGAACACTAAAGGGAATAACGCCCGCAGGTCGAAGGAGGTGGTTTGGTAACTGACTGCCTTCGTTCGTCACGCAGCTGCCGGCATCTGTCGGGATAATCGGTAGTAATTACGTCGACCCCCCAATCCAGCATCCGATTGATGTCCTCCGGTTCGTTTGCTGTCCAGACATAAACTTCGAGATCCCGTTTGCGGGCATCGTGAATCAATTCGGGACTGATATCCCTGAAATTGCACGACCAGACATCGGCACCGAATTCAGAGATCATCTCGACAACGGAGTGATTGAAGTGCGCCAGATCGAGACCGGCGGTCCAGCCGTTTGGTTGACCGGAAACGGGCGTTCTGGGATCTCCGTCGGGCTGTAAATCGGTGAGCAGTCCGGTTTTGAGACCCGGACACTGTCGCTTTGCCTCCGCCACCAGTCGCCAGTCAAAACTCTGCAGAAATGTTCGATTGATGATGTCAAATCGGAGCAGTTCACCGATCACAGCAGTGACGTAATCCACAACATCAGGTACCAGATTGCCGGTGTCCGGCGATCCTTTCAGTTCAACGTTCAAAACACAATCGCCGGATCTGGCGACAACAAAAGAAATGAACTCGGTGAGAGACGGGATTCGTTCTCCAGGTATTCCGGTCTGCTGTTTGAATGAGAGGGCGTAGTCGGAATTTGGATTTAGTGAACCAACGTCCAGCGTCTTAAGCTCATCAAAATCCAGATCACGCACCGGAACAGTTTGTGTGAGCCAGTTTCCACAAGCGTCTTTCGCAGTTTTTCCGGAGACGTGAAGATCATGGTGCACAACGACGATGTTGTCCCTGCTGACACAAACGTCAATTTCAATTCCGTCAACACCGCTTTCGAGCGCGTAGGCGACAGCAGCCAGCGTGTTTTCCGGGCGCCGACCTCGAGCGCCGCGATGTCCGTGAATCAGAGGAAGCATCGTTATTGTGACGTTATTTTGCGTACGATAAATGGGTGCCCACGCGATCATAGGCTAAACTACGCCAAAAATCAGACCACGTGAACCATGACCTACACCGCCCCTGTCAGAGACCTGATGTTTGCCTGCACCGAGATTGCAGACCTTGATAAAGTGAATGCCCTGCCGGGATATGAAGAGGCCAATGCTGATTTGCTGGCGGCAATTTTAGAGGAAGCAGGTAAATTCGGCAGCGAGGTTTTAGCGCCGATTAACTGGAGCGGTGATCAACAAGGTGTGAAGCTGGTTGATGGACAAGCTATCACTGCCGATGGCTGGAAAGAGGCTTACCAACAGTTTGTGGAGGGCGGATGGAATTCACTGCCATTCGATCCTGAGCGCGGCGGGCAAGGGCTGCCCTGGCTGATTTCAACGGCTGTTCAGGAAATCTGGCATGCGGCCAATATGTCGTTTTCGCTGTGCCCACTGCTGACACAGGGCGCCATTGAGGCTCTGGAATCCCATGGCACGGAGGAGCAGAAAACGACTTATCTCGAAAAAATGATCAGTGGTGAGTGGACCGGAACCATGAATCTGACCGAACCGCAGGCGGGCTCTGATTTGAGTGCCGTGCGTACCCGCGCGGAACCCGAAGGCGATCACTACCGAATCTTCGGGCAGAAGATCTATATCACGTATGGAGATCACGATCTGACAGACAACATTATTCATCTGGTGTTGGCGCGGCTGCCCGATGCACCGGAGGGTGTGAAAGGTATCTCGTTGTTCGTAGTACCGAAATATCTACAGGACGATAGCGGCGCATGGAGCGTTAGAAATGATGTTGAAACCATGGCTCTTGAGGACAAGCTGGGTATTCATGCCAGTCCGACGGCAGTGCTGGGTTACGGCAACAACGAAGGTGCTATCGGTTATCTGGTCGGTGAGCCGCATCGAGGGCTGATGTATATGTTCACAATGATGAACGTCGCCCGCCATACGGTTGGTGTGGAAGCCAACGGTGTTGCAGAGCGGGCGTATCAGCAGGCAGCGCATTTTGCTGCAGAGCGTGTGCAGGGTCGGGCGATCGAGAACCCGGACGGGGATCGTATTGCAATTATTGAACATCCCGATATCAAACGACTGTTGCTTTTGCAGAAAAGCCGGATTGAAGCACTCCGATCCTTGAGTATGGTTGCTGCTGCGTATATGGATATTGCCGCGCGGTCATCGGATACGCAGGAGAAGGTAAGTGCTCAGGAAATGGTCGATATTCTTATTCCGATCGTCAAGGGCTACACCACGGAAGTTGGGCTGGAGAACGTTTCGCACGCTGTTCAAATCCATGGGGGAATGGGCTTTATTGAGGAAACCGGTGCCGCCCAGCATTATCGTGATCAGAGGATTACACCGATTTATGAAGGCACGACCGGCATACAGGCACTGGATCTTGCCGGGAGAAAACTCATGCGCGACGGCGGCGCCATGGCAAATCGCGTTGTTCAGGTAATTCGCGACGAGGTCAGCGATCTTCCCACCGAAGGCGATTTAGGACAGATGGGTGAAAGTGTACAGGCCGGGCTGGATCAAATTGAACAGTCAATAGACGTCATTGCCCGGCTTGCGGGAGCAGACATCCGTGCTGCCGCTGCAGTAGCCGAACCCTATTTGCGACTGTGGGGCGTGGTGTGCTGTGGCTGGCAGCTCGCGCTCGCGGCAAACGTTGCAACAGAACGGTTGGCGGAATCACCAAACGATTCGTTCTACTCACACAAACTAGGCTCTGCTCGATTTTATTTTTCGACAGAGATGCCAAAAGTGTCCACGCTGGCTGCAACAATAGAATCGAGTGGGGCAGTGATCGCAGAGAGCAGCGTAGATATGTTTGTCGTAGCCTGAATGAAGATACACCGTCAGGGCTGAGCGAGCGAAATATGTTTCGAACCGGCATCGCGAGATTGCCGCGGTCGCGATGACGATATCTATTTCTGTCTGGTCGTTGCAAGTGAATGCGAACTAATCTCGGAACGCACTTGCGGTTATTCCGAAATTAGAACTCGAATGCTGTGGTCTCAATGACAGTGTTGAGTTTCGCACTGTCGTTGCGAGCGAATGCGAAGCAGTCTCGGAAGGATTAGCGGCTATTTTGCAATTACAACCGGAATGTCGCGGTTGCGATGCAGTCTTGTCATGGCGGTGTCCAGTTTCGCACTGTCATTGCCGGCGAAAGCGAAGCAATCTCGTAAGTTATGTAGTGCCGTAAAACTATCTGGAGAGATTGTTGCAGTAACTCAGGTCAGAGTATCGTGTACAAATCTCAAATAGATGTCGCTGACTCTCCGCGTGATCGGCCCAGGTTTAGCATTGCCGATCGATTCATTGTCGATATGAGTAACGGGAATCACACAACTGGACGCGCCCGTTATAAACGCCTCGTCTGCGCTGCGTGCTTCATCCAGTGACACGGGTCGTTGCTCAACAGAATAGTTTTCTGTCTCGGCGAGTTCGATCACAGCACGGCGGGTTACTCCGGGCAAAATATCATTGCTTAGTGGACGCGTGATGATTGCACCGTCTCGAATGATGAAGAAACTTGTACTGCCGCATTCCGTGATGACATTGTGTTCGTCATGCAGTAACGCTTCATATGCTCCGGCTTCCTGTGCGCGGTGCTTTGCAAGCACTTGTCCGAGGAGATTCACTGATTTGATGTCACGCCGCGCCCAGCGGAGGTCCGGTGTGCTGATCAGCTGAACACCTGTAGCCGCCGCTTTTGAGTCCGACAGTGATTTTTTAGCGGCGAACATGAACACGTTTGGCGTCAGGTTTTCAGGCCACGCAAAGTCACGCGGCGCTTCGCCGCGTGTAATCTGCAGATAAATCATGCCCTCCGCAATACTGTTTCTCCGCACCATTTCACGAAATGCATCCAACAATTCGGATTCAGTTAACGGAGGTGGAATTCTGAGTTTACTCAACGAGTTGAAAAGCCGGGACATGTGATGTTCGAAATCGATTAGCTTTCTATCCATGACTCCGGCTACTTCATACACCGCATCGCCAAATAGAACAGAGCGGTCAAATATGGATATCCGGGCTTCGTTGGACGCAACAAATTGGCCATTCAAATATACGGTGTCGGTCATTGTGATCTTATTGAAAGGTTATTGGTATCAACACGGAATTTGCGTGGAAGTTTTAGGAGAATCCATAACGATGAGTGACCGCAGTCTCTCAACATTCGGTAGCGCCATAAGTTTGTCCTGAGCAAAGACCGAGTACTGCTGGAGGTCTTTGGCGATAATTTTCAATAGATAGTCAGAGTCTCCGCTGATTCGATGCAGTTCAAGAATTTCCGGAACATTCTGCACGGCATTATGAAACTGTTCTGCGGACTTCTTACCCTGATAGTGTAGCGTCACTTCTGCGAAGACCACTACAGTGAATCCGAGCCGTTCACGGTCAACCAATGCGGTGTATTGCTCGATCACGCCGGTTTCCTCCAGATGTCGGATTCGTCTTTGCACCTGAGAGCTGGACAAGTGGACTTTATGTGATATCTCGGACAACGTTGTTCGCCCGTTTTTCTGCAGTGCATTCAAAATCAGTCGATCGGTTTTTCCAGGATGTGGCATCTGAAATTTTTGTAAGGGACAAATTCCCTTTATATTTCATAAAAGCAAAGAAATCATCCAGTATTTAGTTTTGATAAGAGATTTATGCAAACATTTATCGAATCTAAGGCACTAAAGTATGTGAATAGCGAACCCGCAGATTCCACGTGATCGTGACTGCCGGTTCTTATCAGGAGACCGTACATGACACACACACGCCTGCAACATTCAGAAACCGACATGCGCGCATTGGGATACAGAGTGGTCGATCAGCTTGTCGACCATTTGTGCGCGCTGGATAACAAAAAACCGGTATGCCGGGCTTCACGCGGCGACATGGACGCCCTGCTCTCGGGTGATTTTTCCATGGACGCTGACGATCCGGTCTCTGTGATAGACCATGTCGTCAATGACGTACTCGCGAATTGCAGTATTCCCGCCCATCCAAAGGCTTTCGCATTTGTGCCGGGTCCCGGCAATTACATATCCAATCTGGCGGATTTTCTGGCCTCCGGATTCAATGTCTTCACCGGAAGCTGGATGGCTGCACCGGCGGCATCCAGCGTGGAAATCAAACTAATCAACTGGCTTTTACAGCGTTTTGAACTGCCCGTTAAAGAAGGCGGCGGCACATTTACCAGTGGCGGATCAATGGCAAACCTCACTGCTATTGTGACCGCCCGCCGGGTTCGGTGTGGCGAGGATTTTTCAACCGCAGTCGTTTACCTTTCCGATCAGGCACATTCGTCGAATATTAAAGCGCTCAGTATTCTGGGCTTTCGCAAAAGTCAGATTCGCATCGTGCCGACAGATGAGTTGTTTCGGCTGGATATGGAACGACTCGAAAAAAGTCTGTTCAGTGACAAACGAGCCGGATTAAATCCGCTGATGATCATCGCTTCTGCCGGCACAACCAATACAGGGGCGGTTGATCCACTCGACGCACTCGCGGATCTGTGCGCTGGCGATGACATCTGGCTGCATGTTGATGCGGCGTATGGTGGTGCAGGTGTACTAAGCGATAATAATAAGTCGCTGTTCAATGGAATCAGTCGGGCACACTCGGTAACGGTGGATCCGCACAAATGGTTTTTTCAGCCGTATGAAATCGGCTGTCTTCTGGTGCGGGACCGATACTGGTTGTCGGATACATTTACTGAAACTCCCGAATATCTGCAGGATGTCGAGGGCAATTCTTCCGAGATTAATTTTTACGACCACGGTGTGCAATTGACGCGCAATTTCAAGGCGTTAAAGTTGTATATGTCGTTAAAGACCTATGGTGTAGAGGCGTTTTCAGGGGCAGTGACCTACAACATAGAGCTCACTGAACGAGTCGAAGAATACCTTCGTTCAAGTAGTACATGGGAAATTGTGACCACAGCGTCGCTGGCTGTAATCAATTTTCGCTACAACCCGCTCCACAAGCCTCTGGACGACCAAACGCTGGATCAGATTAATGAAGGTATATCACGAAACCTGATGGACAGTGGCCAGGCGATGGTGACCACGACAACACTGCGACGACGTCGGGTATTGAGGTTGTGTCTGATTAATCCCAGAACAAAGTTTGAGGATGTTCAGGGGGTTATCGATGCGGGCGAAAGATACGCTCGCTGCGTCCTCACAGAGCTCGACGACTAACGCCCGCACAAAACAGGACAGACCCGGTTTTAACTGTGGATTATTTTGTGCCGAAAATGCGATCTCCGGCATCGCCAAGGCCGGGAAGAATATAGCCGTGTTCGTTGAGCTGTCTGTCCAGCGCCGCGGTATAGAGCTCAACATCGGGATGAGCTGCATTGAACGCTTTTACACCTTCAGGTGCGGCGAGCAGGCAGGCAAATTTCATCCGTCTGGCACCGCCCTGCTTGAGACGCTCGACGGCCGCGATGGCCGAGTTTGCGGTCGCCAGCATGGGGTCGACCACAATGGCCAATCGATCGCCTATATCGGCCGGTACCTTGTAGTAGTATTCAACAGCAACCAGTGTGGCAGGGTCCCTATACAGTCCCACGTGACCGACGCGAGCGGCGGGAATCAGGTTGAGCATGCCGTCCAGAAGTCCGTTGCCGGCTCTTAAAATTGAGATAAAGCACAGTTTTTTACCCGCCAGCACCGGCGACTCCATTTCTTCAAGCGGCGTTTTGATTGTGATATTCGTGACTTCAAGATCTCGAGTCAGCTCGTAGCCAAGCAACATTGCAATTTCATTCACCAGCTGGCGGAAGCTGCTACTCGAGGTTTCCTCGCGCCTCATCAGAGTCAATTTGTGTTGAATCAGTGGATGATCGACAATATTGATGTTCATTGCTGTGCCGTTGCGGTATTGTTGTTGATCATTCAATGTACACCATAACGAAATTCAGACCAAATGCACGATTCAGAATCTCGGCACCACGAACGGTTCCTCGCTGAGGCAGCGGCGGAGGCACGCAAAAGCGTTGCTGAGGGTGGCAAGGGTGTAGGAGCCGTGCTGGTTAAAGATGAAACAATCGTCGCCCGCAGCTGCGATCGCACACATCAGCTTAATGATCCGATAGCCGTTGCGGAAATGGATTGTATCCGACGCGCCGGGCGAAGAGCCGATCAGTCTGAGCTGACGCTTTATTCAACGGGGTATCCGGATATGCTGACGGCGGGCACACTGCTGCAATTTTCCATTGGTGCGCTGGTGGTCGGCCGAACGGCATTGAATTCGGATTCGCTCAAACTGCTGGCCGAGCGACAGCTGCCTGTGAAATTTATTCCCCATACCGATTGCACCAGCCTCTGAACACTATGACCACGTCCGATTCCCGGAAAGCCGATCAGCGATTTATGCGCGCGGCTTTTGCTGCGGCGAAGAAGGGCTATGACCAGGGTGGTGTGCCTGTCGGTGCCGTCATGGTCAGGGATGGTGAAGTCATAGCGTCGGGATGCAATAAGCGCGTCCAGGAAAACGATCCGGTTATGCATGGTGAAACGGATTGCCTTCGAACGGCTGGAATACAGGACAGTTACAGTGGTGTTGATCTGTACACAACGCTCAGTCCATGCATGATGTGTACCGGCGCGATTCTGCATTTTGGCATTCAGCGTGTTGTGGTCGGCGAAGATGTCAATTTTCCGGGCAACATAGATTTTCTCCGCGACAACGGCGTAGAGGTCGTTCTCCTGGATGACCCGGAGTGCAAGGCGCTGATGGCCCGATTTATTAATGAGAAGCCCGAAATATGGTTTGAGGATATTGCGGGCAATGAGTCAGTCTGACGGCTGGAGTTCAATTGTGATCGGATCGGCTGACATTTCGGTGCTTTGACATGCAGTTCGCAGATCGAAAAGAATTTCTGCAGTTGGTAGGCGCGGATTGCTGTGCTGTATTTGTGGTTATTCACGTTCTGGACGAAGACCAGACGGATCGAAACATTGGGCGCGCAATTGCAGGCGGCGCCCACGGCGTTTTTCTGATCAACCACGATTTTGGAGTGGAGCCTTTTCTGCCAATCATTCAGGCGGCGCGAAGAAAATACCCTGACGTCTTTATCGGCATCAATTTCCTTGGCGTAACCGGAAAGTACGCCTTTCCAAAACTTGCCCACCTGCAATCTGCTGGCTGCAGGATAGATGCATACTGGGCAGATGACGCCCGTATTGACGAATCACGATCTGCAGCGGACCAACCCGAAGCCGATGAAATCCTGAGAATCAAAATTGAATGCGGTTGGCGCGGACTGTATTTTGGTGGTACAGCTTTTAAAAAGCAGCGCGAAGTAGCGCCCGAAGACTATCGTACGTCTGCCGAAATAGCCCGGGAATGGATGGATGTGGTGACCACATCGGGTGTGGCGACCGGGTGTGAGCCCGGGACAGACAAGATCAACACCTTCCGTTCGGGGGTTGGAATGCGGCCATTGGCTTTGGCATCAGGGGTAACTCCCGACAATGTACGCTTATACTGTGACCGGCTGGATGCAATACTGGTCGCTACTGGCATTAACGTCGATAATGACTTTTATAATGTCGAAACCTCTAAACTTAGAGAACTGCTTCGCGCAGCAGGTAACAATGACTGAGACAATCGACCGCTCTGTAGATCGCTGGTATTTTTCCCTGATGGCGCCGCGAAGCCGCGGTGAGAAGTATGCCTGGCTGGACCCTTCTGCCGCCTATATCAACGCCGATGCGTTCCATGCCATGCTGGATGACTTGCTTGAGCCTTTTGATAGAGATGACATTGATGTAGTTGCGGGCTTTGATGCGGCGGGTTTCGTGCTCGGAGCGGCGATGGCAACGCGCATGCGGAAAGGTTTTCTGACCATCCGTAAAGGCGGAAAAATGCCGGTCGACTTTGATGTTGTGGATATGACCAATTATTCTGGCCAGACTCAGCAGATGGAGATGCGAAATCCGGCATTCGCCCCGGGCACGCGGGCACTCTTGGTTGACCAGTGGATCGAAACCGGCGGCACGATGACTGCCGGAATTCAACTTGTTGAGCGCCAAGGTGGAATTGTGGCCGGGATTGCGGCAGTATGTATCGAAGAAACCGACGCTTCGCGGGAGATGGCGGCACGCTTCAAGATGTCATCCTGTGCACTTCCAGGTTCCCCGATTCAGGAACAGTGCAATCGCCAGACGCTGGACAGTTTCGAAACATATAGACCGGAAAATGGATTTCCGGATATTGACCGCGGATAGCCTGGGGTTCAGGTGGATCCGTCAAACCGTTAACGACCCAACAGCACACATTTAATGAGGATCCGAAATTGAAAAAAGAATTTAGCAGACGACAATTTATAAAAACATCCACCGCTTTGACCGGGGCACTGGCCGCGCCAATGATCCTGACATCCAGAAAGGCGCACGCGGAACCTGTAGAAATCAATATGCTGGGCTGGTACGGAACCGCGGAGCCGGATATGGTGGCTGAATTTGAGGCCGCAAATAACGTCAAGTTTGTGCCGAAATATTACGCGGGTGGCGATAATATGCTGGCGGCTCTGGCTCAGAATCCTCCCGGAACCTTCGATTTAATTCATACCGACGCCGAGTATGCTCAGCTGTTAATTGAATCTGATCTGGTCGATGAACTCGATCCCAATGACTATCCAATGGAAGATCTGATGCACGATGATTTCAGAAATTTCAAAGGGCATTGGAAGGACGGTAAGCAATACTCTCTGATCACACGCTATGGGCATCTTGGCGTGTCCTACAACAAAGATGCGCTGACTGCAGAGGAAGCCTCGACATACGACGTGTTCTGGGATTCCAAACTCAAAGGTAAGGTCGGACATTTTGACTGGCACTTGCCCAGTCTGGGGCAGATGAGTCTCCTGAACGGTAATACGAGTCCGGGGCCATTTGACATCAGCGAGAGTCAATGGCAGGCGGTGCAGGATAAAACCCTGTCGCTGAAACCGCAGATTGGAGGCTACTTTGATTTTGGCGGAACGTTTGCCGGACTGAAGAATGGTGAAATGCTCGCAATGGTGGGTATTGGAGACTGGGTGACCGGCATTCTGGAGCGCGATGGTGCACCGGTGAGCTCAGTGGTTCCGAAAGAGGGTGGAATTCAGTGGACCGAGTCGTACGTTTTAAATACACAGTTTTCAAATGGCTGCTATGAGGCATTGATCCAAGCCAAGTTTTGTGATATAAATTTTTGATAAATTAAAGCTAATTTTGTATTCCAATGGTGTAACAACGCAGCAAGAAAAATATGTAAAAAAGGCACTCCAACGGCGTTGCAATTTCCAACGGCCGTTGGAGTTTTGCAAAAGTGAAAAGACCCTTACCCCACCATTCAGTTCTGATGAAAGTGCCCCACACACTCTTGAATAATGCTTTGATAGTTTTTAAGCTTTT
>JBCCGE010000098.1:0-11820 GCA_039029455.1 Pseudomonadota bacterium | reverse complement strand
GTTGTGGAAAAATTGCTCATCGTGTCAGTCAGTGTTGTATAGCGTCGACCTTGAGCACAGCGTGCTGGTGTGTCCCAAGTGCGACAATCACATGAGAATTGACGCTCGACAGCGGCTCGAATCCTTTTTAGACGAGGGCTCAGTCCGCTGGATCGCAGAAAATGTCAAACCAGTGGATGTTCTGAAATTTAAAGATCAGAAGCGTTACCGGGACAGACTCACAGATGCGAGGAAATCAAGTTCCGGAAGCGAGGCTTTGCTGGCGGCAACCGGCACTTTGCGCCAGCTACCGGTTGTGGCGGTCGCTTTTGACTTTTCTTTCATGGGAGGATCAATGGGATCGGTCGTTGGTGAGCGATTTGTTCAGGCCGCCGACGCCGCTGTCGCGACCCGATCACCGATGATTTGTTTTTCCGCCAGTGGCGGGGCCCGGATGCAGGAGGCGCTTTTTTCACTAATGCAGATGTCGAAAACAACCGCGGCAATCACGCGATTGCGGTCTGAAGGAATTCCGTACATCTCAGTATTGACCGACCCGACCATGGGGGGTGTGTCTGCCAGCCTCGCCATGCTGGGTGATGTGATTATTGCTGAGCCCGGCGCTCTGGTTGGATTTGCCGGCCCCCGAGTGATCGAACAGACTGTTCGACAAACATTGCCGGAGGGTTTTCAACGAGCTGAATTTCTGCTGGAACACGGTGCGATTGATATGATCGTCGATCGCAGAAACCTGGCGAGTGAGATCGCCTCTCTGTTGGCGAAGTTCGGGTTTTCTGCCGTTACAGAGCGCCCGAACACTCTGGAGTCCGATAACACGGGGGATGATTCGGAAGAGGTTACAGAGGATGGTGGAACCGAGATGGATCCGCCATCAGCCGAAGACTCTGACCAGAGTTAGGTTCTGACACAAAATTCGTTAAACAATGGACTCGGCACGTTTGCAGAATCTGGCCGACTGGGTGGAATACATCCAGCAGCAGCACTGGCGCACGATCGAAATGAAGCTCGATCGTATTACCCGTGTCTGGCGAACCTTAAACGGTAAAAAGCCCGAGACCGTGGTTACGGTTGCCGGGACCAATGGAAAAGGTTCAAGCGTTGCAATGATCGAATCGATCTATTTCACCGCGGGTTATGCCACCGGCAGTTATACCTCTCCTCACCTCGTTCGTTTCAACGAGCGCTTTCGTATCAATGGGCGCGAAGCAACCGATGCGGAAATTATCGTTGCTTTGCAAACTATTGAGACCGCTCGGGGCGAAATTCCGCTGACATATTTTGAGTTCAGCACGCTGTGCGCATTGGTCCTGTTCCAAAGGCAGCAGATCGAGGTTGCTGTACTGGAAGTAGGTATGGGCGGGCGACTCGATGCTGTGAATATGATTGACAATGACATCGCCCTGATTACCTCAATAGGAGTGGATCATCAGCAGTGGCTGGGTTCGGATCCGGTAGAAATCGCGCGAGAAAAAGCCGGCGTAATCAAACCGAACACCGTCGTGGTGGTGGCACAGGACAGTGCACCGAAAAGTATTGAAGAGGTTGCTGAGACGCAACGTGCCGAAGTCGTTCGCAGCGGTAGTGACTATTACCTTCAGCGCTGTGAATCCAGATCAAAAACCCAAAAGATGACGCTGTCATGGGTTGGTCATGAGTCCGTTTTTGGTGCGGAGTGGTCGGCAATTAATGATGTTGCCGTGCCTTTGCAAGGTGATCACCAAAGCAGTAATCTCGGTGGCGTGCTGGCCGTTATTGCCCTTATGCAGACGCGACTTCCGGTTTCGATTCAGCAGCTAAAGAAGGGTTTGGCAAAGACAAGACTGTCCGGTCGCTGCCAGATTATCAGTGAATCTCCGCTCGAGATTATCGATGTCGCGCATAATACGGATTCGGTTCGGGAACTGGCTGAGTTTCTCTCAGGTCACCCGGTAACAGGGTCAAGTCGCGCCGTTGCGGGCATCCTCGAGGACAAGGACGTCGATCAACTGTTCCGACCGTTGCTGGGTGAGTTCGATGAATGGCATTTCGTCACTCTGGAAGGTGAAAGAGGGCAGACGGGTGCTCAGCTGGCTGAAAAATTTGAGGCTGCGACCGGAATCTCGACCGCAGTCTCCCACTCATCCCCCGTTGCTGGCTACGAGTCCGTGCGCGCCATCTGCCAAAAGGGCGATCGAATGGTTGTTTTCGGCTCTTTTTTTACAGTCGGTGATATACTCGCGCACTTGAATCAGAGGCAGTCGGCGAGTAAACAGTCCGCGGACTGATTACACCGGGATAGACGACGTTTTAGACACCAGTCACTGGGTTATGAACCGATTAAGGTGTATTAAAGAATATGCGCGGTGACCCGGGGTGCAATTTGACTTCTTATTCCTGAGACCGTGAGCAAAACCTGCGGAAAATTGTCGATTTTGATGTGTTGTAAACATTCCTGGAAAATCTATCGTGGTGAAACCCATTAGAGAATATGAACTGAAACATCGATTGGCCGGAGCCGCAGTTATGGTTTTGGCGGCTGTCGTGTTCATACCGTTTTTACTGCCGCAACCGGGTTCGGATGCCAATGCAACCTCTGCAGAAGCACTGCAGCAATCGGGCACACAGGTTTTTAGGTCAAAAATTGAACCGCTTAATCTTAGTCAGGGCGGCACACTTGCGGTCGTCACGGGTGACAACAAGGTGGCCGAAACACCCAACAGCAACTCAAATGCATCAAAACCGGCTCTGGTTACATCGATAAAAAAGAAGAAGGTGCCAGAGAGTTCTGCAGCAGAATCACCGCCCGAACCAGCAGAGTCCGATGTCGATCCCACAGTCAAAGTGGTAATGACTTCAAAAAAATCGGAACCGGTCAAGAAACTGGCGGCGCTCGACAAGAAATCGGATGACAGTACTGTCAAAACCACCCAGTCGAATGACGCACCGGTGAAAAAACAGAAAACACCGGAGACAAGCGATAACGGCTGGGCGGTTCGGGTCGGAACATTTTCAAAAAAATCGAATGTAGATTCCGTTTCGTCATTATTGAAAGACAGCGGTTTTAACGCCCATCACAGCAAGGTCAATACAAATCTGGGTAAGGCAACCCGCATCTGGCTGGGCCCGTATTCCGACAAAGCAACGGCGGAAAAGGTTAGTGTTCGCCTTAAAGCGCTGACCGGCGAAAAGGGCTACGTCACCAAGCACAATTCATGAGGCGGACCCGATACAACACAGCATTTCCCGCCCTGTGCGTGTTAAATGCGTATTAAAGTCGATCATGTCGGGATTCGCCCCCGCGTTTACTCGGTGATCGATGACGATTGCTCGATCTGTCAAATTTTGCCTCTCTGAAAAGCTATCCGACAGTCCGTATATGATTTGCTGAATGAGTGCCATGAATTACGTTGATATCGCAATACTAGTCATTGTTCTGGTTTCAGTTCTGATCGGGCTCTTTCGCGGGTTTATTCGAGAGACATTGTCTTTAATATCCTGGGGTGTTGCGCTTTGGGTTGCCTATGTTTTTGCCAATACCGGCGCGGTCTATCTCGAACCCTATATACCCCAGCCTCCACTGAGAATCGCAGCTGCATTCGCGGGCATTTTTCTGGTCGTGCTGATCGCTGCGTCAATTGTGAGTTACATCATTTACCGACTGATTGCGGTTGCAGGAATTAGCGGGATAGATCGAACACTGGGGACGTTATTTGGACTGGTTCGTGGCATTGTGATTGTGGCAGCGTTGATCCTGGCGGCAATTTTCACTGATTTCGCTACCCAGCCATGGTGGAAGCAGTCGCTTCTGGTGGAACATTTTAATCCGATTGTTGAGTTTTTGCGTTCACTGATGCCACCTGAAATTGGCAAGTATTTCATCAAAGACGTCAACGAAATCGAGGCTATTCAGTCCGGTAGCGGCACCAGTGCCGGCGCAAATTCCACATCCACGGAGAACTAGATATGTGCAGTGTGGTTGGCATGATGGGTACCGGAAATGTCAACCAGTTGCTGTACGACGCACTTACGGTCGTACAACACAGGGGGCAGGATGCAGCTGGAATTATGACCAGCGATGGCGACAGGGTGTATCTTCGCAAAGACAATGGACTGGTACGAGATGTTTTTCACACACGTCATATGGTCCAGTTGCAGGGACATATGGGCGTAGGTCACACGCGATACCCAACAGCCGGGTGCGATTCCCGGGCTGAAGCCCAGCCGTTTTACGTCAACTCACCATTTGGCATTGCCCTGGGTCACAACGGCAACCTGACGAATGCCGATCAGTTGCGCGAGGAATTGTTCCAACAGGATTTGCGACAGCTGAATACATCATCGGATTCCGAGATTCTGTTGAATATCATGGCTCATGAACTGCGTGATGCGCTTGGTGAGTCGAGTGTGCGTGCAGATCCAAGAGATATCTTTGAAGCCGTCAGTGGAGTTTTCAAGCGCTGCCGCGGCGCCTATGCCGTAGTTGCGATGATTGTTGGTGTCGGTCTCATTGCCTTCCGCGACGCCTGCGGCATCAGGCCTCTGGTGTATGGCACCCACTCGGGTGAGCAGGGTTTGTCACATATGTTCGCTTCCGAGAGTGTCGCGATGGATGTTATCGGATTCGATTTACAACGAGATGTTCAACCCGGTGAAGTCATTTTCGTCGACATGGATGGTCAGGTGCACAGTAAAATATGTGCTGATCAGCCTCTGCACTCTCCATGCATTTTTGAATATGTCTACCTCGCTCGCCCGGATTCGATTATTGATCAGATTCCGGTGTATCAAACGCGCATGGAGATGGGTAAGAAACTCGGACAGAAACTGAAGAGGATCTGGCCGGATCACGATATTGATGTTGTTATCCCTGTTCCTGATACCAGCCGCACCTGCGCACTCGAAATGGCAAAACAGCTTCGATTGCCGTATCGGGAAGGCTTTATCAAAAATCGCTACATTGGCAGAACGTTCATCATGCCCGGACAGGCAGAGCGAAAAAAGTCAGTCCGCCAGAAACTGAATGCGATCGGTGCCGAATTTGAAGGCAAGAATGTTTTGCTAGTCGATGATTCCATTGTTCGCGGAACGACTTCATCGAAGATTATAGAACTGGCGCGGGAAGCCGGCGCCAGAAAGGTGTATTTCGCATCTGCCGCACCGCCGGTTAGATTTCCAAATGTCTATGGAATTGACATGCCTACACGCCGTGAACTGGTCGCACACGGGCGTTCAATAGATGAGGTCTGCCGCGAAATCGGCGCAGATGAATTGATCTACCAGGACCTCGATGATCTGACTGATGCGGTGCTCGATAGCATAGCAACCCGGGACGGTTCGATTCAGAGTTTTGATACATCCTGTTTCTCGGGAGCCTATGTAACCGGTGACGTAACGGCGGACTACCTTAATGTCATCGACGGACTGAGAAGTGATGAGGCGAAAAACCGACTGAGCAGTGAACTCGATCTTTCTGAAGTCAGCGATATTGTCGATCAGGCGAAGTCTGCCTGAGCAGACATGTAATACATGGCAGTCTCTGAAACGGGCCATGTCTTTACTGAAGGCGAGTCGATGATTTCCGCGAATCAGTCACTCGGCGATCGTTTACTGATCTGAATCATTGTGATCAATGGTGCAGATTACAGGTCCGTTGTATTTAACCGAACCATCCACGCGCAATAATACAACCCTGAATGCGGGCTGTATTTCGACACATACCACCGTATTCTTAAGGCTAGTGCAGTGTAAGAACACCGTCTGCGAAAAACAGCACACTTTTTTGGGTATACCAGTCTCCCAGCACATACCGTCTAGCGGTCTCACCATCGAGCAGAAACTCATGCACAGCCGGTTTGTGTGTGTGCCCGTGAATTAGTTTGTCGACTCCGTTATCTCGCATCATCGATTCGACGGCATTCTGGTTGACATCCATGATTTCGAGCGGCTTCGTTTGTTTGTCAACGTCGCTTTTGCTGCGGATTCGATCCGCAAATGCAATCCTTTGATCCACCGATTGTGACTGGAACGCTGACTTCCATTCTGCCGACAGCATCTCGCGTCGTTTCTGTTGATGCTCGATATCGTCGGTGCACAGTGCATCACCGTGGCTGAGTAGAATTCGTTGCCCATTCAGCTGAACAATACTTGGATCCGGAAGTATTGTGACCCCGGTTCTCTCGGCGAAGGCGTCACCTATTAAGAAGTCTCTGTTTCCATGCATGAAAAAAAGTTGTGTGCCGGAATCAGACAGCGCGCGCAAAGCTGATTCGATCGCCTTGTATCCAAGGTCTGCACTCGCGTCATCACCGACCCAATACTCAAATAGATCACCGAGGATATAGAGTCGTTCGACATGTGATTTGGCGCGGTCGGCGAATTCACAAAACAACTGATCGGAATGTGGCCGCGATGGTGTCAGGTGAAGATCTGAGATGAATGCTACGGTCATTATGTGTCCGGCGGGCATGCAGCCATTGACCGATTATTGTAACATCCGCCACCCTTTTAGAGATCTCTTAAGCGCGCGATCATGGCAACGAAAACCGTCACACTTTACGACACGTACAGTCGAAGTCTGCGAGAGTTTGAACCTCTCGCAGCGGGTGAAGTGGGAATGTATGCGTGCGGTCCGACGGTCTACGATTTCGCCCACATCGGAAATCTCCGCACCTATGTTTTCGAGGACCTGTTGCGGCGAACGCTGTCATTCGCGGGCTATAATGTCAGGCACGTGATGAACATCACAGATGTCGGACATCTGACCAGTGATGCAGATACCGGTGAAGATAAGATGGAAAAAGGCGCCCGTCGAACCGGTTTGACGGCCTGGCAGATTGCTGAAAAATACACGGATGCCTTTAAGGCCGACCTGCAGGCGCTCAATATTCAGGAACCTACGATTTGGTGTCGGGCTACTGATCACATCGCCGAGCAGATTGCTGATATCCAAACGATCGAAGAACGAGGGCTGACCTATACGACCAGTGATGGTGTGTATTTCGATACGTCAAAACTTGACAACTACGGTCATCTGGCCCGTCTTGATCGCGATGGACTCGAAGCCGGATCTCGTGTGGAACTCGGAGAGAAGCGCAACAACACTGATTTTGCGTTGTGGAAGTTTAGCGCTCCTGGCGAGCAGCGTCAGATGGAGTGGGACAGTCCCTGGGGCACCGGTTTCCCGGGTTGGCATATTGAGTGCTCCGCAATGTCTGTGAAATATCTGGGTCCGCTTTTTGACATTCACTGCGGTGGGAAGGACCATATTCCGGTGCATCATTCGAATGAAATCGCGCAGTCGGAAGCCTGTCACGGCACCATTCTTGCCAACTATTGGCTTCACGGTTACTTCCTTGAGACCGATCAGGCGAAAATGTCGAAATCATCGGGTGAATTTTTGCGCCTTCAATCGCTTCTCGACAGAGGCGTAGATCCTCTGGGTTATCGGTATCTTTGCCTCACCGCCCACTATCGAACGGATCTTAAATTCAACTGGGACAGTTTGAAGAGTGCGGAAACCGCCCTCGGACGACTGCGACAGTTTTATTTCCAGTGCCCGAAAGACGGAATGCCCGATCATGAATGGCTGACAGCTTTCGAAACTGAGCTCTATCAGGACCTGAATTCATCGAAGGCACTGGCCGTGATGTGGTCAATGGTGAAGTCGAATATCGAACCTGCTGACAAGAGAGCTACGCTCGACAATATGGACGATGTGCTTGGATTAAGACTTGCTGACTGGCGTCCTGAATCGGTAGACGTGCCCACCGACGTGATGGCGTTGCTGCAGCAGAGAGACCACGCCCGCCACGAGCGGGACTGGGTGCTGGCTGATCAAATCCGTGACCAGATCATTGAACTGGGCTATGAAATTGAGGATTCACCCAAAGGGGCTAAGGTCCGAAAAAAGTAGTCCGCAAGCTTGATATTGTGCGCAATATGGATTGTAAATAACTGTTTGAATGAGCTAAAATCCGGCGTCCGTGATGCGGGGTGGAGCAGTCTGGCAGCTCGTCGGGCTCATAACCCGAAGGTCGTAGGTTCAAATCCTGCCCCCGCTACCAACCATCCTGGGCCGTGTTAAGACAGGTTCGGGGAGGACTCGGGAGATACCTGTAGAGGGTGTCAGGCCGAAAGCACCTTGGTGCCAAAGACCCCGCAGTTGCGGGGTTTTGTTTTTCCGCGGAGTGTGTTCGTTTGGAAGTCCAAAAGGCACACCGGAGAACGATTGGAAACGGGTGTCCTGAACGGGCTTCGGCCCGTTTTTTGCGTCCGTATTTATTACGGTCAGATCGCCGGCATGGTGTCGGTTGATAACAGAGATAAGCAGATGTCCAATCTCAAGACAATTGCAGCGCTGATTGAGGGTCCCATAGAGGCAATGGGATACGAAATGCTGCATCTGGAGTTTGGAAATCAAGGTAAAGATCGGGTGCTGCGGATTTATATCGATGCGCCTGGTGGAATTCTGGTTGACGATTGCGAATCCGTCAGTCGGCAGGTCAGCGCGATTCTCGATGTTGAGGATCCGGTTGATTCAGCCTATATGCTGGAAGTGTCATCACCCGGACTTGATCGACCGCTGGTCAAACCGGTGCATTTCAAGCAATTTGTTGGCGGCCTGATCAAGGCGGTGACCCATTCGCATGTACTCGGAAGGCGTCGCTTTAAAGGTCGTCTGACTGAGGCATCCGATGAGAACGTCACGTTGGAATGTGACGGAGAAGTGTACGAACTTGCCTACGGAAATATCGAGTCAGCCCGATTGGAACCTGAGTTTTAGTGGCGACGAATCAGTTAATTAGCGTGTAAATAGTCATGGCGATTACCAATAACGAAATCCTGCTGATGGCAGAAGTGGTCTCCCGCGAGAAAGATCTCGACAAGGAGATCATATTCAGTGCAATTGAAGCTGCACTGGCAACGGCCACAAAGAAATGGCATACCGGTGAAATCGATGCTCGGGTAAGTATCCATCGTGACAGCGGTGACTATGATACTTACCGAGTCTGGGAAGTCATTGATGACGAAGAAGAACTCGAGTTTCCTGAACGCCAGATTTATCTGAAAGAGGCGCAGGAAACCTATGGGGAAATTGAAATTGGTGACGCGATCGAAGAACCCATGGATAAAGTCGAGTTTGGCCGTATCGCGGCGCAGGCTGCGAAACAGGTCATCATGCAAAAGGTTCGTGAAGCGGAGCGCAATCAGGTCGCAGAACGCTACAGCGACAAGTTTGGCACTCTCGTATCAGGCACAGTAAAAAGAATTGAGCGCGGTAACGCAATCGTCGACCTGGGTGACGCCGAAGCGATGCTTCTGAAAAGCGCAATGATTCCTAAAGAAGGACTGCGACCGGGAGACAGAATTCGTGCACTGCTTCAGGATATTGATCCCGAGGCCAGAGGTCCGCAGTTGATGCTGACCCGTCTTTCCCCAAAATTTCTCATCGAGCTGTTCAAGCTTGAGGTTCCTGAAGCAGGTGAGGGAATTATCGAAATACTGGGTGCGGCCAGAGATCCGGGGTCTCGCGCAAAAATTTCAGTCAAAACCAACGATTCCAATGTGGACCCGGTCGGAGCCTGTGTCGGCATCCGAGGCTCTCGGGTACAGAGTGTTTCGAATGAAATTGCGGGTGAGCGTGTCGACATCATTGTATGGTCTGACAACATAGCGGAATTTGTGATTCAGGCACTTGCGCCTGCCGAAGTGGAATCGATTCTGGTGGACGAAGAAACCCAAAGCATGGATGTTGTGGTCACCGAGGAAAACCTTTCAAGAGCCATCGGTCGCGGTGGTCAGAATGTCCGTCTGGCCTCTGAACTCACCGGCTGGGAACTGAATCTGATGACGGATAAAGACGCCGCAGAGAAGCAGGATAACGAGCAAAAAGAGATCATCGGAAAATTCATGAGTCAGCTGGATATCGATGAGAATGTGGCCACCATTCTGGCGCAGGAAGGATTCAACTCACTGGAAGAAATTGCCTATGTTCCCAAACAGGAAATAATGGAAATTGAAGAGTTCGACGAGGATCTTGTGGATGAGTTGCGCAACAGAGCACAAGACACCTTACTCACCACTGCAATTGCGTCGCAGGAAGAAAAAGAACCCGCGGACGATCTGTTGAACATGGAAGGGATGGATGAAGCAACGGCGCGCGCGCTGGCTTCGGGTGGCGTGCGGACTATGGAAGATCTCGCAGAGTGTGCAGTCGATGAAGTTCTCGAACTTGTTGAGATTGACGAAGAGAGAGCCAGCGAGTTGATTATGACCGCTCGTGCGCCCTGGTTTGAGTAGGTAATTTTTATCGCAAAGTATTGATCAGATCAGTCCTGAACAAATAAATACATAGAGAGCGTATGTCAAAAGTCACCATAACAAGCTTTGCCAATCAGATCGGCATTTCTATCGAAAAGCTGCTGGATCAACTCGACCACGCTGGAATCTCGGGCAAGCAGGCGGACGATTTCCTCGATGACGCCGAGAAGATCAAATTGTTGCAGTTTCTCAAAGGCGAGGCGCAGCGACCGGCAGAACCTTCTCGACAAAGAATTACGCTGAAGCGGAAAACGACGGATGAAATACGTCAGACATCTAAGACCGGTGCTGCACGGACCGTACATGTTGAGGTCCGGAAAAAGCGGACTTTTGTTAAGCGGAGCGTACTGGAGGCGGAACAGGCAGCACAGCAGGCCGAACAGGAAGCTGAAAAAGCAGCTGAAGAGGCTCGGATAAAAGCTGAGCAGGAAGCGGAGGCAGAACGAGTTCGCGAAGAAGAACGCAAACGCGAGGAGGCTGAACGTCAGGCACGTGAGGCTGAGGAGCGCAAGCGACTTGAACAGGAAGAAATTGAACGTCAACGATTCGAAAAAGAGGAGGCGGAACGAATCGCCGTCGAGCAGGCAAAACTGGATCAGGAGGTTCAGCGACAGTCTCAGAAAACCAAAGATGTCCCCGCTGAACCTCGTGAAGTCAAAGCAGGTGAACCGCCGGCAGCAGACGACCGCGGCAAGAAATCCAGGAAAATTCGAAAAGGCAAATCGGATCAGGGTGGTCGCGAAGAATTGCACGCCTCACGAAAAGGGCGGGATCGTCGTCGCCAGCCAATCAGAAAGCCGGGCAAGATATCGTCAACGTTTGCTGATCAGCATGGGTTTGAACGACCAACAGAACCGGTTGTTCGTGAAGTAAATATTCCAGAAACTATAACTGTAGGTGAACTGGCTCAGGCTATGTCTATCAAGGCTGGAGAAGTCATCAAAACATTGATGGGCATGGGATCTATGGTCACCATTAATCAACTTCTGGACCAGGATACAGCAATACTCCTGGTGGAAGAAATGGGACATATTGCGAAAGTCGCAGATGATGTCGATCCTGAAGCTATGCTGGTTTCCGGCCAGGAAGAGGAGTCAGAAGAATCCGCCCGACCACCTGTTGTAACCGTTATGGGGCACGTGGATCATGGAAAAACTTCGCTACTGGATTACATGCGCAAAGCAAAAGTTGCAGCAGGAGAAGCCGGAGGCATCACCCAGCACATTGGCGCGTATAAAGTACGGCTCGAGCAGGGTGAAATTTGCTTTCTTGATACGCCCGGACACGAGGCATTTTCCGCAATGAGGGCTCGGGGTGCCAGCGCGACAGATCTGGTTATTTTGGTTGTCGCTGCAGATGACGGCGTAAAACCTCAGACGATTGAAGCTATACGTCACGCCAAAGCAGCTGAAGTGCCGATTATCGTAGCGATCAATAAGATCGACCGTGAGGAAGCCGATCCTGACAGGGTCAAACAGGAGCTGGCCAATCACGAAATCATACCCGAAGACTGGGGCGGTG